>JAHJCH010000104.1 GCA_018813065.1 Myxococcota bacterium
TCTCGTCGCGCGCCCAGCCGAGCGCAGCGCGCCGCCAAGGCCGCCAAGGGGGCTGTGGGCAAGGGGAGGCGGCGCCGGGCCAAGCCAAGGTAGAGGCTCAGGGCGCGGCGCGCCTGCTCCGCGCTCTGGCCCAGCTGCGCCTCGGGCAGCGTCGCCAGCGCGGCGGCCACCTCATCGCGCAGGGCGTCGGCGCCAAGCGCCAAGCGGGCGATCAGATCGGGCGGCGGGCGGTGCTGGGCGACGCCCTCGATGAGCTGGGCGGCGAGGGCGTCGAGGGGGCCGCTGAAGAAGCGCAGGCCGCGCGTCGCCCAGGAGGCCCGCCACAGCCCCTCGCAGCGGGCGGCGAGGACGATCCCCGCGGGCGCCTCAAGCAGCTCCTCATAGATCCAGCGCAGCGCCGGATCGCGAGGCTCAAAGCCATAGAAGACGCAGCCACGCAGCGCCGCGCGCCGCAGCGTCGCCACCAACGCGGCGTGATCAGCCACCCACGCCGACTCCTCGCGTCGCGTCAGGGCGCCAATCTCGGTGAAGAGATCGCCGCGCGGGCGCACCAGCCGAGGGCCAGGCGGTCCCAGCCCGCTCTCCACCTCCGAGATCGGGCGTGGCGGCCAGGGGAGGGCGTAGAGGGCGGCGCGCGCCAGGGCGTGGAGGTTGACGTCGAGGATGACGCTGAAGGGCAAGCCCAGCAGCGCCGCGTGGTGTGGCTCTAGGCGGGCGCGCAGGGCCGCCTCGGTGGGCAAGAGGGCGGCGAGGGCGGCTGAGAGGCGCGCGCGGCCCAGGGCCTGGGCGCTGATCTCCAGCCGCTCAGCGCGGCTCAAGCCCTCCAAGCCGCTGAGATCGAGCGCGGCGTCCTCCAGCTGCGGGGCCACCTCAGCCAGCCGCGCCAGCAAGGCATCGAGGCTCAGCTCGGGTGGGCCAAAGCCCGGCCCCAAGACCAAGAGGCCCTCACCGTGGGCGAGCTGATCGAGGGTGGCCTGGGGCAAGGGCGTCAAGCTCATCGCTCCAGCCTCATCGCCGCGGCGGGCAGCGCCTCCGCCGCTTGGGCCAGATCCTCCAGGCGCGCGCCGTTGAGGGCGTCGCTGATGAGGTGGAGGCCATCCAGCGCGTCGAGGCGGGCGGCGACGCGGGCGACGCGCTCGGCGTGGCCCAGCTCAAAGCGCGGGCGGGCCAGCTCAAAGCGCCAGGACCATGTCTGCGCGGGGGGGCCGCCGAAGCGCGCCCGCCAGGCCTCAAGCATCGAGGTGGCGGGCTTGAGGCGCGGCTCGGGGATATGCCGCAGCGCGTGGACGAGGGTCCAGGGGGCTTGGGGGCGAAAGAGCGCGCCGTAGAAGTCCACGCGGTGGAGGCCCTCATCATCCAGCAGCGCGGCGGCGGCGCCGAAGGGCTGCGGCGCCCCGCCTTGGGGGAAGGCGAGGGCCAGCCGCTCCGCGGCCATATAGCGGATCTCGGCCAGCGCCTCGGCGAGCGCCGCGTCCAAGGGGGCCAGCAGCGCCGCCATGCTCGGCGCGGGCAGGGCGAGGACGAGCAGATCCGCGTACACACGCTCATCCCCCGCTTGAAACCCCCAATCGTTGCGGTGACGGGTCAAGCCGCGCGCGGGGGCGTTGAGGTGTACCGCGCCGTTGAGGGCGCGGTACAGCCCCTCGATGAGATCGCTCATGCCCTCGCGGGGGGTGATAAGGCGCCCGCCAGGGCCAAAGAGCGGGCCGGTGCGTTGACGGCGCTGGGCCAGGGCGCCGCGCAGATAGCCGCCGTGGGCGAGGGTCAAGCGGCGCAAGGCGGGGTAGGCCGATTGGGCCTCTAGGGCCTCGGGATCATCGCCGGTGAGGGCGCGCACCACGGGGCGGATGATCTGCGTAAGGGCCTCGGGGCCGAGCCGACGCGTCGCCCACGCCGCCACGCTCTCAGAGGCGCCCTCGGCCGTCGGGGGCGAGGCCAAGGGCTCGCCGAGGGCGCGCAGGCGTCCGGGGAGGCTCAAGAGCGGCGAGGCCAGCAGCGCCTTGGGGTTCATCGGCAGCGGCGCGAGCCGATCGGCGAGGCCCAGGAGGTACTCCACGCGCTGCGGCTTGGCGAAGAGGAGATCGCCGCCGAGGCCCACATCGCGGGCCAGCTCCAGGGTGGCCAGGTCGGTGTCCAAGAAGCCCTCGACCCCCAGCTCAAGGGGGATCGACTCACAGCGGGCGGAGCGAACGCGGCCGCCCAAGCGCCCGCTGGCCTCATAGACCGCGACCTCGAAGCCCGCGCGCTTAAGGCGCAGGGCGGCGGCCAGCCCGGAGAAGCCGCCGCCGATGATCGCGGCCCTCAACGGGGCCTCGCGTGCTGTGGGGTGAAGGGGGGCGTGCGCATGGCGGCAATGTAAGCCCATCGCCGCGCCAGCGCCAGATCTCGACCCGGCTCAGGGCGACGACGGCGCGTCTACCTCGCCCAGCCCGTTGAGGGCCCGCCAGCGCCGCAGGCAGTCAGGGCCGAGGTGATCGGAGGTGTCTGTGTTTTTGATCGAGCCGTGCGCGTCCTGCATCAAGCAATCGGGCTCCTCGCAGTGCGGCAAGCCCACGAGGTGACCCACCTCATGGATCGCGGTGTGGCGGAGGCGGCGTAGGCGGTGGGCGGCGTCGCGCGCGCCGCGCTTGAGGCGGTGCGTGGAGACCATCGCCGCTCGCCCCCCCAGCTCCCCCAAGCCAAAGACACCCCAATCCTGATGCGCCCCCTTGGTGGTGGAGATGTCGCGCGTGGTCAAGCCCAGGATCTTGCCCTCAGGGTGCAGGGCGTTGAGGTGCGCCAGCAGGCGATCGGCGCGATAACGCTTACGCGGCGGGTAGTAGGCGGCCTTGGGCAGTGGCCGCGTGGGCGCGAGGGTGACCTCAAAGCCATAGGCGCGCAGGGCCGAGGCGACGGCCTGCGCTTGATCGAGGGGGAAGGCCTCGAAGGGCTGGAGGATCAGCGGGGTGGGCGCCCACAGCGCCAGCGTGAGGAGGAGAGGGCTCATGCGCGCTCCAGGGTGAAAGCCAGGGAAGCCGTATTCGCGAGGATAACGCAGGCTCAGCCCAGATCGAGCCCCGCTCGCCAGAACTTGGGCGTCTCGCTCAGCAGCCGCGCGCCGTCAAAGAAGCCGCAGCCGAGGACGCCCATCGGCCCGCGCGCCACGCAATAGCCTCGGCTCAAGCCCGCCGCCTCGATGGGCTGCGCCGCTCGCGACAAGAAGCGCCTGGCCGCCGCCGCGTCCAAGCGCACGACGCTCAAGGTCGCCGCGTCGCCAAAGCGCTGCAAGAAGACGCTGGTGGGCTTGGCGTGCGGCGGCGGCTTACGGCTCAGCAGCATCCCAAAGCTCTCCAGGTCGAGCGGCGGCGGCGTGGCGGTGGCCGCAGCGATCCAGATCGAGGGGCTCGCCCCTCGGCGCCAGAGCCGGTGGCCCGCGAACACGCTGGGGGGGATGCCAAAGCGCGCCTCCAGCCAGCCCCAGATCAGATCCGGGTGGGGGTGGGGCTCAAAGTCGGATAAGGCGCGCCGCAAAGAAGCCTCCGGTGTCGTTGTGATGGGGCCACAGCCGCGCGGCGTGGACCACATCGGGGCGATAGACCTGCCCGCCCCAGGTGGGCACACCGGGGCTGACGTGTAGACCCTCGGGCGCCTCGATGGGCGTGATGACGGCGTCCTCGATGGGGATGGCGGAGAGCGTCGCCTCGTTCTCCTCGGGGGCGTAGGTGCAGGTGGCGTACAAGATCACCCCGCCGGGCCGGGTCAGCCGCACGGCGCGCCGCAGCAGCGCCCGCTGCACCTGACAGATCGAGGCGCGAAAGCGCGCCTGCGCCTCCAAGTCGATCGGCGCCGTCGCGCGGAGCGCAGGGGGCGGCGTGATGTCCAAGCGAGGATCAGGGCGCGGGGGGGGCCGGCGGTTCCCCTCACAAGTGCATGGCGCGTCAACCAGCACGCGATCAAAGCTGCCCTCGGACAAGCGCAGGCGCGCGCCGTCGCCTTGATGGATCGCCGCGCAGGTGACGCCCAGGCGATCCAGGGTGCGCCGCAGCGCGCTGAGGCGCCCTCGGCTGCGCTCATTGGCGATGAGCGTGCCTTGATCGGCCATGGCCACGGCGATCTGCGCCGCCTTGCCGCCGGGCGAGGCGCACATATCCAGCACACGCTCCCCGGGCCGCGCGCCCACCAGCAGCCCCGCCCACAGCGCGGCGGCCTCTTGGATATAAAGGCGGCCCATGAGGTGCTCGATCCACGCCCCTGGCTGCGGCGCGTCGGGCAAGCGCCAGGCATTGGGCGCCCAACCCAGCGGGATCATCGCCGGACAGCGGGCGCGCAGGAGGGCCTCGGTCTCACCCACATCCCCCTTGAGCGGGTTGAGCCAAGCCACCTTGTCCAAGGGCCGCGCCGCCGCCGCCAAGAAGGCGTCGAGATCATCGACGAGGGGCGCATAGCGGCGCAGCTGATCCACGCCCGCTTGACAGCTGAGGTCGATCAACCCTTGACGCTCCCGGCGGTCAAGCCGCCGACGAGGTGCTTTTGGAGGGCGAAGAAGAGGCCCATCACCGGGACGCTGACGAGCAGCGCGCCAGCGGCGAAGTGCCCCCACTCGGTGGTGTAGTTGCCGACGTAGTGTTGCAAACGGACAGGCAAGGTGAAGGCGCGCTCATCGCTCATAAAGGTGGCGGCGAGGATAAACTCATTCCAGGCGGTCATAAAACTAAACAGCGCGGTGACGGCGATGGCGGGGCGGCTCAGCGGCAAGATGATCCGCCAAAAGATCACGATCTGACTGGCGCCGTCCATCAGGGCGCTCTCCTCCAACTCATGCGGGATCGTATCAAAATAGCCCTTGAGCATCCACACACAGAAGGGGATCGAGGTTGTACTATAAACCAAGACCAAACCCAGCCAATGATCAAGCAAGCCCAACCAATCCAACACCTGATACAGCGGGATCATCATCATCACGCCGGGGAACATCTGTGTGACGAGGAAGGCCGCCAGACCCGCGCGGCGACCGGGGAAGCGAAAGCGGCTAAAAGCATAAGCTGCGGTACACGCTAAAAAGACGCCCACGATCGTAGTGACGCCGGAGATCAACGCGGAGTTACCCAGCTGAGTCCAAAAATAGGGCGCGTTGATGACATCCTTAAAATTTTGGAGGCTAAACGTATCAGGCAGCGGGTTGAGCGAGGTGACAAAGGTCTGAGAAGGCCGCAAGGCCATCTTGATCACCCACATCACGGGGAACAGCGTCAGGGCGGTGAAGCTGATGAGGAAGAGGTGACGGCCAAGGTGGCGTGGCAACGGGCCGCGCGTGGGGATCTTCATCCGTAGGCCTCCTCAGCGGCTTTACTGACGCGCTCTGTGATGCGGGAGTACAGCAATAGCAACAAAAAGATCAAAACAGAGTAAGCAGCGGCGTAACCGTAACGCTCTTGCTCAAAGGCGACGCGATACGCCTCAACGATGAGGATATCCGTGCTGTTATTAGGCCGACCTTGACTGACTAAGTAGATGATATTAAACATATTAAATGTCCACACTGAGCCCAAGATGATCGCAGGCAACAGCGCAGGGCGCAGGAGCGGCAAGGTGATCAGCTTAAACTTCTGCCAGCCATCAGCGCCGTCCACGTCCGCCGCTTCATAGAGGTCCCTGGGGATGCTCTGGAGGGCGCCGAGCGCCACGACCATCATAAAGGGGAAGCCCAGCCAGGTGTTGGTGATCAGGTTGGCCGCGAAGGCGGTTAAGGGCGCGCTGAACCACTGAATCTTCTCCAGCCCCAGCGCTGAGAGCCCGTGATTGATCAGGCCATACTCGGCGTTAAACATACCGCGCCAGATCAGCGCGGTGATGTAGTTGGGCACCGCCCAGGGGACGATCAAGAGCACGCGATAGACGCCCTTAAAGCGCAGGGTCGGCTCGCGCAAGATCAGGGCGATCCCCAGCCCGATGCTGACGTGGAGGGCCACGTTGAGCGCGGTCCACATCACGGTGACAAACAGGGTGTAGTAGAAGCTCAGCGGGTGGGTGATGGCGTAGCCGGAGCTGGCGAGGATATGGGCGAAGTGGCTGAGGCCGACGAACTCGCTGGTCTGCCCATTAAAGCGGAAGAAGGCCAAGCCAAAGCCGAAGGCGAAGGGCACGAGGATCAGCACGCTCATGCCGATCATGGCTGGCGCGATATAGGCGAAAGCGGCGCGGTGGGGGCTGCGCAGGCTGCGGGTATAGGCGCCCAAGGCGCCGTAGAGGACGAGGGGGATCAGGGCGGCGGCGAGGGGCAGCGCCCCGCTGAGGCGCGCGCCGGGCAACACATCGAGGGCGCGGCTGGCGGCGAAGCTGAAGATCAGGCCCAGGTTGAGGGCGCCAAAGCCCGCGCCCAGCGGCCCCGCCCAGCGGCCTGGATAAGCAAAGGCCAGCCAAGCCCACATCCCCAAGCTGAAGAGGAGCGCCACGCAGAGGAGCCCCCAGGGCAGGCTGGGCGGCGGGGTGAGGGGCGCGGCGCCGACGAGGAAGCCGCCGCCCTCGGCGGGGCGGGCGGCCAGGGCCTGATCGGGGGCGCCGTCGCCGTCCAGATCAAAGAGGCGTGGCGGGGTCGCCTCGGTTGAGAAGATCAGCGCCGCGACGTGGGTGTCTTGAGGGCTCAAGATCGCGCCGCCCTTGGCCTCAAAGCGGCGTGGGAAGGACCAGCCGCCCTGCTTGATGGGCGTGATCAAGCGCTGTGGCCCCTCCGCCGCTTGAAGCAGCGCCAAGCGCTCGGCCTCGCTGCGCGCCTCCTGGGCATAGACCAAGGCGCCTGCGCCAGCGGCCAGGAGCAGGGCGAAGAGGGGGGCCAGCAGCCCCGGCTTACGAGGGCTCATCGGCTCTCCTCCACGCGCTTGACCAGCTCGGCGAGGCTCTCAGTGGGGTCTACGCCCTCGACGACGCTGAGGGATAAGGCCCGCTGCATGGGCGTCCACAGCCGCTGCATATGGGGGCTATTGCTGAGGGGGACAGCCTGCTCCACCTGGCGCTGAAACGCCTGATTGACGGGATCGGCGGCCACCTCGGGATCAGCGTAGGTGGCGCGGTTGGCCACGAGCTGCCCGGCGGCCTTGAGGCGGCGCTTGGCCGAGGCCTCATCGGTGAGGAAGCGCATCAAGGCGAAGGCCTCGGGCTTATGAGCGCTGCGGCTGCTCATAAACAGCCCCTCGACGCCCAGATAGGGGCCCGCGGGCTGATCTTGACCGCTGGGGTGGGTCTGCCCGCTGCCGTTGACGAGGGGCAGCGGCGCGACGCCCCAGCTAGGGTGATCCTTAAGCTCGGCGATAAACCAAGGGCCGCTGATGACGAAGGCCAGCTGATGCTTATAGAACAGCCCGGTGATCAGCTGAGAGTCGGCCTCGGGGGGGATGATCTCGGCGCGGAGGGCGTGGGCGAAGCGCATACTGGCGCCCGCGCCCTTGAGATCCATGCGCAGGGCGCCATCGGGGCTGAAGTGGGCGGCGCCGCCGAAGGCGTGGAGCCATGGCGCGTGAAAATAGAGGCTGTCCACCTCATAGCCCAGGCCCCAGACGCGCGGATCGCGCTGACGCAGGGCGCGGGCGGCGGCGATCAGGGCGTCCGTCGTCTCGGGCGCGCTGACGAGGGCCTTGTCATAAAACAGCGCCAGGGTCTTGAAGTTGAGCGGCAGGCCATAGAGGCCGCCCTCATAAGCCAGGGCCTCCACCGTGGGCTTAAAGAAGCGCTCCAGGAGGTCCGGCGCGCCCGCGATCGGCGCCGACCAGAGGTTAAGGGGCTCAAGCAGGCGCTTCTCGGCCCAGCCGCCGACGCGATCATGACCGAAGATGAAGAGATCCGGCCCATTGCCGCGCGGGATGGCCGCCGTGATCTTATTGGGGAAGGCGTCGAAGGGGACGCTGACGGCGTTGACGCGCAGCGTGGGGTGCTGAGCCTCGAACTCGGCGACCAGCGCCTCAAGGGTGGCCGTCTCTTCGCCGCGATAGGCGTGCCAGAGGTTGAGCTGGATCGGCTGAGGGGGGGCCTCACCGCCGCAGGCGAGGAGGAGGGCGAGCGAGATCAGGGTTGAGGCGCGCATCAGGGCCTCAAATCCGCGCGCCGGAGGCCGCGTCGAAGAGGTGGATCGCCTCCAGGTCGAAGGCCAGCCGCGCCAGCCCGCCGATCTCGGGGCGCGCCAGCCCCTCCACGCGCACGCCCAGCAGCTCATCGCCGTATCGACAATAAACAAACGTCTCGCTCCCCATCGGCTCAACGACCTCAACGCGCGCCGCCAGCGCGTGTGGCGCGCCTTCATCAACGAGTTTAAGGCTTTGAGGGCGAATCCCCAGGCGCATTTCCTCGCGGATCACCTCACCTTTATAGGGCAACTTCAGGCCCTCGCCGCGAAGATAACCGTCTTCATACTGAACGGGAATCACGTTCATCACCGGGCTGCCGATAAAGGTGGCGACGAAGAGGTTATTGGGGCGCTGATAGAGGTCCATCGGCGCCCCGATTTGCTGCACGTCGCCGTCCTTCAACAGCACGATCCGATCGGCGAGGGTCATGGCCTCCACCTGATCGTGGGTGACATAGACGCTGGTGGCGCCCAGGGCGCGGTGGAGGCGGCCCACCTCGACGCGCATCTGGAGCCTGAGCTTGGCGTCGAGGTTGGACAGCGGCTCATCGAAGAGGAAGATCTTGGGGTGGCGCACGATGGCGCGGCCCATGGCCACGCGCTGCCGCTGCCCGCCGGACATCTCCTTGGGCTTACGCGCCAGGAGCGACGTGATCCCCAGCCGCTCAGCCGCCTCCTCGACCCGCGCTTGGATCTCCGCCTCGGGGATCTTCTTGAGCCGCAGCCCAAAGGCCATGTTCTCAAACACGGTCATGTGCGGGTAGAGGGCGTAGGACTGAAAGACCATGGCCACGTCGCGCCCCTTGGGGGGCACCTCGTTGACCCGGCGGCCATCGATGCGCAGCTCACCGCCGGTGATCGTCTCCAGCCCCGCGATCATCCGCAGGGTGGTGCTCTTGCCGCAGCCAGAGGGGCCGACGAGGACGATAAACTCACCGTCCTCGATGGTTAAATCTAGGGCGGCGACCGCCTTAAAGCCGTTGGGATATTGCTTTTGAAGTTTATCAAGTTCAACGCGCGCCATGAGACCTCCGGCCCTCTTGATACGCCGCCACTCTCCCTATCAACAAGGGCCATGTCGAGAAGGGTTCGCCCTCACCGCGCCCCGCGTGGAATCCGGGTGAGGGGTGCCAGTCCAACGTGCTTTACGCCGCAAAAGGTCGGAGAAAAACGAACATTGCGGGGATCGAGGCGAGAGTGAGAGAGTGAGCGCCTGCATCAAAAAGGAGTCAGATGATGAACCGCGCGCTCTGGGGGTTAATCCTCCTCTTGGCGGGCCGCGCTTGGGGGCAGTGCGAGGCGACCCCCTTCGCCTGCCGCGTCGAGGCCGCCATCAACGAGGGCCTCGCCGCGATCCACACGGCGGAGCGGGGCCAGGGGGTGGTCAGCGGACAGGTCGATCATAACTTCTTGATGATCTTGCCTTTCTTGGAGAAGCGACGGGGGATCGGCTTTGAGGGCCAGGCCCGTGGCTACGATCAGATGCCCCCCGAAGATCAAGCCATCGTCGTGCGGCTCGTCGCCGCCATGCTCGACGGCGAGCAGGCCCTCTATGAGCCCCACGCCGTGCCCTACACCTACTCCACGGGCGGCGCGCTGATGGCGCTGACGGCCTACTTGAGCACCGGCGGGCCGGATGAGGTGGGCGCGCAGGTGACGGCCACGCAGGGGCTGCTCAACGGGATCAACGCCTTGGAGCGCCACCAGGGCAACATCGTGCCCAATAACCTCGGCGGCTGGAGCTATGGGATGGCCGATCCCTCAGGGGATCTCTCCACCACGCAGTTCGCCGTGGCGGGGCTGGCGGCGGCGCAGAACTTGGTGGAGGAGGCCGCCGCGCCGCTGGCGCGCGTCGCCGACTTCCTCAGCGTCGCTCAAGATGAGACGGGGGGCTTTGGCTACCACCCCAATGAAGACGCCAGCTCATCGATGACCGCCTCGGGCCTGTGGTGTTCCCGGCTCGTGGAGCTGCCCACCGCCGCGCCGTCGCCGCAGCGCGCCCTGCGCTGGCTGCGGGATCGCTGGATCTACGACGGCATGATCGGCGGCTTTGCGCCCACCAGCACCTACTACTACCTCTGGGCGGTGGAGAAGGCCCTGACCGTCTCCACGGACGACGGCCTCGGCGGCTTGATCTACGCCCACCACTTCGGCGATCGCGATCCTGTCGCCGAGGGCTACCCCGATGAGCCCCCCAGCCACTACTTCGACATCGCCGTCTCGCTCTTGGGCTGGCAGGATCGCGATGGCCGCTGGGGCACGGGGCACAACGGCAGCGACATGGGCTGGAGTGAGTGGTCGAGCCACGCTTTCGCGATCCTCACGCTGGAGCGCTCCCTCGGCGGCGTGTGCATCGACACCGATGAAGACGGCCTGTGCGGGGTCGAGGACAACTGCCCCGACGTCCCCAACCCTGATCAAGCCGATGAAGATGAGGATCGCGTCGGCGACGCCTGCGATAACTGCCCCAAGATGGACAACACCGGCCAAGCGGACACGGATCAGGACGGCATGGGCGACGTCTGCGACCGCTATATCTGTGTGCCGGATGGCCGCCCGGAGATCTGCGATGGGGTGGACAATGACTGCGATGGACAAATCGATGTTTACCTGGACGGGCGATCTGTGATTGAGCCCGAGGCCTGCGCCACCGGGCTGGCGGGGCGCTGCGGTCGGGGCCATCTGGCCTGCGCCTTATCGGGGGAGATCGTCTGTCGCATCGAGCGTGGGCCAGAGGAGGAGGTCTGCGACGGCTTGGACAACGACTGTGATGGGCAGATCGACGAGGATTTGCTCAACGCTTGCGGCGCCTGCGGCCCGCTCACCGTGGAGATCTGCGATGGGGTGGACAATGACTGCGATGGACAGATCGATGAGCCCGTGCGCCCCGGATCGGGGGCGTCGGCGCTGTGCGCGCCGGGCCTGAGCTGCCTGGCGGGGGGCTGCGTGGCCCCCTGCGGCGACCTCGGCGCTTGCCCCGACGGATACTTCTGTACAAACGATCATTGTATCCCGCTCTGCGCGGGGGTGTCATGCCCGATGGGCTGGCGCTGCGCGCCGATGACGGGGCGCTGTGAGAGCGACTGTGAGGGGATCGAGTGCGCCGAGGGCGAGGTCTGCCTTGGGGGCATTTGTCGCCCCGAGGGGTGCTACAGCGAGGGCTGCCCCAGCGGGTCGATCTGCGTCGAGGGCGCCTGCGTGGCGGACCCCTGTGAGGGGGTGGAGTGTGGGGCGTCGAGCTTCTGCCGCGACGGGCGCTGTGTCTTCTCCTGCGCGCAGGTGAGCTGCACCTACGGCGAGGCCTGCGTGGACGGGATCTGCCTGCCGATTCGCTGCGCGGGGACGCTGTGCGCCGAGGGCTTGATCTGCGTCGAGGATCAATGCGTCGAGGATCAATGCGATCCGGCGGCCTGCCCCTGGGGGCAGACCTGTGTCAACGGCGGCTGCGCCGATGATCCTTGCGCGCGCGTGGCCTGCCCACGGCACCAGCGCTGCGTAACGCGGCTGGGCACCGCGCAGTGCGTGGCGGCCTGGGGCGTGGACGCGGGGGGCGCAGAGGACGGCGGGCTTGGGGACGCTGGGCTTGAGGACGCTGGGCCTGGGGACGCTGGGCCTGGGGACGCCTCATGGGGCGGCGCGGACCGAGGGCTGGGCGGCCTGGGGGCTGAGGGCGAGGTGGGCGTTGATGAGGGCGAGGGCTGCGGCTGTGATCTAAGCCCTTCGACGCCGCCCTCGGGCTTGATTTGGCTGGGGCTCCTGCTTTTACGTCGTCGTCGCGCTTGAGGCTTGCCCTCGGCTGATCCCGTCGATATTCTCTGCCTCGTCCGAACGCCGCGTTGATGTGCGGGGCGTGATCAGTCCCGGTACCAAAACCCTTGGGAGGGGTCCCTCTCGGTGGTGCGCACGCTGGCCCCGCGCCGGAAGCCTAAAGCCGAAATTCACCTCGCCCACCTTAATCAGGACTGGGTTTTGATCCACAGCCCCAAGATCATCGACGCGGCCTCGGCGGGGCGCCTTCGGGCGCCTTTTTTTATGGGCCTTCCAGGCGCCTCAGCGCCCTGATCCAACCCGCGCGGCGTGTTTTTTTTTAGAGGGGACACATCCAAACGGGGTTGGCGTACTCTCGCCATGCCAACCCAATCGACCTCAACCGAGCACACTGACCGATGCAGCCGGAGCGAGAGAATGACCTGCTTGAGCGCGTCCTGGAGATGGAGCGCCAGGGGGCCGATCTCACCGCTTACTGCGCGGCCCTTCGCCGCCTCGCCGACGCGCTGGAGACCCCTGAGCATGGCCCCGCCCTTCGCGACGCCTTTATCGTCTACCTCTCTGGCGTGGCGCCCACCTCCCCCAATGATCTCTGGGCGGAGGCGCGTTGGGACGCCTTGGTGGATCTCATCTCGGAGGTGCCTCGCTTCGCCGCGTTGCTGCGGGCCATCGCCGATCGCGCCGCCGCGCGCGGCCAAGGCGCCGTCAACCTCTTGTCGATGCTCAACGCCCGCGTCCTCTGGCGCGCCCGAGACAACCTGCGTCAGCGCCGCGCCCTGCGCCGCCGCAGCCTCAGCTCCAATGAGACGCATGGCGCCTGTCACCCCCAGTCTCGGTTTATCGCCCAGCTTATCTTGGAGCGCGTCGAGGCCCGCTTCTGCCAAGACCCCGAGCAGGCCCGCGTGCTGTCCTTGCTCTTGGAGGGGCGCACGGTCAGCGAGGTCTCAAGGATGACGGGCCAATCCAGGCAAGCGATCTACCGTTGGTTTGGGCGGATTCGGGAGTGGCTGTCGAGATGAAGTGCGCCTACGCCCCCGACGTGCGCCGCGCCGTGCGCGCGCGCGCCTTGACCGACGTCCATCCCCTCAGCGCCCACGTCCGCGCCTGCCACGCCTGCCGCGCGGCGGCCATCGAGGAGGCCGTCAGCCTCAGCGGGCTCATCCACCTCAAGCAGCTCGATCTCGCCGAGGCGCCCGCCCCCTTCAGCCTCCAACGCTATGCCCTGTTGGGGCTCTTAGCCGGCGCGGCGGCGGCGGGGCTGACCTTCGGCGTGGTGCAGATGCAGCGTTATATGGCGCCCATCCCGCCTGCGGCGCAGCCCGCGCCCATCGTTGAGCCCCCTGCGGCGCCCGCTGCGCAGCCCGCGCCCATCGTTGAGCCCCCCGCCGCGCCCATCGTTGAGCCCCCCGCCGCGCCCACGGTCAGCAAGAAGCGCGGTGGGCGTCGCCGCAGCGGCGCCAAGGCCAACACCGCCGACATGGATGATCTGCTCGGCGCCCTTGACGGCAAGAAGTCCAGCGCCGCGCCGCCCGCCGTCGCCGCTCAACCCGCCGCGCAGCTGAGCAAGTGGCAAGTCCTGAGGGTGATCAAGGCGGGCGCTGTCCAGATCAAGCGCTGCGAGGTCGAGGGTGAGGGCATGGTGACGGTGAAGATCACCATCCAGCACAGCGGCGAGGTCGCCAGCGCCGCCGTCATCGGGGCCAACGCGGGCAGCCCCCTGGCCCGCTGCGTCGAGCGCGAGGTCCGCGCGCTGCGCTTCCCCCCCTTCAGCGGCGCGCCGATGATCGTCAATATGCCGTTTAAGCTCTCGCCTTCGCCGCCTCGCCGACCCGCAGCCCCCAGCCCAGCCCGATGATGAGGTAGAGGATCACCATCGCCCACAGGTACTCGGGGAACATCCGCAGCGCCGCGAAGCCATAGGCGCCAGCGATGTTGATCATCTGAAGCCCATCCAAGAGCTTGTTCTTGCGCCGCTTGAGCTTGGGCAGGCGCAGGCTGCTGACCATCGCCAGCCCGGAGATAAAGAGCAGGCCGACCATGCCCCGCAAGAGGCCCTCATCGAGCCCATACTTCTCCCAGACGAGGTAGGTCGTGGCGATCAGCGCCCCGCAGAGGGTGGTGGGGACGCCATAAAAGAGGACATCCCCGCCCTCGGGGCTGGTGGTGTTGAAGCGGGCCAGCCGCGCGGCGTTGGCGAGGACAAAGGCGCCGGCGCCGAGGAGGAGCAGGAGCCGCTCATCCCCTTGGAAGCTGGGGCTGAGGCGGTGGTAGATCAAGGCCGCAGGGGCGATGCCGAAGACCACGAAGTCGGCGAAGGAGTCCAGCTCCGCGCCGAAGCTGGAGCTGGCCCCCAGCAGCCGCGCCGCCGTGCCGTCGAGCTTGTCCAGCAGCACCCCCCAGCAGATCAGCCACGCGGCGAGGGTGAAGCTGCCCTGGGCCGAGGCCAGGAGGGAGGCGAGGCCGAAGAGCATCGACAGGGCGGTGAAGCCATTGGGCACGACAAACTTAGGGTGAAACATCAGGCTCTCATTCTGGATCGTCGGCGATCATCTCGATGGAGTCGCCCAAGGTGGGCGCCTCTTTATCCGCTTGGAGGAGGGCAGCATCTATCCGCGCCCGAGCGCGACCACGCCAATCCACGCGCGCGGCCTCGACGGCGGCGCGCTCGCCCAAGGCCAGCAAGGCTCGCCCCGTGATCAGGCGGACACGATCTGATTTAGAGCCCAGGGCGATCTTGAGCAGCGCTCGCCCCTCTTCGCCGCCGTGGAGCTGAGCGGCGCGCACCGCCCCCTCCACCAAGGGCAAGATCCCGCCGCGCTTGAGGTGCGCCTCGATGACGATCCGCGCCGGGCCGAGATCCCCCAGCGCACCCAAGGCCCCCAGCGCGCTGGCGCGCAAGAGCGGCGCGCGGCGTCGATCCCCAGCCAAGGCCGTCAGCGGCGCCTTGAGCGCGGGGCGGCCCGCGCGGCCCGCCGCCTCAATCGCCACGATGGCCACGCGGTGCTCATCATCAAAGGCCGCCGCCAAGCA
>JAHJCH010000105.1 GCA_018813065.1 Myxococcota bacterium
CCACGCGCGCCATCACGCGGCGCCCCATCGCGGCCACGGCCACCACGCGCGCCGCGCTCCTCCTTGGGGGGGGCCGCCTCCGGCTCCTCCTCCTTGGGCGCCTCGCGGACCACCGGCGCGATCAGCCGAGGGGCGTTCTTCTCGGGTTGACGGGCGCCACCGCGCGGCCGACGCGCGCCCACATCGGCGGCGCGCTTGCTGGGGCGCCGCTTGACGCCGTCGCTCAGCGCGCGGCTCTCCACCGCCGAGGGCTCCTTCTTCACCGCGTCCTTGAGCCGCTTGACGTCCTCTGGCGACAACAGCGCCATATAATTGCGGACGCTGATGCCAAGCTGATCACACTTCTCCATGAGCACGCGGTGATCAACTTTCAGCTCTTTGGCGACCTCGAAAACTCTCTTGGCCATGCCTTCTCCCGTCAGGTGGCTTTTCTCACTGGCCACGTGGCGTCTTAATGGGTCTTGTTCACTCTTGAGGCGCCGCGCTCAATGACGCGCGGCGCTCGAACTCTTGCTTGAGGACCCCCGCGAGGGGGTCCAAGACGCCGATGGCGACCCTGTGCGGGGCGCCTTGACTCTCACCGAGCGTCAAGGCCGTGCCGAAGATGACGACAGGGCAGCCAAGGGCGTTTGCTTTGTTTTGTAGGCTCTTGCGGCTGTTCTCTGCGCAGTCTTCGGCGAGGATTAAGAGCCCCACTCGCCCCATCCCACGGCTCAGCGCGTCCGCCCCCGACAGCGCCTGCCGCGACCGCCGCGCGATCCCCAGCCGCGCCCAGATCCGCGCGTCGATGCCCTCGATGATCTCCGCCAGGAGGGCCTCAAGCGTAGGGAGGGTGACTGGGCCTTGAAACGCGCGGCTCGGCGCGCGGCGCTGGAGGGCGTTGTTGATGCAGCTTGGGTCGTAGCAGAGGTGCGCCCCTCGTCCAGGGGCGCGGAGGTGACGATCAA
This sequence comes from Myxococcota bacterium, assembly GCA_018813065.1. Taxonomy (GTDB): domain Bacteria; phylum Myxococcota_A; class Bradymonadia; order UBA7976; family UBA1532; genus JAHJCH01. Next base: position 948 of record JAHJCH010000105.1, read on the forward strand.
CGAAGACGGCGCCGGATGGATCCCGCACAAGGCGGATGAGATCATCGCGCGGAGACGCGCGACGGCATCCTATACAGGTCCTAAGCCCCTTGCGGCTGGGGCCTGCGATCCTTGGCTGACGCCGGCTCCTCCCCATCTCATTCTCCAAGCTGCCTTGCTGCGCGGAGGGCCGCGAGGGCCTCCCGAGCCGCAAAGATGATCTTCACCGCCCGCTCAGCGTCAAAGCCGACGACGGAGGCGAAGGTCTCGGGGATCTCTGCGGCGATGTCTTCAAGCGTAAAGCGGCCCTTGCGGATGCAACGATCAAAGACGTCCCGCGACAGCGGCTCACCCTCGGGCCAGCGGTTCCACTCAATCTCAGGATCGTAGCCCTCGGGGGCGGGGATCTTGGGCCGGATCTCCTCGCCGCGCGCCTTGCGCTCGATAAGCTCATCGGCGCCCTCGCGCAGCCGCGCCGCGTCCTCGGCGGTGATCCCAGGGATGTTGGCCAGCTCCTCCTCGGGCGTGTTGGAGATCTGCTCCAGGGAGCGATAGCCCAAGCGCCAGAGGGTATCGACGTGCTCCGCGCTGACCCCGTCGAGGGCCATGATGGCCTCGCGGGCCTCCTCCTCCAGCTCCAAGATCTTGCTCTTAGAGTGGATGTTGATCTTCCAGCCCGTCAGCTGGCTGGCCAAGCGCACGTTCTGACCCTTACGGCCAATGGCTTGGCTGAGGTGATCATCCGGCACGATGAGATCCATCGTGTAGCTGTCCTCTTCGATGAGGACATGATCGACGTCGGCGGGCTGGATGGCGTTGCAGACGAAGCGCGCCGGATCATCGCTGTAAGGCACGATGTCGATCTTCTCGCCGCGCAGCTCCTGCACCACCGCCTGCACGCGAGAGCCCTTCATGCCCACACAGGCGCCGACCGGATCCACGTCGGGATCGCGGCTGGAGACGGCGATCTTGGCGCGGCTGCCAGGCTCACGCGCGGCCGTCTCGATGCGCACGATGCCTTCGTAGATCTCAGGCACCTCCATCTCAAACAGCTTGATCAGCAAGCCTGGGGAGGTGCGAGAGAGCATGATCTGAGAGCCACGCGCGTTGCGCTGCACATCCAAGACGTAGGTCTGAATGCGATCCCCTGGGCGATATGACTCCCGAGAGACCTGCTCACGGATCGGCAAAGATGCCTCCGCGCGGCCCAGATCAACGATGATGCTGCCCCGCTCAAAGCGGCGCACGATGCCAGTGATCAGCTCACCCTTGCGATCGATGTATTCGCGATAGACGTTGTCCCGCTCCGCTTCACGGATGCGCTGCGTGATCACCTGCTTGGCGGTCTGCGCGGCGATGCGGCCAAAGCTGGCGCGCTGGGACTTAAACTGGAGGATGTCGCCGTAACGCTCATCCTGCTCACGCGCACGATCAGCGTCATTGGGGAGGTAGAAGATCTGGAACAGCAGCTCATCGCCCAGCTCGGCGTCCAGCCCGTGCTCCTCGGCCTCCTCCAAGGTCAGCTCGTTATAGGGATCTTGGATCTCTTCGGTGACGCGGATGATCTGGAACAGCTCAACGACGCCCTTAGCGGGGTTGTACTGCGCCTCGATCTCGCGCTCGATGCCAAAAACCTTCTTGGCTGCTTGCAGGATCGCCTGCTCCAGGGTCTCCTGCAGCGAGGCGCGATCAATGGCCTTATCTTTCGCCACCTGATCGATGACGTGATTGAGGTTCAGCTGCTCCATATCACTTCTCCCGCGGGCCGCGGCTCCCGCCAATAGACAGCTCATAGCGCAGCCGCGCGCGGTGAATCGAAGAGAGGGGGATGAGGTGCTCACCGTCAGCGCAGATCAAGCGCACCTGGTCATCCTCCATCTCACCGATCTTGCCTGTGAACTTGCGACGACCGTTGAGCGCTGTAGAGAGCTGAATTTGAACCTCTTGACCTTGAAACTGCTCAAAGTCAGCCTCGCAGAAGAGGGGGCGATCCAACCCAGGAGAAGAGACCCGCAGCTCATAAGCGTCGGCCAAGGGGTCATCCACGTCGAGCGCGGCGGAGATCTCGGGGCTGACCCGCGCGCAGTCATCGATGGTGACGCCATCGGGGTGATCGATGAAGACCCACAGGATGGCTCGGCGACCCTCCTGGCTCAGCTCGACCCCGAGCAGATCAAGCTCGGAGGCGCCAATGACAGGCTCGATGGCCTCGCGGATCCGAGAGGGGATCTGCTGGGAGGCGCCGCCGGTGAGGCGTCCAGGGCTGCGCATTCAACTCCTCAAAAAATAAGGGCTCTGATGAGCCCCTGAAAAACGACGAGGTTGCGCGCTTCTAGCACGCGGCCCCCACCACCGCAAGACCCAAGAGGGTCGCCGGATGAGATTCGGAGGCGCAGTATAGCCATGACGCGTCAAAAGTCCAGGGAGAAGACCAATGCGCCGGGCGCTGCCCTCGCTCCTGCTCTATCCAACCCTCGCCCTCGCCACCCTCGGTGGGCCTGATCACATCGAGGTGCTTGGCTTGGAGCCCATCGATGGCAAGGTCTACATCCTCAAGCATGTGGGCGGCGAGGTCGCCGATCTGCCCCGCCTCGGCTTCTTCGCCCTCAACGACGCTCAAGACCCACACGCGCGCTGGGTCCATACCGGGTATCAGGGCGAGCCGCAGATCAGGGCGGCTCGCTTTAACGCCAAGCTGGCCGCGCTCAAGGCCCGCCTCAAGCCGCTCAAGGCCGCGCCGCTCCTGGGCGCTGAGCTGCGCCTTGAGTGGCGCGATCACCGCGTCTGCGCCGACGCCCCCAGCCAGCCCAAGACCGCCGAGGCGATCCGCGCGCGGATCGCCGCCTATGAGCGCGGCGAGGGCCAAGACCCCGAGCACCCCGTCTGCTTGGCGCAGACTGTGACCGTCCGCTGGGCGGGCTATGAGGGGGTCACCTTTATCGAGACCTGGGGGGGCGCGCGGCTGACGGGGCTGTGGCGCCTCGATGATCCGCGCTTCGCCCTCGCGCGGCTGCGCCACGTCGGCAAGCACCTTGAGGTGGGCGATGAGGTGGATCTCCTCTTCTTATTGCGGCGCGTGGAGGCCCCGCCGATCTCCGCGCCGCGCCTCAAGCCTGATCCGCGCTGCGCCGCGCTGCCTTACGCCGCCGCCGATGATCTCAGCGCGCGGCGCACGCCCCCAGGCGCGTGGCTCCCCGCGCTGGCGCCGCGCTGGCTCACCCTTGACCGCTGGCGCCGCGCCGAGAGCCGCCGCTTCACCCTCGACGCGGTGGACTACACCGCCACCCTGCTGAGCGATGACGGCGGCGTGCTCTTCGTCGTCGCCCGCGCCCATCAGGGCGGCGAGTGCTTGATCGCCGTCCACCAAGACGACTTCGGGGGCAACGGCGTTGAGGCGGAGCTGGTCGAGATCAACACCCAAGGGGCCCGCGCCGCGCTGATCTTCCGCCATGATCGCGCTTATCACGGGGGTGAGGCCGAGCGGGCGTGGTCGATCTTGCTCTTGGGCGCGGCGGAGGCGCGCTGGTGGGTCAAGGGGGCGGCTTGGCCGGCGGCGCGGCTGCGCCTGAGCTGGGACCCCAAGGGCGCCCCGCGCCTCTACGCCCAGTCATCAGGCCAGGAGACGCCGCTGAAGATCGTGGGGGGGCAAATTTCTCGTCGTTAAAGCAGCGATCTCATGCCGCTTTAAAAGCCAAAGCTCGACAAGATCGACTCCACGTCGCCTTGCTCAAGCATCCCCTCCTCCTCCGCCGCCGCCGGGGCCTCGGCCTCGGCCTCGCTCAAGCCAAATATCTGGACCATCTGCACCATGCCGCCCTCGATCTCCTCCACGAGCTTGATCACCTTCTTGATCGACTGCCCCGTCAAGTCTTGAAACGCCTGCGCCATCAAGATCCGCGTGATCAGATCACGCATACGATCCACGCTCCGCCGCTGAGCGTCGAGGTGCGCGCGCGTCAGCCCCTTGAGCGTCTCCAGATCGACCGCTGGATCCGCCAGCGCGGCCTCCAAGGCCGTCATGCGCGCCTGGGATTCATCCAACAGGGCCTCTTGGGCGTCGATGGACGAGAGGGTGCGGTTGGCCGCCTCGAAGGTCATCTCGATGACCGCCTGGAGCTTGCTCGACGCGTCGGGGACGGTGGTGTTGTGCATGGTCACGCCGTGGGGATCGAGGCTGCGCTGGAAGTCCTTGAGGGACTCGTGCAGCGCTCTGGCCATCTCACCGACGCGGGCGTACATCACCCCGCTGCGCTTGACCCCCAGCTTGTCCAACGCCAGCTCCACCCGCGCTTGATCCCCTGATCCCAGGGCGCTCAACAGCGCCTCAACCCAGCGCTCCGCCTGCGCCCCCTTTAACGTCTCGCTCATGCACCCTCGCTCTCCCCAAAATGACCACGTTGGGTTATCTTCGCGGCGTGTATCGCCAACTCCACGAAGCGCTCCATCACCCAGAGAGCCCCCATTATCGGCGGCTCGAGTGGATCATCTATGGCCTGATCGCCTTCTCCATCGCGCTGACCGCCTTTGAGCTGACGCGCGCGTTGGATGATCCGATCTTAGACGCCCTCATGATCCTCGATAAGCTGCTGCTCGTCCTCTTCGGCGTCGAGCTGGTGGCGCGGATCATCACCTATGAGCCGCCCCAAGTGCGCTTCTATGACACGGGGTCAGGCGGCGCGCTGTCGCTGCACCTCTTCGGTCGCCTGCGCTACTGCCTTGAGCCGCTGATCTTCATCGATCTGCTCGTCGTCTTGGCCCTGCTGCCCGCCCTGCGCGGCCTGCGGGCGCTGCGGCTGCTGCGCTTGCTGCGCGCCTGGAAGGTGTTTCGCTACAGCAACCCGTTTCAGTCCATCCCCCGCGCCTTTGAGGAGAACCGCTTCCTCTTCGGCTTTGGCTTTGGGCTCTTGGCGCTCTCCATCCTCATCGGCGGCCTCAGCCTCTTCTTCGTCGAGCGCGGCGCAAACCCCAATGTCCAGCGCCTCTCCGATGGGCTGTGGTGGAGCGTGGTGACGCTGACGACCGTCGGCTACGGCGACATCGCGCCGGTCACCGACCTGGGGCGCGTCGTCGGAGCGCTGCTGATGATCGCGGGGATGTTCAACCTCGCCCTCTTCGCCGGGATCGTCAGCCACGCGCTGTTCAACGCCGTCCTCACCATCCGAGAGGAGCAGTTTCGCATGAGCAGCTATGTCAATCACATCGTCGTCTGCGGCTATGAGTCGGGCACGCAGATGCTCCTAGAGCCGCTCCTTCAAGAGACACACACAGATGAGACGGCGGTGATCCTCTTCGCCGAGGGCGAGCGCCCCGTTGATCTGCCCTCGGAGTTCATCTGGATCAACGGCGATCCGACCAAGGAGAGCGAGCTGGAGAAGGCGCGGTTGGCCCACGCCAAGGCGGCCATCTTGGTCGGCGCCCGCAGCCGCACGCCCCAGCTCGCCGACGCCACCACGATCCTCACCGCGTTCACCATCCGCGCCTATATCCGCAAGCAGCGCCTGCGCCGCCCGCGCGCCCGCCCGCTCTACCTCATCGCCGAGATCCTCGACGCCGAGAACGTCGATCACGCCCGCGCCGCCGGCGTCGATGAGGTGATCGAGACGACCCGGCTGGGCTTCTCCTTGTTGGCCCACGCCGTGGTCATGCCCGGCACCGCGCGGGTCATGGGCGAGGTGGCCACCATCGGCGCTCATAGCCTTTACATCGGGGGGCTGCCCGAGGGGATCGCCCTGGGGACCTATGGCGAGGTCATGGCCGCCATCAAGACACAGACCGGCGCGCTGATCATCGGGCTGCGTGACGTCGAGAGTCGCGATCAGCTCAACCCACCACAGCATCAGGTGATCAAGCCCACAGATCGCTTCCTCTACCTGGCCGAGCGCGTCGCCCTGCCCCCCGTGGAGGCCTAGCTGGAGAGGCCTAGCTGGAGAGGCCTAGCCCTCGCCGCTGGCGACGCCGACGATGACGGCCAAGGCGTCGATATGGCTGCGCGCCTCAGAGATCACCCTCGCCACCGCCTCGATCCGCTCAAGCTGCGCCCTCGACGCCTCCGCCTCCGCCGCCTCGCCCACCTCGGCCCGCCAGCGCAGGCGCGCCAGCTCATCGTCGGCCCTGTCCAAGAAGGCCTCCGCCGCCGCCGAAGCCTCCTCACGCAGCGCCTCATCCGCCGCGTCCATGGCCGCGATCTCCGCCTCGGCCACGGCGCGCCACAGCGTCGCCAGCTCCACGACCTCCATCAGCGCCTCGGGCTCGATCTTCTGCGCCCGCTTGCGCTGCTCCAAGGTCAGGAGGGCCTCAAGGGCGGGGTCCGTGATGGGCTCAAAGCCATCGCCCTCCAAGGTGAAGCAGGCCACCTCCCAGCGCGGCCACAGCGCGGCGCGCGCGGCCAAGGCCAAGCCCTGCGGCAGATCCTCCAGCGCGGGGGTGAGCTGGAGCAAGGCGACGAGGTGTACCGAGCCGACGCGCGCCTCCCCCAAGTCCCGCGAGAAGACGGCGGCGCGGCCATGGCAAGAGTCCATCAGATCGTCGATGAGGGCGTCGATGAAGCGGTGGCCCGGCGCGAAGAACTGCACGGCCTCCTTGTCCAAGGCCACCTCGCGATCAAAGGTGCCTTGGGGGAGCTTGACCGGCGACTCCACGGGCGTCGGCGCCCCCACGCTGCCCAGCCGCCACAGGGGCCGACGCAGGGCGTTGAGGGTCCAGCCATAGGCGACGCGCCCCTCCTCGCGGCGCGCCCGCAGCCCCAGCGTCTGCGCCCAGTCCGTGAAGTAGCGCGCGTCTCGCCGCTGAAGCTCCTCGCTGGTGTCCTCGATCATCTCGCACAGCTCAACGGCGGCCTCCAGATCCGCTGGCGTCGGCGCGTGCCCCGTCATCACCCACGCGGGGCGCGCGCTGGCCCGCAGCGCCTCGGCCTGCGCCTGCGCCGCCGAGAGATCCCGCGCCATCCCCGTGAGAATCAGCCGCTCCAAGGCGGGCAGCTGCGCCTCGACCTCGCCGACGCCGCGCGTGTAGACCTCCGCCGCCTGGTAGACCGCGTTGAGGGCCGCCTCGAACGACGCGCGCGTCTCCTCGCCGTTGATGAAGATCACGGCGCGGGTCCGCGCGTGGGCCGCCGCCCCCCGCCGCAGCCCCGCCATCACCCCCGCCGGGGGCTCCAGGTGCAGGATCGTCTGGAGTACGCCGAGGTGGCGATCATCCAGGCTGTCATCGTCGGTGATCAGGACCTTGAAGGTGGGCTTCTCTTGAAACTCGCGCAGGAGCCGCGCCTTGCGGTCCTCGGGCAGCTTGCCATGCACCGCCACGGCGCTGATCCCAGGGCGGCGGCAGCGCAGGGTGTTGGCGAAGGCCTCCACCGAGGCGGCGCTGCGCACAAAGACGAGCAGCCGCCCCAGCCCCGCCTCATCGCCGATCCAGTTGGCCGCCTCGACGAAGCGCGCGCAGCCATCGGCGTCCTCATCGCGCCATCGCTCTTGGTGCTTGATCTGCGCCGTCAGCCAGTCCAGCTCGCCCTCCATCGGCGGGCAGCCCGCCATCAAGCTCTTGAGGAGCACGCGCCGCTCCTCGGGGCTGGGATCGAGGAGCAGCGCCTCCGTCATCGCCGGGCCGACGCCGCCCTTGTCGATCCGCCCCCCCAGGGCCTTGGCCCGCGCGCTGAGCAGCTCAATGGCCGCCTCCGGCGCGCCCGCCGAGGCCAAGCGATACAGCCCCAAGAGCAGCCGCGAGGCCGGATCGCGGGGGCGCAGCGGGGGCATGAGGTCGTAGCGCGCCAAGGCCACGCGCTCCAGGGCGCTGGGCGTGTAGCTCACCACCGAGGCGGGGCGCGCCGCGCTTATCGGGCTGGGCAGGCTGATGAGGCGCGGCTCAAAGCGGTGGTGGGCGCGGCTGTAGCTCAGCAGCGCCTCCGGGGCGGCCTCGATGGCCTCCAGCCGCGCCCTCAGCGTGGGATCTTGAGCCTTGCCCCAGGCCGCCTTGAGCCCCGCCGTCACCTCGCCCGCCTCCAAGCTGGCCTGGGCGCGCCAGATGGGGGCGTAGACCTCGGCGAAGCGCTTGATGATCGAGGGCGGGTGGGGCGCCTCAGGCGCCAAGATCAGCCCCAAGAGCCCTGAGAGCGCCTCATGGGCCTCATCGTCCAGCCGCGCCGAGAGCCCTAAGAAGGCCGGCGTCTCGGCGATGAGATCCCGCACCCAGGTGTAGAGATCTCCCTTGGGTGAGAGCGTGTGCGCTTGCTGGAGGACGATCAGGGTGAAGCGCTGCTCGCTGAGGAGGTGCTGCGTGGCGGGGCGACGCAGGGCGTTGTGAGACAAGAGCAGGCGATCCCCCTCGAAGCTCTCGGGCGCCTCAGGATCAGCGACGCTGAAGGCGTGCCCGCCGAAGGTCACCGACAGCTGGACCTGCCAGGCGCTGAGCCGCGCGCCTGGGGCGATGATCAGGACACGGCTCTCGGGGAACTCGCTGAGGAAGGCCTGGACGAAGAGGCCGCCCGCCAGGCGCCGAGACTCTGGGCTGCCGCCGAACAAGACGCCCTTGGGCTGGGCGCGCATCAAGAGCCGTCGGATGGCGAAGACCGCGCGCGGATCAAGCCCTCGACGCGCGCCGATGAGGGCGGGTAACCCCTCGGAGATCTCGCCCCACTCCCCCAAAGAGGCGCAGGCGTTTTGCCGGGCGATGAAGTGAAAAGGGCCACGCCAGGCGCGGCCCTCAAGCAGCTCCAAGGGCTGCTCGCCCTCTGGCCCCAGCGGCAGGATCATCGCCTCGCTCAGCGCGCGCCGCTGCTCCCCCAGCCGCACTTGATAGGTGTACAGGCCCTCCTCGGGGAAGGACGCCGCCTCGATGATCCCCTCTTGGATCGGCGCCTCCTCGGCCTCCTCCCCGTCGAGGAGGCAGACGCGCGCGCCGACGGGCAGGCGCTGGCGCCGCAGGGGGCGGCGGTGAAAGTCCACGCTCATCTCTGGGTTGGAGAGGAAGGCCACCTGGCCTCGCCCCGCCTCATCCAGATCAAGGAGGTGGCCTGGGCCAAGCTCGGGGCTGTCTTCGTCGCGGATCAGGGCGCCGATAGGCCAACGCTTCATGCTCATCGCTCCGTTCGATGCGAGGCGGAGTGTTCTAATGGCTGCGCGGGTGAGAGTCGAGGAGGAAGTTGCTCAGGGGCCCAAGAGCGTCGTGAGGACAGGATCAAGGTGCATCCGCTCCAACTCCAGCCCGCAGGCGGGGGCGGTCGGCCCCGCAGCCCGTCGATCCTGGGCGGCGAGGATCTCGGCGACGGCGGAGGGGGGCCAGCGCCCACGCCCCACCTCGACGAGCGTGCCCACGATGTTGCGGATCATCTGCTTGAGGAAGCCCGCGCCGCTGAAGCGCAGCTCTAAGACGCCGCCAGGCGTGGCGCTGAGGTGGATGGCGTGCAGCGTGCGCACCGCCGACTTATGGCTGCCGTTGGCGGCGGCGAAGCTCTCGAAGTTGCGCGCGCCGACGAGATCGCCCGCCGCGCGCATCATCGCGCGCTGCTCCAGCGCCCAGGGCACGCGCCAAGCGTAGCGATCGATGAGGGGGCGGCGGTTCGTGTCCTGATAGAGCCGGTAGCAGTAGGTCTTGCCTTGATTGGCGAAGCGCGGGGCGAAGCTCAAGGGCACCTCGGCGGCGCCGCGCACGCTGATCGTGGGGGGCAGGCGGCGGTTGAGCGCCTTGACGAAGCCCTCGGGGCGGATGGGGTGGGTGAAGGTGACGGCGGCGAGCTGATCGCGGGCGTGGACCCCCGCGTCGGTGCGGCTGGCGCCATCGACGACGACGGCTTGATTGAGCAGCGCGCTGAGGGCCTCCTCGATGGCCCCCGCGATGGTGGGCAGCCCCGGCTGAACCTGCCAGCCGTGGAAGCCCGCCCCGTCATACTCAACCTTAAAGGCGAAGCGACGCTGATCCACGGCTCAGAGATCGAGGGCGAGGCCGAAGAAGTAGAGATCATCCCCCAAGCGGAAGGACTCCGCGCTGCCGAAGTCATCGATCTGGGCGTGGTGATACTCAAGGACGAGGTAGCTGTGGTTGACGCCCGCGTCGCGATCGAAGTCGGCGGCCATCTGCGGGGCGAAGTAGTCGAGGAGGATGTGCAGGCCGATGGCGCCGTGCCAGCCCCAGGTGCCGCCCTTGGCCTCGGCGCCGGGGGCCGTGGAGGTCGCCCGCCCTTGGGCGTCGAGGGTGATCTCCGAGAAGCGCGCCGTCTCGCCATCCCCGCGCAGGATCTCCCACATATAGTAGTCGAGGCCGATCCTGAAGACCGGGACGATGGGCAGATAATCCTGAATTAAATCAAAGCGATAGCTGAGCTGCGCCAGCACGGGCCACATGGTCATCTCGGTGGTGTCGGTGGCCTCCCCCGAGGAGATGCCCTTGCCCGCGACGTTCCAGTAGCCGCCGCCGAGGCCTGCGGCGAGGGTGCCCCACTCATTGACGATGTGGGCCTCCCAGACGGCGAGGGTCAGCGTCTCGCTGCTGCCGCCGAAGACGCGCTCATAGGGGCCGCGCTGCCCCTCAGCCAGGCTAAACTCTGAGTCGATCTCCGGCATATAGCCGCCGAACTTCAGCTCAAAGTTATTGGATCGGCTCGTGTCAACCTGGATCTGCGCGGCGGCGGGCGCGGCCAGCAGCGCGAGGGAGAGCAAGACAACAGGGCGCGCGCGCCACATAGACACCTTCATGACCGCCTCACGAGGAGAAGCCCCAGCAGCAGCAGCGGGGCGAGCAGGGCGGGGAGGCGCGCGGGGCCGTTGAAGGCGCAGCCGCCGGGCTCCCCACCGTTCATGGCGCTGTAGACCTCCGCGAAGTCCTCCACGGAGGCGGGGGTGCCCATCGCCGAGGGGCTGTTGGGGCCACGGTTGCCCGCCTCATCGACCCCCGCGTAGACCACCATGTAGGTGGCGTCGTTCTCCAGCCCCTCAAAGCGATAGCTCGTCTGCCCCGTCGGCGCGCTCTTGCAGCGCGAGAAGCCCTCACGCAGCCCCACGTTGGAGGAGGGCGCCGCGGCCACCGCGCCCGCGTCGGTCACGGCGGCGTCGGCCACCTCTGGCGTGGGCGTCAGCGCCTCATCCAGCGGGGCCAAGCAGACCTCATAGTGATCAATGTCCGTGTCACTCAGCGCCTCGAAGTCCAGCTCCAAGGCCGCCTCGCTGGCGGTCACGGTGGGCGCCGCGTTGGGCGTCGAGGGGCGCTGAAAGTCGAGCCGCAGCTCTTGCGGCTCGCTGCGCTCGTCGATGTCGCTGGCGCCGGCGATCCCCTCTTGGTGGTACTCCAGGTAAAAGCGGACGCGGTGAACGGCGTTGGTGCCCCGCGCGCAGAGATCGCCGACCTCGGCGAGGATGTCCGCCAGGGCGCCGCGCTTGGAGATGGTGCTTGAGGTCGTCTCCGTGATGCAGCCGCACTCGCTGCCCTCGCTGCCCCCCGTCGAGGGGCAGCTGGAGAGCACCTCGCGCCCACAGGCGGAGTCGGTGAGGCTGTAGACGAGGCGCAGATCGTAGCTCTCATAGGAGCCGTTGAGCGTCCCCGATAAGACGATCTGCTTGTCAACCTCGCTGGCGCACTGATCGATCCCAATCGCGAGGCTGGGCGCGGTGAGGGTGAGCGTCAGATCATCCTGAGTCTGTGCCCGCGCGAGGCCCGTCAGCGCGGCGAGGGCGAAGATCAAGAGCAGGATGGGCATATCATGGTTCCCTTGTGATGGTTAAACCTGCGGCGGCTGGCGCGGCGCGGCGTCCAAGTATCATGCCGCCCCTCAACAATGAAAGCGCCGCGCGGCTTGGGCGGGCGCGGGCGAAGGGAGGATGCCAAATTGACGCGCCGGAATCACCCGCCGCGCTTTTGGATCATCAAGGCGGCGATCTGCACGCTGTTGGTCGCCGCGCCTTTGCGCAGGTTATCGGCGGCGACCCACATCTCTAAGCCACGCGGGTTGGAGCGATCCACGCGCACGCGCCCCACATACACCTCGTCTTGACCGGCCACGTCGGCGGCGGTGGGGAACTCGCCGGGCTCAGAGAGGACGATCCCCGCCCCCGCCGCCAGGGCCTCGCGGGCCGCCTCGCGGGAGGCGGCCTGCTTGAGCGCCACGTTGGCCGAGAGGCAGTGGCCGATAAAGACCGGCACGCGCACGCAGGTGGCGGACACGGGCAGATCGGGCAAGCCCATGATCTTCTGCGTCTCGCGGATCATCTTCTCCTCTTCGCCCGTGTAGCCATCCTCCAAGCGCTGATCGATGGTGGGGATGACGTCGAAGGCCAAGCGGCGGGGGAAGATGTCGTGTTGAACCTCGCGGAAGTTGAGCAGATCGACGACCTGATCGCGCAGCTCATCCATGGCCTCGCGCCCCGCCCCGGAGGCCGACTGGTAGGTGCAGGTGATGACCCGCTCCAGGCCGAAGCGATCATGGAGGGGCTTGAGGGCGACGACGAGCTGGATGGTCGAGCAGTTGGGGTTGGCGATGATCGCCTCGCGCCCGGTGAGCAGCGCGCCGTTGACCTCGGGCACGATCAGCGGGATGCGGGGGTCCATGCGAAACGCGCGGGTGTTATCGACGACGACGGCGCCCAGCGCGGCGGCCTTGGGCGCCCAGGCGGCGCTGATCTCGGTGCCCGCCGAGAAGAGGGCGTAGTCCACGCCCTTGAGGGCCGCCTCGCTGATCGGCTGCACCTTGAGCGATTGGTGCTTGAACATCAGCTCCACGCCCGCCGAGCGCTCTGAGGCGAGGAGGCGCAGCTCACGGATGGGGATGTCCTGCTCAGCGAGGACCGTCAGCATCTCAGCGCCCACGGCGCCCGTCGCCCCGACGATGGCGAAGACGTAGCCTTGCTTTTTCAAGGTGACCTCCGAGAAAGAGGGCAGGGTAAAAGAGTCGAGGGGGTGGGCCAATAGATTTCGGCGCGGGGCGCGGGGCGTGGGTTTACTTGGTGCCCTTGGGGATCGGCGGCGGCCTGTGCGGGTTCACCTCGGCGATCGGCGTCACCGACGGCGCCGCGCCGCCGATCGCCTCAAGCCGCTCGATCAGATCCACCCCAAACAGCTCACGAAATTGCTCGATGGCGCCCTTGATCTTCAGGGGCGTGCTCCCCCCCGCCACGCCCGGCGCGCCCGCGTCGATCATGGTCAGCTTCTCGACGTGGCTGTCGGCGATCACGCCCGTGATCATGGGCAAGATGCGATCAAACTTCTGCAACAAGAAGATGTCGCGGGCCGCTGGCCCCGCGTCTCGCCAAGCCTGGGCCATCGTCGCCAGCACCTCGGCCCGCGCGCGGCCATCCTCGATGATCGGCGAGGCGTCCGCCCTGGCCTGCTCCTCGGCGGCCTCACAGGCGGCCTTGGCGGGCAGCACCACGTCGGCCTCTAGGCGCTGACGCACCTGCTCGACGCGGGCCTTCTGCACCTCCATCTCCGCCAGCGCCTGCACCACCGCTTGCCCCACCTTGGCCTGCTCCTCGGCCACCAAGGCGCCCTGACGCGACTCGATCTCGGCCAAGCGCTGCGCCGCGTCGGCCTTGATGATCGACATCCGCGCCGTGATCTGCGCGGTGGTCTCCATCAGCCGGTTCTCGGCCTGGCGCACCAGCGCGTCGGCCTGCGCGCGCGCCTCGGCGACGCGCGACTTACGGATGATCTCCGCGTTCTTACGCCGCCCGATGGAGTCGAGGTAGCGCACGTCATCCTGCACGTTCTGCACGTTGAGGGTGTCAACGACCATGCCCAGGTTGTTCATATCCGCCTCGGCCTGCTCCACCAAGCGCTCGGCGAACTTGATCTTGTCCTCGTTGACCTCCTCGGGGGTCATCGTCGCCAACACGCCGCGCAGCGCGCCCTCCAAGGTCGCCTTGGCGACCCGGATCATCTCGCCCCGATCGCGGCCCAAGAAGCGCTCGATGGCCTGGTTGAGCACCGGCTCGCGCCCCGCGATCTTGACGTTGGCGACGGCGTGGACGTTGAGCGGCACGCCGCCCTTGGAGTAGGCCCCCGTCGCGCCCAGCTCGATGATCATGTTCGTCAGATCGATGCGATCGACGCGCTCAAGCAAGGGGATGCGGATGCCCCGCCCGCCCTTGATCAAGCGGTAGCCGATGGTGCGATCCCCCAGGCGCCGCGACTCCCCAGAGAAGATGAGCACCTCGTTGGGCGCGCAGATGTAGATCAGCTTGCGTAGGCTGATGGCCCCCAAGATGGCGATGAAGGCGAGGACAAGGAAGATGGTCAAGATCGCTTCAGGTATCATGACGGCCTCTCAATCCTTCTCTAAGGCGACGGGGAGCGCGGGGGCGGCGACGCCGGCGCGGGTCAAGACCTGAGGGACATCGACGCCTGTGGTGCGCGCGATGGCCGCGAAGACGGCGTCAAGCATGGCCGGGTAGGCCCCGATGTAGGCCGCCAGGGTGCGCCCATCGCCGCCGTCGATGAGGTTGAGGTGATCGATGTGGACGCGGCCCACGGCCTCGGTGGCGACCTCCAAGATGTGCTCAAGCTGATCAATGACGTAGATCTGCATCGCCGCGTCGCCCGCTTGGGCCCAGGCGGCGCGGAGCTGATCGAGGGCGCCACGCACGGCCTCGCCGTGCGCGCGGATGGTCGCCGCCTCACCTCGGGCGGTGAAGGCCGCGGCGCGGCGGTGGGCCTCGGCGGGCATGACCTGATCGATGCTCAACCGCAAAGACTCTAAGCCCGCGCGCACCCGCTGTAGCTCTTGCTCGGCCAGGGCGCGGGCCTCGCGCGCGGCGGCGAGCGTGCGCTCCTCAGCCGACTTCACCTGCTGCTCCAGCTCCGCCTGCGCTTGGCGCAGCTGGTTCTTCAGCCGTGAGATCGCCGCGTCGGCCTCGCTCTTCTTGACCTCGGCGCGGCCGATCTGCGCCGCCTCCTCCTCGGCGGCGATGCGCTTGGCGTCGGACTCGGCCATCTCCGCGTCCTTGACCACGTTGGCGATGGCCTCGCGCCCGATGGAGTCGAGGTAGGAGACGTCATCGGCGACCTGCTGGATCTTGAGCGTGTCGAGGTGGATGCCCAGCTTGCGCAGATCATCAGAGGAGTCGGCCTGGAGCTGCTGGGCGAACTTGAGGCGGCTCTCATTGACCTCCTCGGGGGTCAGCTTGGCCAACACCTCGCGCAGGTGGCCCTCCAGGGTCTCCTTGGCCACCCGGCGGACCTCGCCGAGATCGCGGCCGAGGAAGCGCTCGATGGCGTTGCCGATCACCGCGCGATCGCTGGAGATCTTGACGTTGGCGATGGCGCTGACGTTGAGCGCGATGCCCCCCTTGGAGTAGGCCCCTCGGATCGAGAGGGACACCTCGATGACGTTGAGGCTCATGCGATCGACCATCTCGATGATGGGGATGCGCCAGCCACGCCCACCGAAGACGAGGCGGAAGCCACGGGTGGTGCCGTCGGCGAGGCGGTGCTGTCGCCCGGAGAAGATGAGCACCTCATTGGGGGGGCAGATAAAGAGCAGGCTCTTGGCGAGGAGGACGAGCAATATCAGCCCGACGACCACCGCGCCTGCGATGTAGACCTCAAGCATGGCACTCCCTTTCACCGCCCACGGACGGGGCGCTCAAAGTTGACAGGGTTGGGGGCCAAGGCTCAGCCCCCCATGATGATCCCACGGTGAACGACCTTGGCCTGCGGCCCGACCATCTCCACGATGACGACGGGCGCCCCCAAAGGCAGCGTCTCCGAGGCGTCGCTGACGGCCAAGAGATCCAGCTCCTCGCCGCGCAGGGTGACGCGGATCTTGCCGACGCCGCCGGGCGGGATGGCCACCCGCACGATCCCCTCAGCGCCGGGGTACTCATGCACGCCGTGGCCGTGCGCCTCGCCTCGACGCAGGAGGCGCATGGCATAGGACATCCCCAGCCCGGCGACGAGGCCCGTCCCCCCCGCAGCCAAGCCCACCGCAGGCTCTCCCAGGGCGCCCAAGCCCGTCAGGACCCCGCCCGTCAAGCCAAAGCCCGCCGCGCAGTAGGTCCAAAAACGCATACTCAGGAAGGGTATCCAGGCGTTGACGGCCAGCTCACCGTCGTGATCGACGCCCGCCTCGATGTCCACGTCGGCCTCAGCCTCGATGTCCACATCGGCGTCCAGATCGACGTCATGATCAAGCTCTAGCTCAGCGTCGTGATCGCCCAGCCCGCCGAGCGCGGAGAGCACCACCAGGCTGCCTCCGATGATGCCCGAGATGAGATAAAAGGTAAGCATGGCAGGACGGTACCAATCACCACTCGCGCTCACAAGCCAGCCCGTCGATCTTTTCACGGCGCCCGGCGGGTGGGCGTCGGAGGCGCCGTGTGTGGGGCCGCGATCCCTCCATCGACCGCCGTCCTCATTGACACCCCCCCACCCCTGCCTAAAATGGCCCGTTTCATTTTGATGAGGCCTTGGGAAATCGGGCCTTAAAAGATCATCGATTTTTCAAGATCACCGGACGGAGCCGCGCGCTATGGGTCGCACCTATTTGTTCACCTCGGAGTCAGTCACCGAGGGACACCCCGATAAGATCGCCGATCAGATCTCAGACGCCATCGTCGACGCCCTCCTGGCTGGCGATCCCCGCAGCCGGATCGCCTGCGAGACCATGATCCAGACCGGGTTTGTGATGCTCGCCGGTGAGATCAGCAGCGACGCGTCGGTGAACTTCACCGAGCAGGTCCGCCAGACCATCCGCGAGATCGGCTATGTCAGCTCCGAGATGGGCTTCGACGCCAACAGCTGCGGGGTGATGATCGCCCTCGACAAGCAGTCCCCCGACATCGCCCAGGGCGTCAACGAGGGTGAAGGCGACTTCGTCGAGCAGGGCGCTGGCGATCAGGGCCTCATGTTCGGCTTCGCCTGCAACGAGACGCGCGAGCTGATGCCGCTGCCCATCTCCCTCGCCCACAAGCTGACCTACCGGCTCAGCCAGGTGCGCAAGGAGGGCCTCCTCCCCTACCTGCGCCCCGACGGCAAGAGCCAGGTGTCGGTGGAGTACGTCGATGGCAAGCCCCGCCGTGTCTCCGCCGTGGTCGTCTCCAGCCAGCACGACGCCCAGGTCAGCCAGGAGCAGCTGCGGGCGGATATCCGCCGCGAGGTCATTGACCATGTGTTGCCCCCCAGCTTCGTCGATGGCGACACCCAGTACTTCATTAACCCCACGGGGCGCTTCGTCATCGGCGGCCCGGTCGGCGACTGTGGCCTGACGGGGCGCAAGATCATCGTCGATACCTATGGCGGGATGGGTCGTCATGGCGGCGGCGCCTTCAGCGGCAAGGACCCCTCCAAGGTGGATCGCAGCGCGGCGTACATGGCCCGCTACATCGCCAAGAACGTGGTGGCCGCGGGCCTCGCCGATCGCGCCGAGGTCCAGCTGGCCTACGCCATCGGCGTCGCTGAGCCTGTCAGCGTCAGCGTTGACACCTTCGGCACGGCCAAGATCGACGAGGCGCGCATCTCCGAGCTGGTGCGCGCCCACTTCCCCCTCAAGCCCAAGGGGATCATCGATCACCTCGACCTGCTCAAGCCCATCTACCGCAAGACGGCGGCCTACGGTCACTTTGGCCGCGAGGACATGGGCTTTAAGTGGGAGCAGATCGACGTCGCCTCCAAGCTGCGCGCCGCCGCAGGCCTGTAGGCGCTCGACAATCCGCCCTTAAAAAAATCCGCGCGTTTCTCAGCCTTGATGGCTCTCCTCCTCTAACGCGACACGGGCGCGCCCCCTCTGAGCAGAGGGCTTGACCGACCCCAAGGAGCCGTATGGACCTCGCGATCCCCTCCATCTTTGGCGCAGGCGTGCTCACCTTCTTTACGCCCTGCGTCCTGCCCCTCATCCCCATCTACCTCTCGGCCCTCGTCGGAGGGGATCTCAACGCCATTGGGCGAGGGGGGCGGGGCCAGCTGCTGAGCCGCAGCCTGTTCTTCAGCGCGGGCTTTATCCTGGTCTTCTCGCTCTTGGGCCTCGGCGCCGCCTCGATTGGCCAGTTCCTCCAAGATCACAAGGCGGCGGTGCAGCTCGGTGGGGCGCTGATCATCCTGATCTTCGCGCTCAAGTTCTTGGGGCTGATCCGCATCCCCTTTATGGATATGACGGTCCGCGCCGATGACCGCCGCCTCGCGGGCAAGGTCAGCGCGGTCAACGCCTTCTTGATGGGCGTCGTCTTCGCGGCGGGCTGGTCCCCCTGCGTCGGCCCGGTCCTCGGCACGGTGTTGACCTACACCGCCAGCCAATCGGCGGACATGACGACGGGGGTGCTCTACCTCACCAGCTACGGCCTGGGCTTCGCCGTGCCGCTGTTCATCACCGCCGTCTTCGCCGAGGTCGGCGTGGTCTTTATCCGCAAGGCCAGCCGCTACCTGCCGATCTTCGAGAAGGTCGTCGGCGCGCTGCTCCTCGCCACCGCTGGCACGCTGCTGTATGGCCTCGCCGAGACGGCCTCACCCGTCGATGACATCCACAGCGAGGGCGCCAAGCTCGTCGAGGCCGAGGAGATGCCCGTGATGGTCGAGTTCTACTCCAGCAACTGCCCCATCTGCGAGCGCATGGCCCCCATCGTCGAGGGGCTCAAGTACGAATGCCACGGCTTCAAGGTTGAGATCCGCCAAGTGGACATCTCCACGCCGGAGCACCGCCACTTTAAGCGCCAGTTCAACCTCGTCGGCGTGCCGACCTTTGTCTTTATCGACAAGAAAGACAAGGAGGTGGCGCGCTTGGTCGGCGAGCAGTCCGAGCAGAGCCTGCGTCAAGCGATCTCCGCCCTGCGCGGCGAGCCCTGCGAGGGCGTGGGCGTCTTGCCGGAGAACTACTTGGAGAAGATCGAAGCCGAGCCCGCCGGGACGGCCTGCGATGAGCGCGCCGAGAGCAACCCGGAGGGCGTCTGCGGCGAGGAGGCGTCTGACGCGGGCTGGGTCGATGAGCCTCCCCTGCTGGAGCCGCTGTTACAGCCCATTGGCCCCTTTAACATCGACCTCGACACGCTCTGAGCCTGCCCCACCGCATAGAGGTTGACCCACGCCTCACCTCTGGCTTTCACTCAAGGCCCCACCCAACCCCCATAAGGAGAGCGTGATGGCGCGCGTAGGTGTAGTGCTCAGCGGCTGCGGTGTCTATGACGGGGCTGAGATTCACGAGTCGGTCTTCACCCTGCTGGCCTTGGACGAGGCGGGCGCGGAGATCGTGATCATGGCCCCCAGCGGGCCGCAGATGCATGTCATCAACCACCTCACCGGCGAGGTCATGGACGAGGCGCGCGATATGCGCGTGGAGGCGGCGCGGATCGCGCGCGGCGCGCCGCTGGAGCTGGGCGAGGTCAAGGCCGAGGATCTCGACGCCCTGGTCTTCCCCGGCGGCTTTGGTGTGGCCAAAAACCTCTGTGATTTCGCCATCCACGGCCCAAGTTGCACGGTCAACCCCGACGTCGCCGCGCTGGTCAAGGCCATGCACGCCGCTGGCAAGCCGTTGGGCTTCGCCTGCATCGCCCCGGCGATGGCGGCGGCGATCTTCAAGGACGCGGGGATCGGCGCGGCGCGCCTGACCGTGGGCGCCGCGGAGGATGAGGCGGCCAAGGCCATCGAGGCCATGGGCGCCCATCATGTCGCTTGCCCGGTGGAGGGGATCGAGATCGACGAGGCCAACAAGATCGTCTCCACCCCGGCCTACATGATCGGCCAAAACCTGGTGGGGGTCCGGGCGGGCCTTAAAGCCATGGTGGACGCCGTCTTGGCGATGATCTAGTTCGCGCAGGGCAGCTCCACCCTCTGCTGCGCCTGGGGCCGAGGCGGACTTGCGCGTGCTTGCCCAAACGCCCGATCGGATAGCACGAGCACGCAACCGAGTAAAAGGAGATCGCCGCGCTCAGCCCTCAGGCGGCGAGCGGGTGGCGGAGGGCAGGGCGTCGCGGAGGTGGGCGATGGCCGCCGCCACCGCCGCCTCATCCCTGGACTCCACCGTGATCCGCACCCACAGCCCTGCGCCCTCCGAGAACCGCGGGTAGCTGCCGATGGCCACGTTGAAGTCGTCCTGAGTTGCCTCTAAGAGCGGCGCGATGGCGCCCTCATCGGCCTCCAGCTCGATGGCATCGGCGTAGATCCGCGCCCCCTGCAACCTCGGCGCGATCGCCTCGAACTTGGCGCGCAAAAGCTCGGGGATGCCGGGGAAGATATAGACATTGCGAAACAAGGTGGTGGGCCAGCGGATGACCCCGCCGGGGATCAGCGTCGTGCCCTCGGGGACGCGGGCCATGCGCAGGTGTGCTTCGCGCAGCTGATCCCCGCGCCGCGCCCGCAGCAGCGCCTCCAGCTCGGGGTGCTGAAACAGCGGCGCGCCAAAGCCAGCGGCGATGCCCTCCATGGTGACATCATCATGGGTCGGCCCCACCCCGCCGCTGGTAAAGACCACGTCCACCTGGGCGGCGAGGCGTGGGATCTCCTCGGCGAGCGTGGGGACATCATCGGGGAGGATCAGCACGCGCCGCAGATCCACGCCCAGCGCCCGCAATCGCTCAATGAGATAGCGGGCGTTGACATCTTGCACTTTGCCGCTGAGCAGCTCATCGCCAATAAGCACGATGGCGGCGATCATCATGACCTCCGTGTGGAATGCGAACGCGCAGCGTTCGCAGGGCGCGGTGAGGGCGAACCTGAAGGGTTCGTCCGAACGGGGGGTTCGCCCCCCTCAGTTGAGCAGCACCAGCTTGGCGCCATCATGACCACAAAATTGAGTCCCGGAGGGGTAGCGCTTACCGCAGCTGGGGCAGATGAGCGTCTGCTTGGGGCGGCTGCGTGGGCTGAGGGCCGCGCCATCCTCGGGGCAATAGATGACATGGGCGGGCCAGCGGCGTTGACAGGTGGGGCAGCGCCGGGCCAAGGGGTCCTCGGGCCCGGCCTCCCCCTGAACGCGCCCGCGCGCCAGCGGCGCGCCGTCGAAGGGGCAGAAGCGCGTGGCGACGTCGAAGCTGCGCTCGCACTCGGGGCAGGTGTGTACGGCGGAGCCGTGACTGCGCACGCTGGGTGGATCATCCGAGGCCAAGGGCCGGGTCGCCTCGGGGGCGAGGGCCTCTGGGCGAGGTGACATCAGCGGCGTCATGGGCGGCGGCGGCGGCCACGCGGCGCGGGGCGCGGGCGACC
>JAHJCH010000106.1 GCA_018813065.1 Myxococcota bacterium
GACGCGGGCGCGGCGGGCGCGGGCGGCGAGACGGACGCGGGCGGCGGTGAGGCGGACCAATGCATGAACCCTGATGACCTCGCTCGCGTCCAGGACACGACGAAGACCAGCCCCAGCGACATCGCCAGCGCCTGTGGAACAAAGACCTGCATTACCCTGGCGCTTACGGGTGACTTTGAGGGCGCCAAAGTGTGTGCGGATGAATGCATGAGAAATGGTGACCCTGACCACTCCATCGAGCCCGCCGAGTTGAGCGATGCGTGTGGTTCCTGTTATGTGGATGCGGTTCTTTGCGGCGCGAAGTACTGCCTCGCCAAGTGCGCCACAGACGCCTCCTCTCAGCCCTGCGTTGACTGCCGCGCGGGTGAAAATGAGGCTGGCGTGAATTGCACCAGCAACTTCTACATTTGCAGTGGTCTGCCGCAGGACTAATGCGACGCTTCACGCTGATTGCTCTGTTGAGCACAATTTTTGGCGCATCTTCTGCGCTCTCGTCGGGCTGGGACACTCCAATCCTGTACTCGGCAGAGCATATGGGGATGGGCGGTGCTGCGATTGCCTACGCGGATGATCCCTCAGCGATCTATCACAACCCCGCAGGTTTGGCGCGAACTCAGGGTTTGACCCTCATGCTCGACGCTTCCTGGCTCTATGGCTCGATCACCTCCTCTCCGACCAGAGACCAAATCACGATCGACTCAGAGGCAATCAACTCTGTCGCACCACTGCTTGGTGTGAGTTACAAGATCATGGATCGGGTGGCTGCGGGGTTGGCCTTTTATCCAGTAGCATCGTCCGGCGCGACCTATCTCTATAAAGATGATCAGGGCAAAGAGATCGAAAACACGACGAACGTGCTCTTTTTAGAAATCTCGCCCAGTCTCGCCTTTGATGTCGGAAGCAATATCAAACTTGGAGTTGGCTATCGCGCGAGCTACGTAAGCCTTGACCGGCTTAACGAGGGTGCTCCCCCTTCCTCGTTGGACTTCACGATGACAGGTTGGAATCTCAAAGGTCTGAGAGTTGGACTACAGTGGGATCCAATCGCTCAACTTCAACTTGGCTTAGTTTACCGCCATAAAACTGAAACTGAGATCAGCGACGATGACGCGAGAGTCGCTTTGCCCGACGATAAAGTGAAAGCTTCTGGTTCGCTTGTTCTTCCTTCAAAATTTGGCGCGGGGGCTCGCCTTAACCTGAATTCATTCTCATTTGTGTTCGATATCGAGTACACACTCCAAGAACAGAACGAACGCCTCATAATTGACCGCGATCCTCCATTCGCGTTGGGATCGATCTCCAGTGTTTTTCGGTGGGAGAATTCTATTACTCTCCGTGGTGGTTTTGAGTACACTCTTGCCGAGAAATACCCTCTCCGTGTAGGATATATCTATGATGGTCAAGCAACACAAAAAAAGTGGCCAAGCGCCTTTGGAACACCACCTGGAGCATCAAATACAATAACTGGTGGTTTTGGCTATAAACCCAATGCACCTTGGAAAATTAACTTTGCGCTGGCCTATCGTCTTGCTACAGCAGAGGTTACACAAACGGATGTTGACGAGGGTACTACTGAAGAGCCTTGTCTCGCCTGTTCTTTTAAAGGAGAGTACGAGTTAAGTTTATTTGGTACTTACATAGATTTCGTATATAGTTTCCATTGATTTAAATTTACTAGTTGATCGCTAATCTAGCTTAAATTCATTGACAAATAATAAAATTTCATCGATTATGGTCCCGACGGCGACTATACGATGGCCCTCCACGGCGTCTACGTCGATCTCTCCTACAGCTTTAACTGAGCTACACCTCAGCCGCCTCACCCTCGACGCCTTGCGCGCGCTGAACAGCGCTCCGCCGTCGCCAGAGTTGAGGACGAAAAGCACGCTGATGTGTGAGATCTCACGATGAGCCCGATGGAGTGACGCGAGCTTACATGACCACCCCCGACTTCGGCGGCCTCTGGCTCGGCTGCCCCCAGTGGGCCCATCGGCCTTGGACCGAGAGCATCTTCCCCGCCAAGAGCAGCCCACGCGACGCCCTCCTCCACTACGCTCGCGCCTTCAACACCGTCGAGGGCAACACCACCTTCTACGCCACCCCGCCCGCCGACACCGTGGCGAAGTGGGCCGAGCAGACCCCTCCGAGCTTCCGGCTCGTCTGCAAGCTCCCCAGCGAGGTCACCCACGAGCGGCTCTTGGGTCCCGGCGCCCTTGAGGTCGCGCAGCGCTTCCTCGATCACATGGCGCCGCTGGGCGAGCGCATCGAGGATCTCCTCATCCAGCTCCCCGCCCGCTTCGACGAGCGCCGCTTCGATCAGCTCTACCGCTTCCTGATGGCCCTCCCGCGCCCCGGCGCGCGAGGCTACGCCGTGGAGCTGCGCGCCCCCTCGCTCACCCACGGCCCGCTCTTCCACGAGGCCAACGATCTCCTCTCTGCTGCCCGCGCCGAGCGCGTCTGGATGGACACCCGCGGCCTCCGCGCCGCGCCGCTGCCCATCGACATCCCCACCCACGAGGCACAGAAGCGCAAGCCGGATCTCCCAGTCTTCCCGTTGGGGCTTGGGCCAAGGCCGATGGTGCGCTATGTGGCGCACCCGACGGTGGAGGAGAATCACCTCTGGCTGGAGGATTGGGCGGCGGTCTTCGCGAGATGGCTGGAGGAGGGGCGCCGCCCGTACTTCATTGCGCACTACCCAGGGGAAACGCAGGCGCCGCAGGTGGCGGCGCTGTTCTACGCGCGCCTCAGAGCGCGGCTGCCCGAGCTGCCCCCGCGCCCGGTATGGCCCTGCGAGGAGCAGATCGAGCTTTTTTAGGGCGAGGCACACCCACAGGGGGCATATTGGCAGCAAAGATAACCTCGTCTATGCTTATAGCATGGTATCTTTCGAGATTAATAAAGAAATAAAGAGATTTTGACAAAATCTGCATCCATGTTGGCATTTATAGCAACTATCGCATAGAATTATAGGGCTCTTATATCGGATTTTTACAGTTTTAGCCGACCTACACCTCAGCCACGCCGCCCCTCGCGGCGCTTGCCCCCCCCGCCTCGCCGCCTTTTGCCTCGACTTTTGAGCCCGCGCGCTTTAAACCGCCCCTGTGTAAAGCGCGGAGTGGATCATGCCTCAAAAGCGGCGCGTCATCGCCTTGATCAATCAGAAGGGGGGCTCGGGCAAGACCACCTCCACCGTCAACCTCGCCGCCGCCTTGGGCGCGGCGGGGCAGCGGGTCTTGGTCATCGACCTCGATCCGCAGGGCTCCGCCTCGGCGTGGCTGGGGGTGGACAGCCAAGAGCCCGCGCTGTTTGACGTCTTCGCCGAGGCGCGGGATCTCAAGAGCGTGATCGTGCCCACGCAGACGCCTGGCGTGGGCCTGGCCCCGGCCAGCCCGCACCTCGTGGGGGTGGAGCGGCTGCTCAGCAGCGAGCCGGGCGCGGAGCTGATCCTCAAAGAGGCGCTCAAGTCCGTGCGGCGGCAATACGACTTCATCCTGCTCGACTGCGCGCCCTCCCTCAGCGTGCTGTCGATCTCCGCCCTCGTCGCCGCCGATGAGGTGCTCATCCCTGTAGAGGCCTCCACCATGGCCTTAGCGGGGCTGGCGCAGCTGATGAAGACGATCGAGCGGGTCAAGGCGCGGCTCAACACCAAGCTCAAGATCGCGGGCATCCTGCTCTGCCGCGCGGATCGCACGAACCTCGCGATGGAGGTGGAGGCCAGCCTGCGCAAGAACTTCAAGCGCCTCGTCTTTGAGCAGACCGTCCCTGAGAACGTGCGTGTGCGTGAGGCTTGGGGCCACAAGACGCCTGTCATTCACTACGCCAAGTCCTCAAAGTCCGCGCTGGCCTACATGGCCGTGGCTGAGGCGATGTTGAGCCGATGAGCAACAAGCGACGATCCATCGGGCGCGATCCCCTCGACGCCCTCTTCGCCCCCGCCGAGCAGATCGTGGAGGCCCAGGCGGCCCAGGCGGCCCAGGAGGCCGACGCCCAGCGCCGCCCACAGGCCGCGCCGCGCGCTGACAAGAAGACGCGGGTGACCTTCCACCTCAACGAGGCGCTGATCGATGAGGTCCGCGACGCCGTCTTCGCCCTCTCTGGCCCGCCCTTAGCGATGACGCTCTCGGCCTTCGCCGAGGAGGCGCTGCGCCGCGAATTGCGCCGCCTCTCACGGGCGCACCAAGGGGGTGAGGCCTTCCCGCCGCGCGTCCGCCCCCTCAAGACGGGGCGCCCCACGAGCCGCTGAGCGGCGCGGCGTGTCCCCTGCGATTAAATCTGAAAATCAGATGGCATTTTGATCGCCGCCTAGGCTATAAGGTCCC
This sequence comes from Myxococcota bacterium, assembly GCA_018813065.1. Taxonomy (GTDB): domain Bacteria; phylum Myxococcota_A; class Bradymonadia; order UBA7976; family UBA1532; genus JAHJCH01. The sequence goes on from JAHJCH010000106.1 coordinate 4,320, forward strand.
GCCAAACGCAGTCACGATTTGAAACGCCCTCGGCCGACATCTTCGTATGCGTAAAAGAGAGGTCCGATGTGGGCCATCTTGGCCCCTTGGACGCCGCCTCACGGGGCGGCTTAAGAGCGTCGAAGAACGCCGAAAGAGAGTATGAGTTATGGGTAATAAGCTTTTCGTGGGCAGCTTGGCTTGGGGTACCAGCGACGAGAGCCTGCGGGCGGCCTTTGAGGGCTTCGGTGAGGTCACGGACGCCAAGGTCATCACCGATCGCGAGACGGGCCGCAGCCGCGGCTTCGGCTTCGTGACCTTCGCCAGCAACGAAGACGCGCAGGCCGCCGTGCAGGGCATGGACGGCCAGGATCTCGACGGCCGCACCGTCAAGGTCAACGAGGCGCTTGAGCGCCGTGGTGGTCCTGGTGGCGGCGGTGGCGGCGGCGGCGGTGGTGGTCACCGTGGCGGCGGCGGCGGCAATCGCAACGACCGCTGGTAAACCCCGCCTCCGCACCTCGCCTCACGACCTCTGCGGTCATGGGCGCCTAAGCGCCCCCTACCTCTTCGCTACAGCGCCTCTTCGTTACAGCGCCTCTTCACGAATCCGCTGGATGACCTCGGTGTAGCTGGTGGTCACCACCAAATCCGAGAGCTGCTGCGTATAACGCTGGATCAGATCTGAGCGGTGGCGGGCCTTGGCGTCCTGCAGCGCGTGGTAGATGCTGATAAAGGCGCGCTCGGAGTTAATAAAGTACTCCAAGGCCGAGACGACCGCCGAGGAGGTCGCGGCGGCCGTTGAGCGCCCCCGCGCCTCGAAGGTGAAGGCCCGCCCATCGTGGTTCTCCACCACCAACTCCACCATCGCCTCCGCGTCGGCGCGCAGCGGCCCTGAGTCCACGATGTCGCCCTTCACGCGCAGTCGGGTGAAGCGGATCGTCTTGAGCGACTGATAACGCTCGGCGTAGTGGGCCAAGAGCCCGCGATAGAGGGCATCGACGAAGCCCACGCCCTCCGCCTCGATGCGCGCGCGCGGCGCGCCGCCGTTGGCCCCGGCCAGCTCCACCGCCAGCCAGCAGGTCCCCTCCTCTGGGGACTCCTTGATCTCCAGCGCGGTGACCTTGAGGGCGGTGTAGTCGTCCTTGAGGATCTCTTGGATGAGCGCCTCTGCTCTGCGATCGTGGGTCATCACTTCCCCCTGTCTACCTTGGGCGTGGATTACAGCGGCGTGAGTATCGCCGCTCACCCGCCATCAGCGCCAGGGGCGTGCTCATCTTCGGCTGGGGCGGCGGGCCGAGGCTGACAGGCGGGGCAGGTGTGCGTGCCGCGTCCGGCCAGGGTGACGCGCTCGATGATCGCCCCGCAGCGTGGACAGGGTGCGCCGTGGCGGCGAAAGACCCGCAGCTCATCGGCGTTGCGCCCGCGCCGGTGGGCGACCGAATAGAAGTTGCCCGCGCCTGTGCCCAGGCTGGTGCCCATGTTGCGCAGCCCGCGTTGCAGCGCGGCGACGATGCCCTCACGCAGCGCCGCGATCTGCGTAAAAGTCAGCGCGTTGGCGAGAGCCTCGGGGTGCAGCTGCGCCGCCCAGAGGGCCTCATCCACATAGATATTGCCCAGGCCCGCCACCACCGACTGATCCAAGAGCAGCGGCTTGAGCATCCGCGCGCGGGACGACAGCAGCGCCGCCAGCCGCGCGGCGGTGAAGTCGGGGCTCAGCGGCTCGACGCCCAGGCCATCGAGGATCACCTCGGGCGTGAGCGTCAGCCAAACTCGCCCGAACTTGCGGGTGTCATTGAAGCGCAGCTGCCGCCCATCGCTGAGATCGAGGATGAGCCGATCATGAGGCGCGGGCGGCGCCTTGGCCGCGCACAGATCGAGCTTGCCGGTCATGCGCAGGTGGATCAGCAGCGTCAGCCCCTCATCCAGATCGAGCCGCAGGTATTTGGCGCGGCGGCCGATCTCCATGACGCGACGGCCACGGATCATGGCGTCGAGCGCCGCCGCCTCGGGCGTGGCGAGGGTGCGGGGCCAGCGCAGGGACGCGCCGGTGAAGGTCAGGCCGATGAGCCCGCTGGCGCGGAGATCATCGGCGACGGTCTGGACCTCGGGCAGCTCAGGCATGGCTTAGGGCTCGGGGGGCAGCAGCAGGGTGTGGACGATCACCTCAGGCGCCTCCTGGCGCACCTCCCAGATGACCGCCTCGATCCGCGCCCGCCCCTGCGGCAGCACGACCAGCTCACCGACGCGCGGGACCATCGGCCAGCGCACATCCCAGAGGGCCTGATCGCCCGCCATAAAGGTGATCCGCACCAAGCTCTTAAACACGCTCACTCCTCGCTCGGCAGGCGCGCCAAGGCGGCGACGGCCCGCGCGCTCAATGGGTTGATCTTCAAGGGCGGCGCGGGCCTCGCGCGCCCTCCGCCGCCTCGGGATGACCCTCCGCCAAGCTCAACTCCGCCAACATTCGCAGGAGATCGGGCATCAGATAGCCTGGCCCCGCGCCCGCCTGACACAGACCCAAGGCGCGCTCTAGATAAGCGCGCGCCTCGCCCCCATCGCCTTGCTTAAAGAGCACCTCACCGAGGTTGGCGTAGCTGATCGCCAGCCCGCTGTGCCCAAAGCGCGCGCGGATCTTGATGGCCTCGCGCAAGAAGGCCGCCGCGCGCTCCAGATCACCGCGCTCGCCGTAGAGCGCGCCGAGGTTGTTATAGGCCCGCGCCAAGCCATTGCGATCCCCACGAGCGGCCTTGATCTTCAAAGCGCGTTGATGCCAAGAGACCGCCGCGTCGAAGTCCCCCGCCCGCACGGACAACAGCGCGAAGTTGTTAAAGACAGAGGCCAGCCGATCGCTGAGCCCCACCCGCTCGAAGGCCGCCGCCGCCCGCTCATACTCGGCGCGCGCCGCCGCCGTGTCACCGCGCCCGTAGTGCGCCACGCCCAGGAGGTTATGCAGCGCGCCGGAGAGGGCGTCCTGGCGCTGGGGCACCTCCTCGAAGGCCGCCTCAAGCCGCGCGATGGCCTCATCGAAGCGCCCTGCTTGATACGAGAGCCAGGCCTCATCGCGGCGCAGATAGCCCCAGACCTCGGGATCGCGGCGGGGATCGGCGAACTGACGCGCCTCGACCAAGCGCGCCGCGGCCTGATCGCGCCGCCCCTGCTGCTCATCGATCTCGGCGCGGCGGCGGAGGATCTCGGCGCGGGCGCCGCCCTCCACGGGCCGTGACAGCGCGCTGTCGAGCAAGCGGATGGCCTCATCGAAGTCGCCCTCGGCCTTCAGCAGCTCCGCCAGATCGGACTCCAAGCGCGCGCGGGTGGCCTGCGAGAAGACCATCGCGGCTTGATCCGCGCGCAGGGCATCGAGGAGAGCGACGCGGCGAGCGGAGGGGGTCGAGGCGAGGCGCGCCGCCTCCGCCGAGGCCTGCGCCGCCCGCGCCATATCGCCCGAGGCCAGCCAATGCGTCGCCACCTGCGCCCAAGGCACCACGGCGCCCACCTCCTCGCTGAAGAACAGCGCGGCGCGGCCATGCCAAGCGGCGCGGGCGCGGGCGTCGAGGCCCGCGTAGAGCAGCTCTTGAGTCAAGGCGTGGCGAAAGCGCAGCTGAGACAGGCTGGGCAGGGCCGAGGCGGCGACGGGATAGAGGAAGCCCAGGGTGGTCAGCTGCTCCAAGCGTGCAGGCGTGTCCTCGGCTTGGAGCAGGCGAGCGACGCCCTCGGCCCAGAAGTCGCGGCCGAAGAGGGCCGCCGCTTGGAGCGCGGCGCGCAGGGGCGGGGCCACGGCGTCCACGCGGGCTTGAACGACGGCCTCCACGGTATCGGGCAAGGCGTCGAGCCCCTCACGCTGCGCCAAGGCCAGCTCACGCAAGAACATGGGATGCCCCTCCGCGCGGGCGATGAGCGCGTCGAGGGCCTCTGGGGGGGGCGGCGGATCGAGCAGCTGCCCCAACAAGGTCAGGGACTCCGCCTCGCTCAACGACGCCAAGGCCAAGCGCAGATCCACGGCCTCACGGGGCGCGTCGCGGCTGGTCACCAAGGCCAAGTAGCGCCCGCGAGGATCGGCGAGCATGGCGTCGAGGACCGCCAGATCCTCCAGGGGCAGCGCGTGGACGTCCTCGATGACGAGGCAGAGGGGGGCCTCACGAGAGAGGGCCTCCAAGAGCAAGCGCGTGGAGACGGCGATCTCACCGGGCGAGAGATCGGCGCGGGGGGGGCGCAGGCCCAAGGTGGCGGCGAAGACGGGCGCCAGCTCCGAGAGCGTGTCATGGGCCTCACCGCCCTCCAGGAGCGCCTCGATGGACAGCACGTTCACCGGCGCGCTGATGGCGTCGAGGCGCGCCAAGAAGCCATCGAGCCCCTCCAAGGAGCGCGCGCGCCCGGCCTGCTCCAAGGCCGTCGAGACGATCTGCGCCGCCAGCCCCTCCGCGCGAGGCCAAGGCCCCAAAGCGAAGCGACGCCAAGGCGCCTCTAAGCGCGCGGCGAAGGACTCGACGAGGAGCGACTTCCCCATCCCCGCGCGCCCTGTGATAAAGGCGATGCCGCGCCGGGACTCAGCGCGCACACGATCCGCGAGGGCGTCGAGCTGACGCAGCTCATAAGAGCGACCGACCAAGGCGCGGTGGCGTTGACCTGCCTCCAGCCAGCCGAGCAGGCGCCCGCCCTCCACGCGCGCCGCGCCGCCGAGGCTGCGGGCGAAGCGCGGGGTGACCCACACACCGGGCGAGGGGGGGGGAGCGAGGCGCTCAAAGGCGGGGCTGAGCACCTCATCACCGCGGCTGATGACATCACCGACGTCGAGGGAGATCGCCCAGGAGGGCGCGGCGGCGACCACGGCCAAGGCGGCCATCGCCGCGCGTCGCGCATCGGAGGCTGCGCGCTGGGGCCAGCCGAAGAGGGCGCGCTCTTGAAAGGGGTGACCGGGGAGGAGCCGACCGCCCTCAGCGGAGAGGGCCTCATACAGCGAGGCGCGGCCCTCATCGAGGACCTCGGCGAAGCGCTCATCCTCGGGGACAGGCCGGGTGGTGCGCCACAGCACGCCTCGGCGGAGGCCCTCAAAGAGCCCCTGGGGGGTGCCTGGAAAATAAACCGTGTCGGGATCACCCAACAGCGCATAAGCCCAAGAGACGGCGGAGCCTTCACGGGCGCGGCGCAGGGCCTCCCCCACGCTGGCGCCTCGCCGCAGCACGCCATAGAAGCGCGCGGCGAAGTCAGCGCCGGGGAGATCGGGCAAGGCCACGGCGGTGCCGATGAAGTGACGCACGCCCATGCGCAGGAGCGCGGGGCCGAGGGTGGAGAGGTGGGAGTGACAGGCGTTGGCGAAGACCAAGCGCGGCGCGCGGCCGCCCAAGAGTGGGGCCAGATCCTCGGCGTTGAGGCGCGCGCCGGCGAAGTGCAGGCCATCCGCCGAGGCGTGCCCGGCGAAGTGAACCCAGGAGAAGCCCTTAAAGATCCGCAAGAAGTCCTGCTTCGACAGTGGACCGAGGCGCAGATCACAGGGCAGGGGCTGAGCGCCTTGAGACAGCGCACGGATGAGCGTCTCACCCTCCACCCGCGCGGCGGGCAAATCCCCGCTGGGATCGGCGATGAGGAGGAGGCGCGCCCCCTGCGGCGCGGGCGCGGGGGGTGGCAGCGGCGTCTCAGTGGACAGCAGCCGCCCCAAGGCCCAGCGCTGCCCCAAGGTATCCACGCCGTCGTGCAAGAGAGGCCAGGGGATCTCGATCCCCTCCTCGATAACGCGCAGGGCGCCGCGTGTGGCGCGGAGGCGGGCCTTGAGGCTGGGGGGCAAGAGCAGATCGAACAAGAGGCGGCCATGCTCAGCGAGGGGGGCGGGGCTGAGGTGGGCGCGGCGCAGGGCGCGGCGCAGGGCGCGCAGCTCCGCCTCGACCTGGGCGGGCTCAAAGACGTGCTCCCCGCGCCAGACGAGGGGGGCCGCGCCGCTGGGATCACCTTCGAGGAGGCGAATGACGACCTCACCGGGGCGGGGCTGAGAAAAGAAGAGTGTGAGAGAGGCGCGCACGGGGGCATCATACGCGATTGAGATCACGGGTGTAAGAAGCCAAAGACCGACGCGTCGAGTTGAGGAAACAGAGGAGTGCATCTTGAGACAATGGACAATCTGCGCGGCGCTCCTGGCGGGGTGTGTATTCACGCATGAGCCGGACAAAGAGGAGGCCGAGTGGGGGGTTGGCGGCGGTGGTGGCGAGGCGGGCAGCGGCTACAGTGACGCGAGCGCTGCGGGCGGAGTGGGCGGAGGGGGCAGTGGAGACGCAGGGGGGGGCGGAGCAGGAGGGGCGGCGCCTTGGTTTGACGCGGGCGTAGCGGGTGGTGGTGGCGAGGCGGGCATGGGCGGCGCGCCGGACGCCGCGATGATGAGCGACGCCGAAACCAGCGACGCCGAAACCAGCGACGCCGAGGCCAGCGACGCCGAGGCCAGCGACGCCGAGGCCAGCGACGCCGAGGCCAGCGACGCCGAGATGATAACGGACACGACACCTCACGACGCTGATCGCTGAGGATTGCCCTCCATCGTGGGCTGAGCTAGGTTCGCGGGGTGAGCCTCCAAACAGACCCGATCCAACAAGCCGACCTTGAGCTGCTGCGTGGCTGCATCCGTGGAGAGCGCCGCGCGTGGTCTGCCTTCGTCGAGCGCTTCAGCCGCTACATCTACTACGTCATTCGGCGCACATACGAGAGGGCGGGGATCAGCGACGTAGCGGAGGAGATCGCCGACCTCCACAACGAGATCTTCATCGCGCTGTTGGAGGACGATCGGCGCAGGCTCAGACAATACCGAGGCGACAATGGCTGCACGGTGAGGTCTTGGGTGCGGCTTATCGCCGCGCGCAAGACGCTCGACGCGTTGAGGCGCAGGCGGACGCACATCCCGCTTGAGGACAGCGCGACCAAGGCGCCGACTGATCCGGGTGAAGATCCGCTCCAGCGGCTCTTGACGAGAGAGGGCGAGGCGGCCCGTGCCCAGCTTGACGGCTTTATCGCGCGGCTCAGCGCCACGGACCAAGCGCTCCTCAAGCGGATCTACGAAGACCAGGCCAGCGCCGACGAGATCGCCCAAGCGCTTGGGATCAAGAA
>JAHJCH010000011.1 GCA_018813065.1 Myxococcota bacterium
AGCTTCACCCTGGGGGCCTATCTCGCCTTGGGGACCGGGCTCGCCTTGGGGACCGGCTTCGCCTTGGGGGCCTATCTCGCCTTGGGGACCGGGCTCGCCTTGGGGGCCAGCTTCACCTTGGGGGCCAGCTTCACCCTGGGGGCCTATCTCGCCTTGGGGACCGGGCTCGCCTTGGGGACCGGCTTCGCCTTGGGGGCCAGCTTCGCCTTGGGCGCCAGCTTCGCCCTGAGGACCGGCTTCGCCCTGGGCGCCTCGACAGTCCGCCGCGTTGACCTCGCCGTCGCCGTTTTGGTCTTCAAGCCCATCAAAGCAGGTGACGCCCTGCGGGCCTTGGGGGCCGACTTCGCCTTGCGGCCCAGCCTCGCCTTGCGGCCCAACCTCGCCTTGAGGCCCGACCTCGCCTTGAGGGCCTTGAGCGCCAACCTCACCCTGGGGGCCGGTCTCGCCTGGGGGGCCAACCTCACCCTGTGGGCCACGCGGTCCCGCGTCCCCTCGGCAGTCGAGGGCGTCGATCTTGCCGTCCTCGTTGCGATCCCCCACGCCGTCATAGCAGTGGACGCCGGGGAAGCCTTGGAGCCCTCGATCCCCCGGATCGCCGCGCTCTCCCTTGGGGCCACGATCACCACGCGGGCCTTGGGGGCCACGATCTCCTTGGGGGCCTTGGGGGCCAGGCTCGCCGCGATCGCCTCGAAACCCACGCGGGCCTCGGATGTACTCCACCACCACGGGTGGCAACGTGGCGGGGCCGATGGGGCTGGGCTGCGGGCGCGCGGTGACGCGCTGGGGGGGCTCCGGCGCAGGGATCGCCAAGGGCGCTTCAACCACCACCGGGGCCTCAATGACAGCGGGCGCCTCAATGACAGCGGGCGCCTCAATGACAGCGGGCGCCTCAATGACAGCGGGCGCCTCGATGACAGCGGGCGCCTCAATGACAGCGGGCGCCTCGATGATGGGCGCCACAGGCCCCGAGGTCGGCGGTGACCACAGCGCGAGGGCGCTGAGCAAGGCGGAGAGGGTGTTCAAGGGCAAAACCTCCTGAGAGAGACTCGCCTGGATATTGGGCCGGGCCGCCACGATAGACAAGATCACAAGATCGCGGCGCGCGGGGCGGGGAGGGCGTGCAACGCGCACAAGGATGGGCTAAAAGAGGGGCCTCTACGCCTGCGCGGAGCGCCGTTATGTATCTGGGACGTGTCATCGGGACGGTCGTGGCGACCGTAAAGTACACCGGCTTGGAGGGCTATCGGCTCCTCATCGTCGAGCCCATCGACGAGGACGGCCTCAGCGCGGGGGCGCCGCACGTCGCCGTCGATGCCACCCAGGCGGGCGTCGGTGAGCGGGTCTTCTTGGTGGGCAGCCGTGAGGCGGCCTTGGCCTGTCAGCCCACCTTTGTCCCTGTGGACGCCGCCATCGTCGGCATCGTCGATGAGGTACACACCCCATGAGGCTCGCCCGCGTCATCAGCACCGTCGTCGCCACCATCAAGCACCCCAGCTATCACGGTCAAAAGCTGCTGCTGTGTCGGGTCTTGACCCCTCAAGGCGCCCTGACCTCCACCCGCGTCCTCGCCGTCGATCGCGCCCAAGCGGGCGTCGGCGATACGGTCTTGATCCTCACCGAGGGCAACGGCGTGCGGCAGCTGATGGGCCCCGACGCGGGGCCGATCCGCAGCGTGATCGTGGGCATCGTGGACGCCGTGGAGCTGGCCGATGAGGCCACAGCGAGCGCGCCATGAGCGAGACGCGCCGCCGCCGTCAGCTGGTCCACTACGCGAGGCGGATGGACGCCAAGGGCTGGTCGGCCAACCACGACGGCAACCTCTCGACGCGCGGCGGCGAGGGGCGCTTGATCTGCACGCCGACGGCCTTCAGCAAGGCCGATATCGGCCTCGATGATCTCCTGGTCGTGGATCTCGACGGGCGCAAGATCGCCGGGCCTCACCGCCCCTTTAGCGAGATCGCGCTGCACACGGCCATCTACGGCGCGCGCCCCGACGTGGAGGCTGTCGTCCACGCCCACCCCCCCACGGCGACGGCCTTTGGCGTCTCGGGGCGGGCCTTGCCGCACCCCTTCTTGCCCGAGGCGGTCGTCTCCTTGGGCGCGCGCGTCCCCACCATCCCCCTCACGCCGCCAGGCGCCGCCGCCGTCGAGGCGCTGCGCGCGGAGATCCGCCGCTGCGACGGCGTGCTCATCGCCGGTAACGGGGTGCTGAGCTGGGGGCCGAGCTTGGAGCTGGCCTTCTTGCGCTTGGAGCTGATCGAGCACCTCGCCCAGATCGCCGCCGCCGCGTTGCCCCTGGGCGGCCCCAAGGCGCTGCCGCCGTCGATGGTCGAGGCGCTGGTGTTGAAGCGCCATCAAGCGGGGCTGGCGGCCCCCGAGGAGCCCCTGCCCGGGCGGCCCCTGGCCCCGCCGAGCACCCCCGTTGAGCGCGCCTTGGACAAGGTCTTGGCGGGGCTGCCCAACGCCTCGCCCGAGTGGGCGCGGCGCGTCGCCGAGCAGGTCGTCGAGGGCCTCAAGCTCTAATCACACGCGCCATAAGCGCCGTGGGCGTTGTGTTTTGGCCCCCAGCCGTTCGATCCTGGCGTCGATGTCATCAAACCATAGGGAGAGGGGGCGCGGATGGCGACGCGAGAGGAGATGATCGCGCGGCGAGAGGCGCTTTGGGCCGAGGAGGCTCGGCTTGAGGGGGCGCTTGAGGCCCAAGGGCGGCGGCTGGACCGCTTCTTTGAGCAGGCGGAGCGGGCCTTGGCCGCTGAGGTGGAGATCTGGCGCGGGCGGCTGGCCCGGCAGCGCGATGAGGTCCTGCGCCACTGCATCCTCAACGCGCAAGAGAACCTGGAGATCGAGGAGAGCGAGTCCAAGGCCCGGATCAGCGTCGCCCTTAAAGAGTCTTGGTGGGCGGCTGACTTCATGGTCTGGGTGGAGACCAATCAGCGCCGCTGGGGGGAGCGCGCGGTGCAGAAGGCCGAGGGGGATCTGCGCGCCGTCGTGGACGTCAGCGTCCTGACGCGCTTGTTCGATCATGCCCCACTGCGGCCCAACATCACCCCGCCGACGCCCTCCAAGATCCACAAGGTCGAGACCCCGCCCGCGCCGAGGTCCGAGGCGCGCCTGCCCAGCTACGCCGAGCAGCTCTTGGGGCTGACCGAGGGCTTCACCGCGCTGCTGGGCGCCATCGGCACCATCGTGTTCCTCAATCGCTTTAACGTGGAGGACAATCAGCACCTCCTCAGCCTCCTCATGGGCCTGGGGCTGATCGGGTTGTGGTTCTTTAGCCACGCGCGGGGGAAGCGAGAGGCGGCGCGCCGCCAGCTGCGGCGTGAGGGCCGCGCCGTCGCCACGCGCCTGGTGCGTCAACGCCTAGAGGATCAGCTCAATCATCAACGAGATCGCTTGGATCGCTGGTTGAGCCTGCTGCATCACCGCTGGATCAGCGGCCTCGATCTGTGGCGTGAGGCGGAGGTGACGCCCCTCTATGAGCGCTCACAGCAGGCGCTGAGCCTGGAGCTGCGCCGGACCCGAGCGCAGATCGAGGCCCTCAACGCGCGCTTACTCGACGTGGAGTGATTCATGCGGCGCTTACGAGAGTGGACGCTCCATGAGGAGCTGGGGCGCGGGGGGATGGGCGTCGTCTATCGCGCCACGCATGATCTCCTCGATGGGGAGTTCGCCATCAAGCAGATCCACCCTCAGTGGATCGGCGATGAGGCCATCGCCGCGCGCTTCGTCAAGGAGGCGGCCCTCGCCGCGCGGCTCAAGCACCCTCATATCATTCAAGGGGAGATCCCCTTCTTGGAGGGGGCGCAGGTCTATCTGCCGATGGAGCGGCTGCGCGGCGCGCCCTTGTCGTCGCGGCGCGGCCCGCAGCCGTGGCCTTGGGCCGTGGAGGTCATCCGACAGGTGGCCTCGGCGCTGCGCTATACACATGGCCTGCCGCGCCCCGTCGTCCACCGCGATCTCAAGCCCAGCAACCTCTTCTTGACGGTGGAGGGCGATCCGTGGGTCAAGCTCCTCGACTTTGGCTTGGCGCGGCGCGCGGGGGAGGCCTCAATGACAGGGCCGACGGCCTTGGTCGGCAGCCTTAAGTATCTGCCCCCCGAGGTCTTGGCGGGGGAGAGGGCTGGCCCAGCGGCGGACATCTACGCCTTGGGCGTCATCCTCAGCCAGCTCTTGACCGGGCAGCCGCTCCTGTCCCTGCCCGATGAGGGCGCCTCGCCCGCCGTGGTGATGTATCAGCTGAGCTTGGCGCAGCAGCGCGGCTTCCCCCCGCCCTCCAGCGTCGTTGAGGGGGTCCCTGTTTGGCTGGATCAGCTCACGGCGCGGATGCTCTCCCCCGATCCGCTGCTGCGCCCTCAGGGCGGCGCGCCGCTCCTGGCGGCGTTGGAGGCGGCGCGGGTGACCGAGGATGCCTCGCTGAGCGGGCTGAGCTTGGCGCCTTATGGCGCGGCGGCCTCAACCCTCAGCTTGGATAAGCCCACGCCCAACGCGGCGACCTCGCCCCTCAGCCTGGAGAAGCCCACGCCCAGCCCAGCGGCGCAGGCCAAGGCGGCGCAGGCCGCCGCTCAGGCCGCCGCCCAGGCGGTTGAGGCGGCGCAGGCTGAGGAGACCCGCGCCAAGATCGCCGCGCTGGAGATGGAGCTGTCGCGGCTCAAGATCAGCCAGTCGGGGGGCTTTGACAAGCTCCGCCGCGCCCACCTCCGTCGAGAGGTGGCCATCAAGGACATCGGCCGCGCGGTGATGGCCTCTGCCCTGGCGCTCTCGCTGTGGGCGCTGCTGGATCAACACAACCTGCGCGGAGAGCAAGGCGCGTTGGCCCTCGTGGTGACGGTCGCGGGCCTGGTCTTGGGGCGCGGCTTGATGCGCTTCTCCGCCGCCGCCCGCTGGCTCGTCGGCGCCCTCAGCGTGCCCCTCTTCTTCTTGCCCACTTCGGGCAGCGTGATGTCACTCTATTTGATCTATATCCTCTTTGGTTTTAAGGGACGCGTGGTCTTTTCGCGGGACTATCGACTTGTCCTTGATCATACGGGTCATGTTGAGCCGAGCAAATCAAGGTTATTTTCTTATATAAGGCTTATATTTTGGTCGGTTATGCTTACATTGATTTACACCAACATTCTTAAAGAGTTTTATGTTGATTTTGGTGTTTTTAATGAGTTGATCTATGGTTATGAGCGCGAATTTTAATTGAGATTTTATCTCAATTTTAAAAATTATGTTCGATTCGCTGTCATCGCGGGTGGATAGAGAACGACGCATCCCCCGCGTAGTCGCCAGCCTTTAGACCGCGCGCGTCAAGCCGCATTGTGGTTGACCTTCGAGGTCTGCGCCGCTAGAGTGCCGCGTCTCTCTCCCCGAGAAGGGCCGATGATGAAACCGCTGGGGTTGAAATTTCGCCTCGATGAGCTGAGCCACGCCGCGCGCCCCTTTGAGGGCACGCTGAGCGCCGCCGCGCTTAAAGCGGACATCGCTGGCCTCTTGGGCGGCCTGGGGTACTACGCTGAGACAGACGCGATCTTGGAGGGCGAGGCCTATCGCTCCGCCAACCGCGAGGTGGTCCTGTCGGGTCACTTCGCCCTGAGCGTCGGCTTTCAGTGCGCGCGCTGCCTCACCCGCCGCGCGCTGCGCGTGGAGGAGGAGAAGCGCTATGTCCTCATCCGCCGCGCCCCTCAGCCCGAGGGCGAGGAGGAGATCGTGCTGAGCGAGGCGCTGCTCAATGAGCCCGATGAGTATGACTTTGACGGCGAGCACGTGGATCTGGAGGGGCTGTTTCGCGAGGAGATCATCCTCGCCCTGCCGATGAACCCCACCTGTGAGGATGTCGGCGAGCCGCCCTGTCAGACGCGCCGCGCGGAGGCGGACCCCCTTGAGGAGATTGATCCTCGCTGGGCCCCCCTCCTTGAGATGAAGAAGAAGCTGAGCCCGTCCTAAATCATTCGATCAAGCCCTGAGAGGTTATCATGGCCGTCCCCAAGCGGAGAAAGTCCCGCGCTAAGCGCGATTCTCGTCGCGCCAATCACAGCATCAGCGCCGGCGTGTTTAATGAGTGCCCCAAGTGCAGCGCGCCTCGTCAGCCGCACCGCATCTGCAGCAGCTGCGGCTGGTACAAGGACCGCTACGTCTTAGAGACCGTCGAGGTCGAGGTCTAAGGTTTGTCGGCGCCGTCCCCTGGCGCGCGACCCTTAGCGCTCGACGCCATGGGCGGCGATCGCGCGCCGACCGTCGCGGTTGAGGGCGCGCTTGAGGCCATCGCCCAGGGCCACGGCCCCATCATCTTGGTCGGCGATGAGGCCCTCATCGAGGCCGAGCTGAGCCGCGCCCGCGCGCCCCGTGATCAAATCGAGGTCGTCCACGCGGCGGAGGCCATCGGCATGGCCGAGCACCCCGGCCGCGCCGCCCGCGCCAAGCAGCAAAGCTCCATGCATGTGGGCTTTCGCTTGGTCAAGGACAAGCGCGCCCTGGGCTTCGTCTCCGCGGGCAACACCGGCGCGATGATGGCCGTCGGCCTCCTCACCCTCCGCCGCCTCCCCTTCTGTGATCGCCCCGCCATCGCCAGCGCGATCCCCACCATGGGCCCACGCGTCGTCCTCCTCGACATGGGGGCGAACGTCGAGTGCCGCGCCAGTCACCTCGTGCAGTTCGCCCTCATGGGCGCCGCCTACGCCGAGATCGAGCTGGGTCGCGCGCGCCCCAGCGTCGGCCTCCTCTCCAATGGCGTCGAGCCCAATAAGGGCACCGAGACGCTGCGTGAGGCCCATCGCCTCTTGAACATGACCGATCTGCGCTATATCGGCTACATCGAGGGGCAAAACCTGCCCTCCGGTGAGGTGGATGTGATCGTCACCGACGGCTTCGTGGGCAACATCGCCCTCAAGCTCTCCGAGGGGATCACCTTGGCGCTGGTGGAGCGGCTGCGTCAGACCCTCAAGGGGGACTGGCTCGGCGCGATGGGCGCCTTCTTGATGAAGCGCGCGCTCAGCAGCCTCCGCCGTGATCTCGACTGGACCCAGATCGGCGGCGCCCCCCTCCTGGGCCTCAACGGGCTCAGCGTCGTCGCCCACGGCGGCTCGACGCCGCAGGCCATCGCCAACGCCTTGGCCCTCGCCCGCCGCCACGACGCGCTCAACCTCGTCGAGCGCCTCAAGGCCATCCTTGAGGCCTCCAGCCCCCCCGATGAGATGACCAGCACCGCTGAGCTGCCCATCACCCGCACGAGTAACTTCTAAAGCACGCTTAAAGAAGGAGCCCTCATGGCGACCTTGGCAGAGATCCTCCTCAACGACGCCCAGCGCCCCAAGCTCATCGCCGACTGCGTCGTGGTCATCGAGGAGGAGGTGGCCTCAAAGACAGGGGTCACCGGCTTCGCGGTGAAGGCCGCGTTTAAGGCGGTTAAGGCTTTTAAGAAGACGATCATCCCCGACGCCGTGGAGGCCCTCGTGGACGCCTTCGTCGCCCAGCTTGAGGGCTACTACGCCGAGATCAAGGTCAACCCGACCGTGGACATCGGCGCGGCGGTCGTGCGTGACGCCGACAGGGTGGCCGAGGCGCTCTTGGAGATCACCGATCAGCGCGCCGAGCGCAACCGCCATAAGGCCTTGGTGTCTGCTTACAAGAAGCTGCGCCCCCAGGGTAAGAAGCACGTCTGCGCGGCGATGCCCCGCGTCGGCGCGATGCTTAAGCGCAACGGCGCCTGAGCCCATCGCCCACCCTTGGGCGCCCACGTTGAACTTCACCCGGCTTTCTTCGGCCCCCAGGGGGCTTGAGGGGGGATATGAACTATTTTGAGCCCTTTGGCGTGGACGAGGCCCTGCTCAAGCTGGGCCTTGAGCGCGCCTTGAGCCGCGGCGCCGACTGGGCCGAGCTGTTCTTTGAGCACCGCGTCTCTCAGCAGGTGGGCTTGGAGGATGGCGCGGTGGATCGCGCCTACCTCGGCGTCACCCTCGGCGTGGGGGTGCGGGTCGTCAAGGGCGATCAAACCGGCTACGCCTACAGCGAGGAGATCAGCCGCGCGGCGCTCTCGGCGGCGGCGACGACGGCGGCGGTGATCGCCGATGGCCCCGCCCGCCCCGCGCCCATCGCCTTTAACGCCACCCCGCTGCCCAACCGCTACCCCACCGCGCGGCCCTGGGCCGAGGTGGATCTCTCCGAGAAGATGCCCATCCTGCAGCGGCTCAACGAGCAGGCCTTCGCCGCCGATCCGCGCATCGCCAAGGTGCGCGTGGGGCTCTCTCACAGCCAAGGCGCGGTCTTGATCGTGGACTCCACCGGCCGCGTGAGCTTTGATCTCCAGCCCATGGGGCGGCTCAACATCGGCTGCACGGCCATCGACGGGGCGCGGCGCGAGAGCAACGGCGCCAACTACGCGGCGCGTGGCGGCTTTGAGCTGTTTAGCCCCCAGCGCCTTGAGCTGCTCTCCAGCGAGGCCGTTGAGCGCACCCTGTTCCTCTTCGACGCCCGCCCCGCCCCCGCAGGGGCCATGCCCATCGTGCTGGGCGCTGGCGCCTCGGGGATCTTGCTGCACGAGGCCATCGGCCATGGCATGGAGGCGGACTTCAACCGCAAGGGCGTCTCTGTCTACAGCGAGCAGCTCAACCAGCGCATCGCCAGCGAGCACATCACCATCGTCGATGACGGCACGCGCTTGGGTGATCGCGGGGCGATCAACGTCGATGATGAGGGGGCCGAGGGGCAGCGAACGACCTTGGTCGAGCAAGGCATCCTGCGCACCTATATGCACGATCGCATCAGCGCCGAGCACTACGGCGTGGCGCCGACGGGCAACGGGCGGCGTGAGTCCTTCCGCCACCCGCCGCTGCCGAGGATGCGCAGCACATACATGCTGCCCGGCCCGCATGATCCGGCGGAGATCATCGCCTCAGTCAAGCGCGGCGTCTACGCCGAGACCTTTACCAACGGCCAGGTGATGATCGGCGCGGGGGACTTCACCTTCTATATCAAGACCGGCTACCTCATCGAAGACGGCAAGCTGACGCAGCCCATCAAGGACACCAACATCATCGGCAACGGCCCAGAGGTGCTGCGTCAGACCGACATGGTGGGGACTGACTTTAAGTTCGACGATGGCGGCTGGGTCTGCGGCAAGGACGGCCAGAGCGTCCCTGTCTCCTTGGGGATGCCCACCGTGCGCGTCTCCTCGATCACCATCGGCGGCGTCAACTGAGCGAGGTTGAAGTGTCTGACAAGCTCTTAGAGATGGCATACGCCGCCGCCAAGCAGGCCCAAGGCCACGGCGCCGATGAGGCCAAGGTGGGCGTCTCACGCGCACGCGGCGTGGATCTGGAGTGGCGCGATGGGCGCTTAGAGCAGGTCATGGAGCGCACGCGCTCCAGCCTCAGCGCGGAGCTGTATGTGGAGGGGCGCTACAGCGTCATCAGCACCAATGATCTGCGCCCCGAGGCCCTCGACGCCTTCCTCGCCGAGGGCGTGCGCATGACCCGGCTGCTGGAGCCCGATCCCCATCGAGGGCTGCCCGATCCCAAGCGCTACGAGGGCCGCGCCGCGCTGGATTTACAGCTGGCCGATCCCAACCACGGCGCCAAGGACAGCGCGGCGCGCAAGCAGCAGATCGAGGCCCTTGAGGCGTTGATCCGCGAGTCATCCTTGCCCATCATCTCCGTCTCCACCAGCGCCACCGACAACCGCAGCGAGAGCGCGCGGGTCCACACCAATGGCTTTGAGGGCGCGCGGCAGAGCACCTCAAGCGCCCTGTCGGCGATGGTCACGCTCAAGGATCAGGGCGATCGCCGCCCCATGGGCTGGGATTACACCTATCAGCGGTTCGATGAGGATCTTCAGCCGCTGTCCAAGCTGGCGGCCAAGGCGCTTCATCGCGCGGCCAATCAGCTCGGCGCTGGCGCGCTGGCGACGGGGCAGTACACCATCGGCGTCAACCGCGACGCGGTGGGGCGGCTGCTGGGCGCCCTGCTCGGCCCCCTCTTTGGCCCCGCCTTGCAGCAGCAGCAGAGCCTCTGGGATGGCAAGCTCGGCGCGCAGATCGTCAGCCCTCTCCTCAGCCTCTATGACGATCCCCATCGCCCCCGAGGCCTCGGCGCCGCGCTGTGGGATGACGACGGCTTCGCCACGCGGCGGCGCCCCATCATCGAGCGCGGGGTGCTCTCGACCTACCTCATCGACGACTACTACGCCCGCAAGATGGGCGTGGCGCCCACGGGCGCGGATCTCCATGACCTCGACTGGGCCTATGGGGACAAGGACGCCGCCGGGTTGATCAAGGAGATCGGCGAGGGCGTGTGGATTGATCGCTTCTTGGGCGGCAATCACAACAGCACGACGGGGGAGATCAGCCTGGGCGCGGCGGGGCGGATGATCCGTGGCGGCGCGCTGGCGGAGCCCATCGCCGAGTTCAACCTGGCGGGGCACTTCGGCGAGCTGTGGAGCGCCTTGGTCGCCGTGGGCGATGATCCAGATATCAACCGCAGCGAGCGCTGCCCCACCTGCGTCTTCGAGGGCGTGCAGCTCAGCGGCGGTTAAACCAAAGCCTCATCCTCATCCATCCTCATCCAGGGCGAACGTGGGGTTGATGTCGATGGGGATGGCCTCAAGCTGCGCCAGCCGCGCGCTGACCTCCTCGGGGATCTGGCCCCAGCGCTCAATAAAGGCGTTGATCTCCGCCTCGCTGCCCTCAGCCTGGAGCCGCGTCAGCTCATAGAGCAGCGCCTCTCCCCCCGACAACAGCTTGTCTGTGTCCACGCGCATCACCGCGCCGTCGGGCGTCCACGCGCCCTGATCGCGCAGGAAGTTGTACTGGATGATGTTGGCGCGGCCATGAGCGCGGCCTACACCAAAGCGGATCGAGCGGAAGAAGCCGGCGAAGTATGAGGCGCCGATGGTCCGCGCGGGCATGGCGGGGATGCCAAACTGCCCGTTGTACTTGAGCAAGAGCACCAGCGCGCCGGTGTCGGCCTTGGCCTCCTCGATGCTCGTGTAGCCAGGGCCGCAGACCTCATTTACAGGGCGACCATCGGCGCGATAGGCCGGGCCGAGGCCGTGGCTGACCTCGTGGAGCAGGACATGGAAGAAGTAGGCGTCGAAGCTGGTGGCCGCCAAGTCCGCCTCAGAGAGCACGATCTCGGCGATGGGCCGCGTGCAGTGGTTGAACTTGGCCTCCATCACGTTGCGGATCATCACCTGTTTCCAGCCCACCTCGCCGCGCACCCCTGGATCATTGGGGAGGTTGAAGGCGGAGCTGAGCACGCCGGCGCGGCCCTCGCCTGCGGTCAGCAGCTCATCGGCGATGATCATCGGCGCCAAGCCCCCGATCGCGGGGCGGGCGCCTGCGGGCGTGGGGATCGCCGCAGCTAAGGTGGGCAGCGCCGCCTCGATGCTCGCCAGCCGCGCGCCCGCCTCGGCGTCGGTCATCAAGAGCATGGCCTCATGGAAGGCCTTGACCCCCTTGAGATCATCCTCATAGACCTCAAACGGGCCAATGACCACCTCCAACGCGGGGGCCTTGAGCCGCACCCAGTCCGCGTCAGACTCGATGATCGAGCGCTCACCCGCCAGCGCGGCGGCGCGGCCCTTGAGGAACCCCGACAGCGCCTCATCCTCGATCTCCTCAGCGGCGGCGCGCAGCCCCTCGATCACCGGGCGCAGGGCCTCGGCGTAGTGCTCGGCGTAGGGCACCGCCTTGAGCGCGTCGCCGTCTCGCGTGACCTGCGTATAAGGCGACAAGAGCGCGCTGGCCGCCGAAGGGTGGGCTTGAAGGTAGGCGTCCAGCTCCGTGGCGCTGAGATCGGCGGGGTAGACGCCTCGCCCTGGGCGCAGCGGCGGGGCGTCGGCCCACAGCGGCTCGTGCGTCAGCATGTCATAGGGGCCGTTGAAGAAGCGCAGCGAGGCCGCTCGCCCCTCATCCGCCTCCCCCTGAGCGGCGATGTGCTCCGGGATCCCCTCGCCCAGCTGCTGGTGATAGACCGCGTCGATGCCCTTCATGGCCTTGACCAGATGGGGCAGCGCCCGGCGTACATCCGGGCTCAGCCGATCAAGCGGCGCGGGCAGCGTCACCGGCGCGTAGCGCTTTAGTTTGTCTTCGATCCTCATGGGCGCCTCGTCGCGTTGTTATGGGGGGGCGAGTTTAAACGCTGCGCAAAGCGATTGCGCAATTTTTACAGCGAGGGTGTAGACTCGCCGAGCCCGTATGCTTCACCTCATCCGCGAGAGCACCTCATGATCTTGGCCTGCCTCGTCGCGCTCCTCAACGCGCCGCCCCTGGAGGTTGGCGTCTTGCGGTGGTCGGAGAACATCGCCTGTCAGGTGATGATGTTTGAGGGGCTCAAGGCCGCCGCGCGTGGCGCTGAGATCCATGGGCGTGCTGTTCATGTCCACGCCCAGGTCGCGGGGGATGAGCACAGCGGCATCCAAAAACAAATCACGCAGATGGAGGCGATGATCGCCGCCAAGGTGGATTTGATCATCGTCCAGCCGACGGACAACGTGGCCTTGAGCGCGCCGCTCAAGCGCGCCAACGCCGCAGGCATCCCCGTCATCGCCTACGATCAATACATCTCTGATGGGCAACTGACCGCATACGTCACCTCCAATAACTATCAAGCGGGCTACCTCGACGGGGAGTACATCAACGCGCGCTTCAAGGCGGGCCGCGCTCTGCGGTTGATCTTGGTGGAGTACCCTCATGTCTCCTCCACCGTCGAGCGCGTCAACGGCTTCTTGGCGGCCTTGGAGGCGCATCAGCGGCCCTATGAGGTCTTGGCGCGCTACAAGGCCGTCGAGCCCCTCAGCGGCCGCGCGGCGGGGGCGGCGATCCTGCGCGACTTCCCCAAGCCGGGCAGCGTGGACGTGGTCTTTACGGTCAACGACGGCGGGGGGCTGAGCGTGGTCGAGGCGCTGGCCGAGGCGGGGCGTGAGGAGATCGCCATCGCCACCATCGACGGCGATCCGCGCTCCGTGGCCAACATCAAGGCTGGGCGCTTGACGGTGATCGACGCCGCGCAGTTCTGCGGCATGATGGGCGCCGAGGCCATGCGCCTGGCCTTGCGTCACCTGCGCGGCGAGCGCGTACCGCGCCACAGCCTCATCCCCACCTTCCCCATTACGCAAGAGACGCTCTCGCGTTATCCTGGCTGGGCCGCCGCGCCGCCGCCCGCCTTTGACTACCCCTGGCCGAGCCTGACGACGCGCTGGCGCCCGACCATCGAGATCCTTAAACACTGATCAGGGATGAGCCCTAAACATGCGCGATAAGAGGCCCCACAGAGAGGACACCCATCGCCCAAAATGGCGCCGCCTCGCCCAATACGAGGGGCAGATCGCGCTGACATTCAGCGTCTTCCTCTTCATCCTCGCCCTGATTGTCTCCATCCTCGGCGGCCTCTTTCATCTGCGCGACGTCAATCGAGAGCGCGCGCTGTTTACGGAGGTCATCGCCAGCACGCTGGATCGCTCCATCAACGCCCTGAACTTCGGCGGGACCTACCAGATACGGCGGTTTGTCAACGAGACCGTCAAGACCTCGCCCACCCTGGCCTACCTCTATATCGTCGGCGCGGATGGCCGCTTCATCGCCCACAGCGAGGCGGGTTTTAACGGGCAGATGGCGCCGGAGGGCCTCTTGCTGATGAACGAGGCGGAGTCATCGACGACGCAGCGCCCCTATCGAGGGCGCTCCGTGACTGAGATCATCACGCGCCTGCGCGGCGGCTTCGAGGGCGCGCAGATCGGCGCCGTCTATGTCGGCATCTACACCACGCCGCCCCGCGCGCTGCTGATGGCCATGATCATCCGCACGGTCTTGATCTTCCTCGGGCTGATGCTCCTGGGGCTGCCGATCGTCTTCCTCCTCAGCCTGCGCCTCGCCGCGCCCATGCGTCGGCTCGCCAGCATCCTCCAGGGGGTGCTTGAGCGCGCCCCGGTGATGGTCGCCGTCTTTGATGAGGCGGGGGAGGTCGAGGCGCGCAGCGATCTCTTGGCCTCGACCCTCAGCGGCGAGGCCACCGCCGATCTTCGGCCTCGCGTCGCCGCCTTTGAGGGCCGCGCGCAAGAGATGGAGGTGATGTGTGGTGAGGCGCGGCGTGTCTGGAGCACGATCTTCTTCTCCCTGCGCCGAGGCCACTGCTTGATCGCCCGCGATGTCACCGAGGAGAAGCAACTTACGCGAGAGAACCAGCAGCTCGCCGCCGCCGTCGCCGCAGCAGATGATCAAGTGATCGTGACTGATCATAAGGGGATCATCACCTATATCAACCCTGCTTTTATTGAATGCACTGGATTTTCGCGAGAAGATCTGGTCGGTATGACGCCCGCGCTCTTAAACGGCTCTGAAGCATCACACGCGCGCTATCAAACGCTGTGGAAGGAAGTCCGGGCGGGGCATACATGGCGTGGGCGGGTGATCAACCGCCGTAAAGATGGCACCTTGTACGACTGTGATTTGGTCGTCTCACCGATCTTTCAAGATACGCAGATCACCAACTTCGTCAGCATTGGCCGTGATCGCACGCGCGAGCTGAAGCTGGAGGAGCAGCTCCTCCACGCGCAGCGCATGGACGCCGTGGGGCGGCTCGCCGGGGGCATCGCCCATGACTTCAATAACCTGCTCAGCGTCATCAACGGCCACTCAGAGTTGCTGCTCTTGGGGGGGGCGCTGCCCGATGAGATCACACAGGACATCAAAACCATCGCCTCAGCGGGGCGCCGGGCCGCCGAGCTGACGCAGCAGCTCTTGGCCTTCAGCCGTCGCCAGCCGCGTAACCTGGAGACATTGGCGTTGCGTGAGATCGTCACGGAGATGATCGACATGATCTCCTCGATCCTCAGCCATGACATCCACTTCGAGCACAAGATCCCCGACGAAGCGCCTTGGCTGATCCGCGCGGATCGTGGGCAGCTGGAGCAGGTGCTCCTCAACCTCTGCATCAACGCGCGCGACGCCATGCCGTTGGGGGGGCGCTTACTCATCGAGGTGGAGCACGAGACCTTTACAGCGTCAGACATGGAGGCGCCCCCGGGGGACTACGCGGCGCTGTCCATCTCGGACACGGGCGAGGGCATCCCCGCTGAGCTTCGAGAGCAGATCTTTGAGCCCTTCTTCACCACCAAGCCGCTCGGCCAAGGCACGGGGCTGGGGCTATCGATGGTGCATGGGGTGCTCAAGCAGAGTGGTGGCTTTATCTGGGTCTACTCGGAGGTGGGCATTGGCACCACCTTCAAGCTGATCTTCCCGCGCGTTGATGGGGGTGAGCTGTGCGACAACCCTCTGAGCAGCGCCACGCGGCTCCAGGCGCTCCCTCCCACGGGCACGGAGCACATCTTGGTGGTCGAGGATCAGCCCTCTGTGCGCCAAACCATCGTCAAGATACTCCACCAGGCGGGCTATCAGATCGACGAGGCTGAGCATGGCCGCGCCGCCTTAGATCTCCTTGAAGGGGGGCTGCGCCCTGATCTCATCCTCTCTGATCTGAGCATGCCTCAGATGGGCGGCCTTGAGATGGCCAAGGAGATCCGCGCCCGCTTCCCTGCGCTGCGCTTAGCGTTTATGAGCGGCTACAGCGCGCACATCGCCAAAAACAATGAGGCCCTTGGCGACGCCCTGTTTATTCTCCGCAAGCCGCCCACCGTGCGCCTCCTGCGTGAGCAAGTGCGCCTCGCCCTCGATCAGCCCAAGAGCCTGTGATCTAAAAAGAAACGCTCTACACGCACGCCGATCTCGCCGGGGTGCTCAAAGAGCCCTGTGTGTGAAGCGCGTGGCAGATACAGCAACTCTGCGCCTGGAATATCCGCCGCCAAACTGCGGCCCACATGAGCGGGGGTAAAGGTATCTCGCCCGCCCACGACCACCAGCGTGGGGCGAGAGATTGTGGGCAAGACATCCAGGGCGGAGTGAGCCGCCGCCGCCTGCCCGATGCGCTGCACGGTCACCGCGTCCATCCGCGCAAAGTGCTGACGAAAGCGGCGCATATCTGCGCGTGAAGCCGTGCCGATCATGCCCAAGGCGCGCCCCAGATCATGAGTGATTGGGATCTGTAAGAGCTTGGCCGAGGCGCTGAGGATCTTGCGAAAGGTCTCTGGCCTTTGATTACGCACAGACCAGCCGATGAGCGGGCCGATAAAGGGGGGCATCAGATCATCAAAGACGCGCCCTGCGGTGCCGAGGATCGGCACGAAGGCGCTGATCCGCTCTGGGATGTGACGCCACGCCTCAAACATCACCTGGCAGCCCATGGAGAAGCCGATCAGCGGCGCGCGCTCAACGCCTGCTGCGTCCATGACGCGGCGCAGATCATCGACCATCGCGGTCATGGAGCAGCCCGTCTCGCTGCGTGCAGGGCCGGAGTCGCCGTGCCCCTTATAGTCCCAGTGGATCAGCGTCGCGCGATGGCGAAAGCGCTCGGAGAAGTAGCGCCAGAAGAAGTTGGAGGTGGTGAAGCCATTGATAAAGACCAGCGGCGGGCCTTGTCCGTGGGCGCTCCACGCGATGGGGGTGCCATCGGCGGCTTCGATGAGCTGATTGTTCTTTTGCATTGGGATCTTGTAGCCCAAAGCCGCCGCCCATAAAAGCCCCCTCTGGGCGCACATGGGTGACACCTGCTCCGGTGGAAGCAAATCAAACATAAGCATCAAATCTCAAAAGAGCACATGGGTGACACCTCCACCACCGGGTGACACCTCCACCACCGGCTCCGGGGGGTGACACCTGCTCCGGGGGCCAAGGAACATGTGGGTGACACCTCCACCCCCGGGGGGACAGCGCTCGTTCACTTTTTGGGGGTGTCCTGAAATCGAGCGTTTTTTTTTACCTTGTTTCACTTTGTACTTTAAAAAGCGGGTGAACTGTATACGATATTGAGGTTCGAAAAATAGGAGGCAGAGAGGCTTCAATGGTAGATTATTGGATTTGTTCCTGTGGCAAACAAATGCCGAATACACTTAAAAAATGCCCACACTGCGGAAAAGACCAAGTAAGAGAGGAGCCTGTTAGGCCATCTCATACAGCATCCGGCAATAGAACTCATGAATACCATGTCGATGCTTTTATTCCTGATATTGGAACTGGTTGCAATGCCACAGATAACGGGTGGGATCGCACTAGATGTATGCAGTTTTCTGAATTCTTAAATGGATATGCCGAGAAAGGTTGGAAGTTGCAGTCCTCAGAATACCGTGAAGTGCATGGTAAGGATGGATGTGGCAATAAAAAGAGTGGAACATGGCTTGTTTGTGTATTTGAACGAGCGCTTTAAATGAAATGAAGTACTCTGCACTTCATCAAGTCGATGTTCTTTATGAAAAAGAAGTTAAATACCCTTCTTATAGAAAATTTCCTTGGTGGTTAAGCCTGCCTTCGATCTTTTTTGTTTTAGGTATCGGGTGTTATAGAGTGTTTTATCCTGTAAGGCTCAGACGTGTTTGCATTTTTGAACCGAGCTGCTCTCTTTATGCGATGATTGCGTTTAAAAATTACAGTTCTTGGAATGCCTTGAGCATAGTCATCAAAAGATTGAAAAGGTGTGATAGTCATGTATCTCGGGGAGGCTATGATCCCCCTACATCAGATTATAGTTGTTGAGCTATAGCAGAGAATTGGAATACCACTTGGTGGAGGTTTCACCCATGTGCTCTTTTGAGATTTGATGCTTATATTTGATTTAGTTCCGCACAGAATAGGTGGCACAGAATAGGTGTCCCCCATGTGTTCCTTTGAGTTTTGATTCTTATCGTAGACTTGTTCCAAGCTGCATCGCGGCGGCAGAATAGGCCTGGGGTACACGCTTGAGGAGGGGCGGCGGATCTTTATCGTCGTCACGCCCTACCTCGGGGCTGAGGGTGGCCTCTTCCGCCTCGTGATCACGCTACTCTCGCCCCGCCCGCCCCCGCATAAACTTTCGCTCGACAGGGGTTGGAGGGTGTCTTAATCTCGAGTCGCTCAAGAACCGACAAAGGGCCTCTATGAACGATAAGATTGAGACGGTCGAGTTAGCAGCGCTCCTCTCCAATAATCCCACGCTTAAAGCGGTGCTTAACCCAGAATCGATCGGCATGTTTTGCCAGTATTTGTCGGTCTCTGAGTTTAAAGCCGGCGAACAGATCATTAAATTTGGATACCCCGCGGTAGAGCTTAACTTTATTCTCACGGGTGAGGCGTCTGTTTCAATCGATCAGGTTCAAGTCAAAGTTCTCAGCGAACAAGACATCTTTGGTGAGGGGATGTTCTCCGATGAAGGTCTGAGGAGCGCAGATGTCTTCGCGAAGTCTGACTGTATTGTCGCTAGTCTTAACCTCTGGGCCTATGAAAGTATGCTCTTTAATGACTCAGACTTGGCCTTAAAGATAAAAAAGACCTTTGAATCGCTCTATGAGGAGCGCCAACAGATTAACCAAGCTCGGGAGCATAACGAAGCGCCGCGCTACTTGGCCCTCATCGCTCACGACACGATGAAGGAGAGCTTGAATAAGTTCGTCAACGCTCACCGAGACCTTGTGGAGCGCTTCCCATTGATCGCGACGGGGATGACAGGGCTTGAACTGCATCACTCCACGGGGCTGATCTTTAACCGTAAGGTCAAATCAGGCCACCTCGGCGGCTATCAAGCCATCGGGGCGATGATCTCAGAGGATGACATCCTCGGGGTGATCTTCTTCCGGGATCCGCACTCCGCGACCCCCGCTGACGCCGCGGTGAGCGAGCTGTCGCGCCTCTGTGACGTCTACCAGATCCCCTTCGCGACCAACCCCGCCAGCGCCGCGGCGATCCTTAAGGAGCTGTCGGCTGACCGGAGCAGGTAGCTGTATCCGCGATTGCGGATACGCACCCATTTGGTGTGATTGCCCTCAGCCCCCCCCCTCGCTCAGCGCTGCGCCTCTACGGGCCGCAGCCACGCGGCCCAATCAAACATTTGATGGGCACTGCTCGACCGATAACATATTAAAACTGTTGGGATTGTGCGAATTATACAAAAATTTATTTACACTTCGCCGGGCGGATTTGTACACCTAAGCCTCGTGATCTAGAGATTTCGAGATATCGCGAGAATGACCCAGCCCAGCCCAGCCCCCTCCGCCGAATGCGCGCTGCACAGAGAGCGCGCGGTGCAGATCTTCAAGGCGCTGGGGCACGCGCAGCGTTTGCGGATCGTGGAGCTGCTCTGCCACGGCGACTGGAGCGTGGGGTTGATCGCGGCGCGCTTGGATCTCAAGCCCGCCATCGTCTCTCAGCAGCTACGCATCCTGCGCTTGAGCGGGATCGCGGGGCGTCGGCTGGAGGGCGGCAACGCCATCTACTCACTCACCGTCCCGTGCCTACGAGCGCTCATCGCCAGCGTCATCGAGCACGGCCCCAGGGAAGCGTAAAATCATGAGCCTCAGTCGAAGAGAGTTCATCAAGATCGGCGCCGGCGCCACCGCCGCGGTGGGCCTGGGCTCGGGCCTCGTCACGCAGTGGTGGGGGCTCGACAATAACCCCATCCCCAACCCCAACACAGAGGGGGATCGGATCGTCCCCACCTTCTGTGAGCTGTGCTTTTGGAAGTGCGGCGTCCTCGCCCACGTCAAGAAGGGGCCGGATGGTCAAGAGCGCGTCGTCAAGATCACCGGCAATCCAGATCACCCGCTCTCACGCGGCAAGCTCTGCCCACGCGGCACCGGCGGCACCGGGCTGCTCTATGATCCCGATCGCCTCAAGCAGCCGTTGGTGCGCACCAAGAGCAAGCGCGGCGAGGACATCTTCGAGGCGGTCAGCTGGGAGACGGCCCTGGATGAGGTGGCCGCCAAGCTGATGAAGGTCAAGGAGGAGCACGGCCCTGAGGCGCTGGCGCTGTTCTCCCACGGCTTCGGCGGCTCCTGGTTTAAGCACCTGCTCAAGGCCATGGGCTCCAAGAACATCGCCGCGCCCTCCTATGCTCAGTGCCGAGGCCCCCGCGAGGTCGGCTATTGGCTGACCTTCGGCTCAGGCATCGGCTCGCCCGAGGCCGTGGACGCCGAGCACGCCCGCTGCATCGTGCTGATGGGCTCCCATCTCGGCGAGAATATGCACAATACCCATGTGCAGGACTTCTCTCGCGCCATTGATCGCGGCGCAGACATCATCGTCGTCGATCCGCGCTACTCCACCGCCGCCAGCAAGGCCCGTCACTGGCTGCCCATCAAGCCCGGCACCGATATCGCGCTGCTCTTGGCCTGGATGCACGTCATCATCACCGAGAAGCGCTATGACGCCGACTACATCCAAAAGCACGCCATCGGCTTTGATGAGCTGAAGAAGCACGTCGAGGCCAAGACCCCAGAGTGGGCTTATCCCATCACGGGCATCCGCCCCGAGAAGATCCGTGAGACGGCCCGCCTCATGGCGGGCGCCGCCCCCGCCACGCTGATCCACCCAGGCCGCCGCTCCACCTGGTACGGCGATGACACCCAGCGCGAGCGCGGCAAGGCCATCTTGGCGGCGCTCCTGGGCAGCTGGGGCCGCGAGGGCGGCTACCTCATCCCCTCCAAGATGAGCGTCCAGCCTTACCCCGATCAGCCTTATGCCCAGACGCCCAAGGCGGCCTTGGACCGGGTCAAGGAGGGCCTCTACCCCCTCGCCGATGAGACGCTGGCCTCGGGCCTGTGCGATATCTCTGTCCCCGGTGAGGCGGCGATGAACCTCAAGGGCTGGATCGTCTATGGCACCAACCTGATCCAGAGCCTGCCCGACTATCGCAAGACTGTTAAGGCCATCCAGGCGCTCGATTTTATTGTCACCGTTGATGTCCTCCCCGCCGAGATCTGCGGCTGGAGCGACGTGGTGTTGCCCGAGAGCACCTATCTGGAGCGCACCGACGATCTGTGGAACCCCGGTTACCGTGAGCCCTTCGTGGCCATGCGCCAGCAGGCCGTTGAGCCTCTGTATCAGTCTAAGCCAGGCTGGTGGATGGCCAAGGAGCTGGCCAATCGCATGGGTCTGGCGGCGTACTTCCCCTGGAAGGACAGCCTGGAGTATGTCCGCGAGCGCGCCACGCGCTCCGGCTTGGACTTCGACACGCTTCAGGCCAAGGGCGTGGTCAAGGGCGCGGTGGTGCCCACGACGGAGGAGCAGGGCTTGACCCTCTCCTTCGACACCGAGAGCGGCAAGATCGAGCTTTACAATCAGACGCTCAAGAACCTGGGCTTTGATCCCATCCCCGATTACTACCCCGTTGAGGAGCCCCCCGCTGGCAGCTTCCGGCTCATCACCGGGCGCGCGCCCATGCACACCTTTGGGCGGACCACGAATAACCGCTTCCTCTCCGAGTGCTATGACGAGAATGAGGTGTGGGTTAACGCTGACGTCGCTAAGGGGTTGGGCTTTAAGAACGGTGATCGTGTCATCTTGGTTAATCAAGATGAGGTGCGCTCTGAGCCGATTTCTCTGCGAGCGACGCAGCGCGTGCGCGGGGACGCGGTGTATATCGTCCATGGCTATGGTCACACCGCTGAAGGCTTGAAGTTCGCCTATAAGCGCGGGGCCTCCGACAGCTTATTGACCACAAACTATAAGGTCGATCCAATTATGGGCGGCACGGGCATGAACGTTAACTTTGTGCGCATCGAGGGGGTCGCATGACTCGCTATGCCATGACGATGGACACACGCCGCTGCGTGGGCTGTAACGCCTGCGTTTATGCGTGTAAGCAGGAGAATGACCTCCCCGTCGGCGGCTTCCGCGATTGGATCACGACGACGACGCGCGGTGTGTTCCCCGATCTCAGCAGCGAGATTCGCTCTGAGCGCTGTAATCACTGCGATAACGCGCCTTGTGTCTATGCTTGCCCCACGGGCGCCAGCCACTTCAACGAGGGCGGCGTCGTGCTGGTCAATCACGATAAGTGTACGGGCTGCAAGGCGTGCATCGCCGCTTGCCCCTATGACGCGCGCTACGTCCACCCTGACGGCTTCGTCGATAAGTGTACCTTCTGCCTGCACCGCAGCAGCAAGGGGCTTGATCCTGCTTGCGTCTCGATCTGCCCCACTGAGTCCCTGGCTTTTGGCGACCTGAGCGATAAGCGCAGCGTCGTGCGCCGGCTCCTCGACGCCCGTAATCACAAGACCCTTCGACCCGAGACGGGCGCGGGGCCAAACGTCTACTTCCTCACCTGAGAGATTGAGGAGAGATCATGGAACGCTCCTTTTGGAACCCCTATGTGGCCGGGATCTTCCTCGGGCTCGTGCTCCTGGCGAGCTACCTGCTCTTGGGTCACGGCCTCGGCGCCTCGGGCGCGGCCTATCGCGTGGGCGTCGCTGGCCTTAACACCCTCGCCTCTGGTCACGTCGCGGCGAACCCCCAGATGGCGAGCACCGTCGCGGGCGGCGCGTTGGATCACTGGATCTTATTGATGGCCCTCGGCGCGGGCCTCGGCGGCCTGTTCTCCGCTTACACCAGCGGGCGCTTCAAGGTGCAGATCATCCGTGGCCCCCACGCCACCATCGCCACGCGGCTGATCTTCGCCCTCAGCGGCGGCATGATCATGGGCGCGGCGGCGCGGCTGACGCGCGGCTGCACCTCGGGCCAGGCGCTCAGCGGCGGCGCCTTGATGTCCCTCCACAGCTGGATCTTTATGCTCGCCGTCTTCGCAGGCGGCTACGCCCTGGCCTGGTTTATCAGGAGGCAGTGGATATGATCCCCGAGTTCGGCGGCAGCCAGTGGGGCTACATCGTCACGCTGCTCATCGGCTTTGGCTTCGGCTTTGTGTTGGAGAAGGCGGGGTTTGGGCGCGCCACCAAGCTGGCGGCGCAGTTCTACCTGCGTGACATGACCGTGCTCAAGGTGATGTTCACCGCCATCGTCACCGCCATGGTCGGCGCGGTGCTGGTCGATCAGATCGGGCTCATCGATCTGCGGCGGCTCTCTGAGGGCGCCGTCACCGAGACGTTTATCTGGCCGGCGCTCATCGGCGGCTTCGCCTTGGGCATGGGCTTTATCATCTCCGGCTATTGCCCTGGCACCTCCATGGTCGCCACCAGCTCCGGCCACATCGACGGGCTGATGACCGTGCTGGGCGTCGTGCTCGGCGCCCTGCTCTACACCGAGGGCGCTGAGGCCATGGCCAGCTTCCACACCTCGGGGGCCAAGGGCTTTGTCTTCCTCTATGACAGCGGCATCCCCGCCCCCGTGCTCGCCGCCCTCATCGTCGCCATGGCCTTTGGCGCCTTTATCTTGGCCGAGAAGGTCGAGGCGATGATGCGCGCCCGCGCGGCGAACCCCGAGCCGGAGCCCGCCCCCGCGCAGCGTCACACCAGCCGCATGGCCCTGGGCACCATCCTCTCCATGGGCATCCTCGCCCTGGGCACGCTGGCCCTCCCCGGCGGCGCGCCCAAGGCCAAGCAAGGCGATCCCGCCGTCGTCAGCCCCATCGGCCTCGACGCCTTCAGCCATCGCTTGATGGAGCAGCCCTGGACGATGCGGGTCCTCGATCTGCGCCCCCGCGAGGCCTGCGCCAAGCAGCGCGTCCCCGGCGCGGAGTGCGCGCCGCTTGAGGCCCTCAAGGATCTCGGCCTGGGCGCCGCGCCTGCGGGTGGCCCCGCGCTGGTCCTCATCGGCGAGGGCGCCTTGGAGGCCGCCCCTGAGGCGGCGCGCGTCTATAAGGGCGAGGTACACCTCCTCGAAGGGGGCTGGGCAGGCTGGGCGGGCTACGCGCTCAAGGCCCCCGAGCCCCTCACCGCTGAGGCCAGCCCCCAGGCCCGCGAGGCCTACGCGTGGCGAGCGACGCTCAACAGCGCCATGACAGGGCGCAAGGCCGCCCCGCCGCCCGCCGCCCCGACCAAGAAGTTCACCCCCAAGAAGAAGAAGAAGGGCGGCGGCTGCGGCTGAGGAGCACGAGCATGATTGAGTACGAACTGAACCGACACAACCACCTCATCGATCCCAACCTCCATATCTGGGGCTGGGAGATCCCCGTCTACCTCTTCTTAGGTGGGCTCACCGCGGGCGTTATGGTCTTCAGCGCCCTGATCGCCATGCGCGCTGACGCGCTGGATGAGCGCTCCCGCGTCGCCCGCCTCGCGCCGTTCTTGGCGCCCATCGCGCTGTCGATCGGCATGGGCGCGCTGTTCTTGGACTTGGCCTACAAGCTCCACGTCTACCGCTTTTATCTGGCCTTCCAGCTCGGCTCGCCGATGTCTTGGGGCTCATGGATCTTGATGGTCGTCTACCCCGCCGTGCTCCTCTTGGGCCTGGCGGGCCTCACCGATGACGACTGGGCCAAGCTCAACGCGCTGAGCCTGGTGAAGAAGCTGGCGGGTGTGGGCTTGGTGGCCAAGCTCGATCTCGTGGGCAAGCTCGACGCGCTGCGCGGGTGGAGCCGGGCGCATATCCAGGGGCTCGGCTGGGCCAACATCGCCTTGGGCGTGAGCCTGGGCGCCTACACCGGCGTGCTCCTGGGCAGCCTCGGCGCGCGGCCCTTGTGGAACTCGGGCATCCTCCCGGTCCTCTTCCTCTGCTCGGGCCTCTCCGGCGGCGCGGCGCTGATGATGCTCTTCCCCCTCAAGCACGGCGAGCACGACGCGCTGCGGCGCTGGGACATGATCATCATCGCCGCTGAGCTTGTCGTCCTCTGCCTCTATCTGGTGACGCTCGTCTCCGGCGGCGGCGCCGTGGGCCAAGAGGCCGCGACCTTGTTCCTTGGCGGCAAGTACACCGTGGCGTTTTGGGGCTTCGTCGTCTTCTTGGGGCTGCTGGTGCCCTTTGGGATGGAGTACCTCGAAGGCGCGCGCAAAATTAAGCCGGCCATGGCCGCGCCGGCGCTGCTCCTCATCGGCGGCTTTGCCCTACGCTGGATACTCGTTTATGGCGGGCAACTCTGATCAATAAAAGAAAACCCTCAATTATTTATCCAAACTTTTAATCAAATAGTCTTCAAAAGTCTCTACAACCGCCGATGAAACCGCGTTAAAACAAGCATTAATGTTATTTTTTAAGAAATCTTCACTATAGATTTTATCAAAATCGATCTCAGCCTGCTGCTTAGCAAATCCACTCAGCGCGCGGCGCTGTGAATGCAACACCGATTGATGCACGGCGCAGCGCACACGCTGAGGCTGCTTCTCCAGCTCAACCTTTAGCTTTAAGACCTTCGCGCGGCGATCTTGCGCCTTCAGCGGCGGGGTGTCTGTCACCTTAAACATCATGTTCTTGGCCAACCCCGCGCTGATCTGCTGCTTGGCGAGGGCGTTGGCCTCCGCGTCGGCGCCCTCGATCTCGAGCTTGATCTGAAACGGCGCGCAGCCCGCCGCGCCGCCGAGTCGCCGCGCCGCCTTCTTCAACGCGGCGCGAACCTCAGCGGCGCGATCCTCACGCAGCGCGCAGGCGGCGAAGAGGGCG
>JAHJCH010000107.1 GCA_018813065.1 Myxococcota bacterium
CAGCGCGGCGGGGGGGGCGGGCTTGATCATCGGCGCGGTACTCATGGCCCTCTGCGGATGCGCCTACGTGGGCGGTGGACGCGGTGAAGACGCCCGGAGGCGCGGCGTGGCCTCAGAGGCCCCCAGAGAACAAGCTCTGCTGCAAGAGGATCGGCACCAAGGCCAGCAGCGCCCCGCCCACGCCCGTCTTATGCGCGACGCGGATCCCCCCCAAGAGGAAGAAGACGAGGTAGAAGCTCTGGGCGATGTAGCCGATCCCTGGCAGGAAGAGCAGCAGGTTGGATGCTTGAGCGTAGGCGAAGGTGCGGAAGGTGGCCTCAAAGGGCCGCTTGGCGCTGCCTGAGAGTGTCAGGAGGAGGTGGGTCAGGCCCGCTTGCAGGAGCAGCATCACCGACAACACCACGGGCAAGAGGGGCAGGGCGAAGAGCGCCATCTTAAAGAGGCTGATGTCGCCAAAGGCCGCCTTAACCTCAGGCGGCAGGACCAGCGGCGGCGGGGCGTAGTAGAGATGGGCCAGGATCGGCAGATAGCCCAGGGCGCCGCAGATCAAGGCGAAGAAGAGGGGGCTGCGATAATCTCGGCGCGCCCAGGGGATCGTATACATAAACCGCATGGGGCTGAGGACCGCCGCGCGGGCGCTGTGGAAGAAGGCGAGCAGATCGCCGCCGGGGTGGTTGGGCGCCTCCCAGGCCACCACGGGCAAGCTCGGCGCGCCTTCGGCCTCCGCCGCCTCCGCCGCCACCTTTACGGCGGCCTCCTCCGCCTTGACGAGCGCCAGAGTGGCGTGCTCAGGGCAGACGGCGCAGCGCGCCTCATCGAGGTGTCGGCAGGCGGCGCAGACGGGCCGCCCGCAGACGACGCAGAGGGCGACGACCTTATCCTCGGGGTGGAGTGGGCAGATCATCGGTGGATCGCTCATCGGGGGATCGCTCATCGGTTGATCGCTCATCAACGCTTCTTACGCTGCTTACGTCGGGTGGCCTGGGCGGCCTTCTGACGCTTACGCGCCTTCTCCTTATCCTTCTTGACCTTATCATTGGTCTGGCGCGCGCCGCCGGGCGTGCCGGGGGGCAGGTAGCCCTTGGGCAAGCCGGGCAACATCTCTTGGATTTGGCGCTGCGTCGGCGCGCCGCCCATGCCCGGCATACCCATGCCCGGCATACCCATGCCGCCCATGCCCGGCGCGGACACCCCCATCTGACCGAAGATCTCGCCCATATCCATGCCCTTCATCTGCTGCATCTGGGCGAACTGCTTAAAGCCGGGGATCTTGTAAAGGAGGTTGCCGCCGCCGGGGGCGCCGATGGCCCCCATGATGGTCTGCATGGCCTTAAAGCGGCCCACCAAGCCGACGATCTCCTCCTCGGGCTGACCGCAGCCGCGCGAGATGCGCTTGGCGCGGCCCTTCTGCTTCTCGATCAGCGTGGGATCTTGGCGCTCGGCCTTGGTCATGGACTGGATGATGGCCTCGATGCGCCCCAGGGCCTTCTCATCCACCTGGGCGCCATCGGGCAGGCCATCGGAGAAGAAGGGCATCTTCTCAAAGATCTCCTTGAGCGGCCCCATCTTACGGATGGTGCGGATCTGCTCAAGGAAGTCCCACATATCGAAGCGACCGGAGAGGAGCTTCTTGGCGTCGGCCTCGGCCTGCTCCTCATCGACGACCTTCTCAAAGTCGCTCATCAGCCCGACGATGTCGCCAAAACCCATGATGCGGCTGGCGAGGCCCTCGGGGCGGAAGACCTCCAGGCCCTCCAGATCCTCGCCGACGCCGAGGAACTTGATGGGCTTGCCCGTCACGGCCTTGATCGACAGCGCCGAGCCGCCGCGCGCGTCGCCGTCGAGCTTGGTCATGATAAAGCCGTCGAGGGCCATGCGCTCATCAAAGGCCTTGGCCGTGCGCACGGCGTCTTGACCGATCATGGCGTCCACGACGAGGAGGATGTTATCGGGCTGGGTGCGCGCCTTAATCGCGTCCAGCTCCTCCATCAGCGCCTCATCGATGCTCAAGCGCCCGGCGGTGTCGAAGATGACCACATCGCGGCCGCGCTGCTGGGCGTGCTTGAGGGCATTGGCGCAGATCTCGGGCGGGGTGAGATCGGCCTCGAAGTAGACGGGCACATCCAGGCGCTCGCCGAGGATGCGCAGCTGCTGGATGGCGGCGGGGCGATAGATATCGGCGGCCACCAGCATCGGGCGGCGGCCTTGATCCATCAGGAACTTCGCCAGCTTGCCCGAGGTGGTCGTCTTCCCCGAGCCCTGCAAGCCCACCATCATGATCTTGGTGATGGTGGGCGCGTAGCGCAGCGCCGTGTCCACCGGCCCCATGAGGGCCTCAAGCTCGTCTTGGCAGATCTTGACGAAGTGATCCCCGGGCGTGACCCGGATCTTCTCGCCGCGCTTATGGGCGACGACCTGCACCACCTCACCCAGCGCCTTTTGCTTGACGCGCGCGACGAAGCCGCGCACGACCTTGAAATCCACATCGGCCTCAAGCAAAGAGATGCGGATCTCGCGCAGGGCCTCGTCGATGTTCTCGGCGGTCAGCTCGCGCTTCCCCTGGAAGCGATGTTTAACCGAGCGAAAGCCCTTGGTGAGTGTCTCTAGCATGAATCTTCCTCAATCGAGGCGGGCGGATCATCGGGGGAGCGCCCAGGTAGGCTGCAAAAAAATACGGCGCAGTCTAAGGACAGGGGGCCGAAGCGTCAATAGAGCGCGCGCCAGAGGCCCCCCCCAAGCTCAGGAGGGACGATGCGCTTGAGCGCAGCCCAAGACACCCCAAGAGACAACGCATCAGAAGATCAGGAGCAGCAAGATCATGCACCTCTGGGATAACTGAATCGCGTGGTTCGAGGTCGATCAACACTATCACCGCCGCAGGATTTACCCGCGACCTTCGCGCAGATGAAGGTGCCCACGCTCTTGCGGCGCGGGGGTTGGCTCGATTACTCGTCTCAATCAAGGACTGCGTGACAGGCCCGATCTCAAACGCTCGTGGAGCGTTTTGGGTGGCCCAATCCCCGATCTCAAACGCTCGTGGAGCGTTTTGGGTGGCCCGCTCCCCGATCTCAAACGCTCGTGGAGCGTTTTGGGTGGCCCGCTCCCCGATCTCAAACGCTCGCGGAGCGTTTTGGGTGGCCCGCTCCCCGATCTCAAACGCTCGCGGAGCGTTTTGGGTGGCCCAATCCCCGATCTCAAACGCTCGTGGAGCGTTTTGGGTGGCGCTCGACCCGGGCGCGGATAAAAAAAAACACCGCGCTTCAGAAATCGGGAACTTTTTTGAATCTCATTTGTTACAAGGAACGCGGCGGCACTGCCAGTAGAATATCTACTGTAAGATATTAGAATTTAAACACAAAAAATAAACTTTATTTGAATGATGCTCGCTGACCGGCGATCAACGCGGCCACACTCCATCAGCGAGGAGATGAGATGGACTTCAGCTTGATCGAGATGAGCAACACACATCGCTTCGATCAATACCAAGCGATGAGCCTCGTCATGGCGATGCGCGACTACATCTCAAGCAACGCGATCCAAGACGACACCATGATGACCTTGATCCAAGAGATCGAGACGGCGGCGGACCAGGTCAAGGCCGAGACGGCGCGGTGGCAGGCGGAGCAGCGGCGCATCACGCTGCGCCAGCCCTCTCTGCGCGCCCTGACGCGACAACTGGCGGCGACACGCGACGCGCTGCGGGCGATCACGGCGGCCACCTCGCCGCGCGATCCCAAGCACGCTCAAGCTCAGGCGCTGCTGCAACGGTACTTCGGCGGGGTGAACTTGTCGCGCGGCGACGGCGAGGCGCGGCGCGTGCTGGCTCAAGCGCTGCTCACGGAGATGACGGCGGGTGTGGCGCCCTGGGAGGCGCTGGGTTTGATGTGGCTGCGCGAGGGCTTGGCGGCGGCTTGCCACGATCTGGAGGTCGCCCAGGCCGCCAATCAGCCCATCGGCGCCTTCTCCCAGGTCCAGGCGGCGCGCGCGGCCTTGAGCGAGGCCCTGGTCTTCTTCGTCGCGCATGTGACCCTGATCTATGGCCGCGTCGCTGACCGGCAGACCTTGGCGGGCTTGGGGGGCGTGATCGTGACGGTGGGGCGCCGCTCAGCCTCGATGGCGGGCTA
>JAHJCH010000108.1 GCA_018813065.1 Myxococcota bacterium
CGCCGCCCTGCGCGCCGAGCTGGGGGGCGCGGCGCCCGTCTTGGGGGTCACCGGCGTCGGCGGCGCGGGCAAGTCCTCCTTGACCGATGAGCTGCTGCGCCGCTTCCTCAACGCCTACCCCGATCGCAGCGTGGCGTTGCTCTCCGTCGATCCCAGCCGTCGCCGCAGCGGCGGGGCGCTCTTGGGCGATCGCATCCGCGTCAACAGCGTCGAGTCTCCCCGCGTCTTTATGCGCTCCATGGCCACCCGCGCCGCCCACGCGGCGGTGCCCCCCGCCGTGACCGACGCCCTGCGCGTCCTCAAGGCCGCTGGCTATGACTTGGTGATCTTGGAGACGGCGGGCATTGGGCAGAGCAGCTCCGAGATCGTCGATCTCGCCGACGTCTCGCTCTATGTCATGACCCCCGAGTTCGGCGCGCCCAGC
The DNA here is from genome assembly GCA_018813065.1 of Myxococcota bacterium. Taxonomy (GTDB): domain Bacteria; phylum Myxococcota_A; class Bradymonadia; order UBA7976; family UBA1532; genus JAHJCH01. Next base: position 425 of record JAHJCH010000108.1, read on the forward strand.
CAGCTTGAGAAGATCGACATGCTCGACTACGCCGATCTGGTGGCGGTCAACAAGGCCGATAAGCGCGGCGCCGAGGACGCCACGCGCTATGTCGCCAAGCAGATCCAGCGCAACCGTCAAGCCTTCGATCAGCCCATCGAGGCCATGCCCGTCTACGCCTGCATGGCCAACCGCTTCGGCGATCCGGGCGTTGACGCGCTGTTCGCCGCCCTCTGCGCGCGGCTCGACGCCGCCGAGGGGCAGGCTTGGCCGGCGCCACAGCGGACGCCGCGCCGCGCCACGGCGATGGGCATCATCCCCCCGCGCCGCGCCCGCTACCTCTCGGAGATCGCCGATGTCCTGCGCGCCTACCACGATCGGATCGGCTTCCAAGCGGAGGTGGCGGCCAAGGCCGATGGCCTGCGCCGCGCCTTGAGGGCGCTGGGGCTGGAGATTAGCGCCGATCTGGCCCCCGTCGCCCTGGAGCGCGCCGAGGATGAGGCCGCGCGGCGCCTGGCGGCGCTCTACAACGAGGCCATCGCGGGGCTGCACCCCGATTGCCGCGCGCATGTGGCCTCCCATGAGGCGCTGATCGCGGCCTACACGGCCCCCGAGTACAGCTACACCGTGCGTGGGCGTGAGATCCGCGGGGCGAACTTCATCACGACCCTCTCAGGCACGCAGATCCCCAAGGTCGCGGTGCCCAAGACACGCGACTGGGGCGAGATCGTGCGCTGGCGCGCCCTGGAGGGGGTGCCCGGCGAGTTTCCTTTTACGGCGGGCGTCTTTCCCTATAAGCGCGAGAGCGAAGACCCCATACGGATGTTCGCTGGTGAGGGCCATCCCGAGCGCACCAACCACCGCTTTCACTACCTCTCACGCGGCCAAAAAGCGGCGCGGCTGTCAACGGCCTTCGACTCCGTGACCCTCTACGGCCGCGATCCCGCCGTGCGCCTGGATGTCTACGGCAAGGTGGGCAACTCCGGCGTCAGCGTCGCCACCTTGGACGACGCCAAACGACTCTATTCGGGCTTCGATCTCTGTGCGCCCAGCACCAGCGTGTCGATGACCATCAACGGCCCCGCGCCGATCCTCCTCGCCATGTTCTTTAACACGGCGATCGATCAAGCCGTGGAGCGCCGCCTCAAGGAAACAGGCCGATGGGAGGCGGCTTTAGCGCGCATGGATGAGATCGCGCCGCGCCGCCCCGTTTATCGCGGCGCGCTGCCCGAGGGGCACGACGGCGGGGGCCTGGGGCTGCTGGGGATCAGCGGGGAGCAGCTCGTGGACGCCGAGGAGTACGCCGAGATCCGCGCCGCCACCCTGCGCGCCACGCGCGGGACCGTCCAGGCCGACATCCTCAAGGAGGATCAAGCCCAAAATACTTGCATCTTCTCCACCGAGTTTGCCCTGTCGATGATGGGCGACGCGCAGGCTTTCTTTATCGCCGAGGATATACGCAACTTTTATTCAGTTTCTATCAGCGGCTATCACATCGCCGAGGCGGGGGCCAACCCGATCAGCCAGCTGGCCTTCACCTTGGCCAACGGGTTTACCTTCGTGGAGTACTACAAGGCGCGGGGGATGCGCCCCGATGACTTCGCCCGCAACCTCTCCTTCTTCTTTAGCAACGGCATCGACGCCGAGTACGCGGTCATTGGGCGGGTGGCGCGGCGGATCTGGGCGGTGGCGATGCGCGATCTCTATGGGGCCGACGCGCGCAGCCAGCAGCTGAAGTATCACATCCAGACCTCGGGGCGCTCGCTGCACGCCCAAGAGATCGACTTCAACGACATCCGCACCACCCTCCAGGCCCTCTACGCCATCGCCGATAACTGCAACAGCCTCCACACCAACGCCTATGACGAGGCGATCACCACGCCCACGGAGGCCTCGGTGCGCCGCGCCTTGGCGATCCAACTGATCATCAACCGCGAGCTGGGGCTGACCAAGAACGAGAACCCGCTCCAGGGCAGCTACTTCATCGAGCAGCTCACCGACATGGTGGAGGCGGCGGTGTTGGCGGAGTTTGATCGCCTCACCGCGCGCGGCGGGGTGCTGGGCGCCATGGAGGTGATGTATCAGCGGGCCAAGATTCAAGAGGAGTCGATGCTGTATGAGCACCAAAAGCACAGCGGGGCCTTGCCGATCATCGGCGTCAACACCTTCTTGAGCGAGGCGGCGGTTGAGGGCGTCGTCGAGGTGGACTTGATCCGCGCCACGGAGGCGGAGAAGGCGGCGCAGATCGAGGGCGTCGCCGATTTTCAGCGGCGCCACGCCGAGGCCGCGCCCGAGGCCCTGCGGCGGCTGCGTCAAGTCGCCGAGGCGGGCGGTAACGTGTTCGCTGAGCTGATGGAGACGGTCAAGGTCTGCACCCTGGGGCAGATCACCGAGGCGCTGTTCGCCGTGGGCGGGCAGTATCGCCGGAGCATGTGATGCGCGGCGCGAAACGCCCCGTTCGGACGAACCCTTCAGGTTCGCCCTCACCACGCCCTGCAATCGCTTCGCGCTTGCATTCCACGCGGGGCGCGAAGCGCCCCGCGCTCTACGTCATTTATTTCGGGATCGGCTTCACCTTGGCGGCGGCGCTGAGCATGACGCTGCTGAGCTTCCTGCGGCCGCTGATGGCCGAGGCGGCGCTGGGGCTGCGCGTGGCGGCGATGCTGGCGCCGCTGATCTTGGGCGCGCTGTTTGGGCTGCGCGTGGCGATCTTGGGGGGGCGTGAGGGCTTGACGCTGGGGCGCGCGCTGCGCCGCGCCTTGCGCCGGGCTCAGCTGGGGCCGAGGTAGCGGCCCATAAACAGGATGGCGCCGGTGGGCTCGTCGAGGATGAAGAAGATGAAGGGGCGATCGACGCGCACCTCGATGGGCGGATCAGGGATCGAGCTTTCGTTGAAGATCACGGCTGTGGCGGCGGCGGCCTCGGTGCCCTCCTCATCGACGGCGATGAAGGCCTTGTGCAGCACGTCGCTGATGTAGAGGCTGCGCGTGCCGTCGATGCCAGAGAAGTCGGCTTGATCAAAGGCGGCGTGGATGCCCATCGACATCAAGATGGTGCGCAGGCCCAGCGGCTGGGTCAGCTCGAACTTGGGCAAGCGCAGATCCAGCTCATGGTGCCCCCGCGCGGCGAGGGCCTCCGCCAGCTTGGCCTCGTCCAAGGTGGCCTCAAAGGCCTCAAACTGCCCCTCGGCGGGGAGGAGCACGGTCATGGAGACCTCGTGGCCGACGTACGGGATGGAGACGATCTCATAGCCCTCGCCCGCGCCATAGGGGAGGCCGGTGGTGACGCGCATCAACGGGAGGGTGCCTTCGCCGCTGAGGCCGTGGAAGGGGGCCTCCTCGGTGGCGCCCTCCATAAAATGCTCGGCCCAGGAGGCCTTGAAGTAGATGGCGTTGGTCAGGACCAGGGCGGTGCTCGTGGTGATGCTGCCCTCAGGGAGCAGGTCTTTGATGCGCTGGTGCGTCTCGGCCTCGACCCAGGCGTTGATCGTCCCCCGCGCGCCCTCGGGATCGCTGAGGAAGTCCAAGAGGCGCACGCCCGCGCCGTAGCTGACCGCCAGCACATCGAGGAAGCTGTCGAGGAAGAAGCGATCGACCTGCGCCCAGACCGCGTTGACGATGCTCAGCTGAAAGCCATCGCCGCCGCCCTCGGCGTGGGCCTCGCTGCGGGCCTCAAGCGCCAAGTCCAAGGCGTTGAAGGCGGGGTGGAAGCGCGCTTGATCGAGGGGGAAGCGCAGCGCGGCTTGGATCTCATCGGCGGTGTCGCCCTTGGCGCCCACCCAGGTCATGGCCATGGCTTGGGCGACGCTGTAAGGCGAGAAGAAGAGATCGCCCTCCACTTCGGCCCGCGCCGCGTGATACAAGGCCAAGCCAAACGCGACCTCGCCCTGGGCCACCGCTTGACGATCGGCCTCGCTGGCTTGGGGGCTCAGCTCGCGTGACTTGGTGGAGCGCGCGACCTCGCCGCCTTGGCCCGCCTCGCCGCCCTGGCCCGCCTCGCCGCCTTGGCCCGCCTCGCCGCCCTGGCCCGCCTCGCCGATCCCCATGTCATGGGTCGTGGCGCTGGCGCCCTCATCATCACAGCCGAGGGCGGAGATGAGGAGGAGGCTGAGCCCCAGGGCGCGCGCGTTGAAAAAAAACCGCTTTAAACGCATATCGGCTCCTTAGATTCGATGCGCGGCGCGCCCAGCAAAACACGCGCCAATGAAAAAACGGCCACGCCGGGTCGCTTTTTCTCAAAATAAGCATAAAAATTTTAAGGGGTTGTAAATTTTCGAGGGGATCTCACCCCGCGCTTATTTTTATTTGCTTTTGCAGATGCGTTGTCCTAACCTCGCCTTGCTCTGTGTCCCTGCCCCGCAGAGCAACCCACCTCCCGGTGGGCGCGGCGAGAGGCTCCCTGCCCGTCTCTCGCCGCATTTTTTTTGCCCAAAATCCACACAAGACACCCCCCATATCAGCCAGGCCGCGCGAGGCTTAATGGGTCTTCACTGATCTTGAGTTGGGGGCGGTCTATCGTTGGCGAGGGCGTGTGGGGGCGCGCAGGGCGGGCTGAGGCGGGCTTAGTTGAAGTAGATCTTCTGCTTGAAGACGACGCCCTTGGGGGTGAAGTAGGTGGCGTAGCTGACGCTCTTGAAGAGGCCCATCACCGCGTCCATGACCATCGCCTCTTCGCCGCCGACCATGCCCATCAAAGGCTTGGTGAGCGCGGCGACCTTGACCATGTCATAGCCCACAGAGAGCAGCGCCGGCTCGGCGGGGGCCTTCTTGCCCAAGATCTTCGCCGCGTTCTTGTCCTCTCCCTCGCCGATCATCAGGGCGATGCCCTTGTCGTTCATGGCGATGAAGGCCTGCACCGGCATCGGCAGGCCCTTGAGCAGCTCGGCGGGGACGGCGACGGGCTTGCCGTCCATGGCGACCTTGAGCTTGGCCAGCGGGGGCGCCATGCCCTTGAGCATCTGGAGGGCCTCATCAGGCTTGTCGAGGCGGATAAAGGCGCAGGCGTTGACGCTGGTGGGGCCCTTCTTGGGGTCGATCTTGACGTCCTTGAGGCCGAAGTGGAAGCCGTGGATGTTCTTGACGAAGGGGGGCAGCTGCTTGAGCTGGCCCAGCTGCATGGCGGCCATGCCCACGGCGCCGTTGAGGTCGTTGAGCAGCGGGCAGGCGTACGGCTTGGCCTTCATGGCCTCGACAGTGACCTTGGCGAAGCTCATCAGCTCAGCGACGTTGAGGCCGAGGCCAAAGGAGAAGATGGCCTTGCTCTCTTCGCCCACACCCGGAACCGGGGTAATCAGCTTGGTCAGCGCCTTGGCCAGCTCAGGCTTCATCTCCAGGGTGTACTGCATGGCCCACATCTCGGCGGTGGCCTCGGTGTAGCCGAAGGTCATGCGCGGCATGTTGGCAACCATGCCGCCGATCTCTTGCTTGCAGACCTCTTCGAGCTGGGGGGCGCCCTTGGAGAAGGGGGCGGCGGTCCAGACCTTGGCGTTGTAGCCCTGGGCGGTGCCCATGATCGTGGCGGCGATGGTGGTGAAGTCAACATAGCCCATGCCATAGCCCGCGAAGCCGCCGTCGGTCATCAGCTTCTTCATGTTGGCGGCGGCGCTCTGCTCCAGCTTCTTCTGGCCCAAGAGCACCGGCAGCAGCTCGGCGGCGGCGGCGACGGGGAGCACGCCGACGATCAGCTCATTGCCCACGACCGCGATATCGATCTCGACGCCGTCCTTCTCCTTGGACCAATACTTCAGCTCGCCGAGCTTCTTGCTGGGCAGCGGCTTGCCGCGCTTGGCCTCGATCCGCGCGATGGTGGCCAGCAGCGCCTTGGGGTCCTTCAACTCCATGCGCAAGGCCGGCAACAGGCCCAGGCCATAGAGCGCCATCTTGGGGTTGGTGTGGATACCCAAGGACTCCAGCCCCTTCTTGTTGAGCTTGCCCTTAAACTCCTCGATGAGGATCTTGCCCATCTTGTCGGCGTCCGGGTTGCTGATCTCCTTGGCCATCTCCGCGTCCAGCTTGTCAAAGAGGGGCTGGAGGGCCTTGAAGATCTTGTCCATGGCCTCATCGGGCATGGCCTTGGCGCTGGCGAAGACGTAGGGGCTGTCGGCGGGGATGAAGTCGAAGAAGGCGGGCATCGCGCTGGGGGCGGTGGCCTTGCTGGTCTTGGCCGAGCTGTTGGTGCTGGCGTTGCCGCCCTCGGCGGGATCGGACTTCTTGCAGCCAACCAGCGCCAATGAGAGCGCGGCGGCGAGGGTCACGAGGCGAGTTACGTTTCTCACAAAACTCTCCATTGATTTAAGACATGATGTCTGGCTAGGCCGGGTACCAAGCCACGGGCGCGCTGGCAAGAGGAAAGGGCCTTTTTTTCGCGGATTGTTTAAAAATACTTGATCTTGCCTCGCCGCTTCTGAATCAAAATCAACGCGCCTCGCCGCAACCCTGAGATCTCGCGCGCGAGGCGTTTGACCCCTCCCCTCGAAAGCCGTACCCTCGCCCGCTGCCTGCGCTCAATGGAGTTTTCCATGTCTGAGGATTTTCAACCCCGACAGCTCTCCCCGGTCGAGACGCTGCGCCATAGCATGGCGCACCTGATGGCCTCCGCCGTCGCGGAGCTCTACCCGGGGACCAAGTTCGGCATCGGCCCGCATATCCAAAACGGCTTCTACTACGACATGGAGATCCCTGGCGCCGTCACGCCCGAGGATCTGCCCCATATCGAGGAGGCGATGCGCGCCATCGCCAAAAAGAACCACAGCTTTACGCACAAGACCCTCACGCATGAGGAGGCGCTGCGCTGGGCCGAGGAGAGCGATCAGCCCCTCAAGGCGGAGCTGCTGGCCGACATCGAGGGGCCGATCAGCTTCTACACGCACGGCGCCTTCACCGATATGTGCGCTGGCCCTCATGTCCGCTACACCAAGAAGCTCAAGCACTTTAAGCTCACGCAGATCGCCGGCGCTTACTGGCGCGGTGATGAGCAGCGTCCCATGCTCACGCGCATCTATGGCGTCGCCTTCGAGACAAAAGAGGAGCTTGACGCGCACCTGTTGATGCTCGAAGAGGCCAAGAAGCGCGATCACCGTCGCTTAGGCAAGGATCTAGAGCTGTTTCGGCTTACGCAGGAGTATGGCCCCGGCTTGGTGCTCTGGTTGCCCAACGGCGCCTTTATGCGCAAGCAGATCGAGGATGAGTGGCGCAAGGTCCACCTTGAGCGTGGCTATGAGCTGCTCTTTACGCCGCATATCGCGCCCTCGACGCTGTGGGATCGCAGCGGTCACACCGGGCATTATCGCGATTCGATGTTTGCGCCGATGGACATCGACGGCGAAGAGTACTTGCTCAAGCCCATGAACTGCCCATTTCATATCGGCGTTTACAATAACCGTAAACGCAGCTATCGCGAGCTGCCCATGCGCTTGTGTGAGCTGGGCAACGTTTACCGTTATGAGCGCTCCGGGGTTCTTCACGGCTTGATGCGCGTGCGTGGGTTCACACAAGACGACGCGCACATCTTCTGTACCCCAGAGACGTTTAAGCAAGAGCTTGATGCCTGCTTAGACATCGCGCAGTTGATGTACAAGACCTTCGGCTTCCCAGAGTTCAAGGTCGAGCTGTCTTGCCGCGACCCTGAGAATACGTCCAAGTACCTCGGCTCCGATGAAATCTGGACGCTGAGCGAAGACACCTTGGCCGAGGTCCTCGACGAGCGCGGCATTGAGTATACGCGCATCGAGGGTGAGGCGGCCTTCTATGGCCCCAAGATCGACATCAAGGTCGTCGATACCATTGGCCGAAGCTGGCAGTTGACGACAATTCAGCTCGATTTCAACCTGCCTGAGCGCTTTGATCTGAGCTACACGGGCGCGGACAACCAGCCTCACCGCCCGATCATGATCCACCGCGCGCTCCTGGGCAGCATCGAGCGCTTCTTTGGCATCCTCATCGAGCACTACGCCGGTGACTTCCCGCTGTGGATGAGCCCGGTTCAAGCGCGCGTGTTGCCCTTGAGCGAGAAGTTCAAGGACTACGGCGCCGAGGTGGTGGCGCGCTTGACCGCCGAGGGCATCCGCGCGCGGCTCGATGACTCGGATGAGAAGCTCGGCTATAAGATCCGCCGCGCCGAGGTGGACAAGATCCCCTACGCGGCGGTGGTGGGGGGCCGCGAGGCCGAGTCCGGCACCGTCGGCGTGCGCAAGCGCAAGGACGGCGACATGGGCACGATGTCCATCGAGGACTTCATCGCCCACCTCAAGGCTGAGATCGAGGCGCGTTGAGCGTGGAGCGCGAGGGCATCATCAAGTTTGAGGCCCGCCACGTCGAGGGGCCGCTGCCGGCGTCGCTGAAGGCCGCCGCCGCCGACGTGCTCGCTTGGCGTGAGATCTTTACGCGGCTGGGGCTTGTTGGTCAGGCGGCGTATCGCTACGAGGGCGCGGGGTTTGGCAACATCTCCGCGCGGGTCGGCCCCTTCCCAGGCGGCTTGGGCGCGCGGGCCTTCTTGATCACGGGCACCCAGACCGGCGGGCGACATTGCATGGATCTCGGCGGCCTTAGCCTCGTGCGTCGCTATGAGTTGGCGCGGGGCGTCGTCCACAGCGAGGGGGAGATCACGCCCTCAAGCGAGTCGATGACCCACGGCGCGCTCTATGATCTGGGGCCACATATCCGCTTCGTCGTCCACGCCCATTGCCCTGAGATTTGGCGGGCGGCGCGGACGCTGCGGCTGCCCATCACCGCCCCGCAGATCGCCTACGGCACGCCGCAGATGGCCTTGGAGATTCAGCGCATGGCCCGCACCCGCCTCAACCAAGGCGTCTTGGTGATGGGCGGCCATCAAGACGGCGTGTTGGCCTTCGGTCGCAGCGCCGAGGAGACCTCCTCGGCCTTGCTGACGACCCTCGCCGCCGTCTACGCCACGAGCTATCAACAGTCCGGGCACCTCTGCCGCATGGGCTAGAGCGGCGTCACCTCGACTCGAGGGCTCGCTCGCCACCGAAGACCTCAAAGTAAGAGAGACAAAAGAGCGGGCCGAGGATGATCCAAAAGATCAGCTCCTCATAAGGGAACGCGTGGCCGAAGAATGTGACATAACCGATAAATTGATCTTCATTTGGAAAGCTCCAGTGACCCATATGTAAAGAAATCCACTCGTAGATAAGAGAGAAATAGACAAAATAAGCAGCTGGCAATAAAAATCTCTTAGATAAATAATGATTTCGTCCAATTGCGTATGCAGAAGGCAGTACACCAATAACGAGACCAACTTTAAGGTAAGTATAGTCCCAGACAAGGAGACTACGGTCATAGAGCCAGAGCGCGACGAAGCCTGAAAAAAGGAAAATATGCCAAATTGTTAGCCAATGAAAAGGCATCTTGCCTTTGATGTCATCACGAGGCGCCTCTCCTATGAGTAAACGATAGGTTAAGACGACAAATAACGCGAAGAGCGCCAGCCAAGGCACTTGCTCAATATAACCCAAACCAAAGAGACGAACATCACCGAAGATCGACTCACCTAGCGCCCAAGCATTTGAGGCTTGCATTACATAATCGATTAAAATCGCGAGTGGAACCCCCATGACTAAAGAAAAATTGACAGACCTTTTAATCTTCCAATTTAATCTCCAGGCAAGATAAATGTTTGGTGTTAACAGGAAAATATTCATCGCTGGGAAGAAATCTATATCAAAGTAATAAGTGATCAGAGTAGCGATAATAGGCCATGCCAATAAAAATAATTGATCTAATAATCCTACACGTTCTTTTGTCCAGCAACGATATGCTTTGATCCATTGACCATTGCGGCGGGTGCCCTCAAAACAGCTTGTATCTATATTTACCATCACAGCACCATCAAATGTCTCTTGGTCCGAGCTTTGATTATGGTTAGCGTTTTTTCACGATTCGGGTGGATGAGCCCACAGCCGAACAGAGTATTACCGCGTGCTCAAAGAAACTTGTTTATTTTCCAGCAGTCCCGTCTTTTTTTTGTAAACCATTGAAAATAAAGGCTTCTCATTTCGGATGAAGATGAGGGCCGTTCTAGAGCGGCGTCAGCACCAATCAGCTACACACACATCACCATGAACGGCCACCTCAAGCAGCCACGATGCTCGACAGGCCAACAGTCTTCTATTGAAAACAAGTTTATTTAATGCTTTTGAATTAAAGTTCAAAACACATTTTAAACTAAAATAAGCACATTTAATTGATTTAGCTCACGATTGATACCACGCCTGGTGTGAGATCGCGCACGCCGCTTTAAAACCCTGGCCTCCACCGCCCCTAAAACTTAGGCTCAGCGCTCAAAAGGAGGCTCCTTATGAGGCTGAGCCACGCCACGATCTCTGCGCTCCTCTTGATCTTGGTCGCCTGTGATGATGGCGATGGGGAGGTCAGAGACGCGCTTGCAGACCAAGACCGGGCCATTGACGCGTCGCCGCAGGACAGCGCGCCTCTTGATGACGCGCGGCTCGATGACGCCGAGGGCGTGGATCTGGGGGCTGATGCCCAGCCGCTCGATGCCCAGCCGCTCGACGCCCAACCCGCTGACGCCCAACCGCTCGACGCCCAGCCCGCTGACGCCCAGCCCGCTGATGCCCAGCCGCTCGACGCGCGGCTTATAGACGCCCAGCCCGCTGATGCCCAGCCGCTCGACGCGCGGCTTATAGACGCCCAGCCCATCGACGCTCAGCCCATCGACGCTCAGCCCATCGACGCCTGGCCTTTGGACGCCACGCTCGTTGACGCGACCTTCACCGACGCGGCGGCGCCGGAGGGCTGCCTCAGCGTTGATCGTCTTCAACTGACGACCCTCCCGCCGCAGGGGCTCCAGCTCCTCTTTCGCCTCCTCGACTGTGAGGGGGCGCCTGTCCGCCCCTTGACCCTTGAGGATCTCGACCTCCTCGACGCCTCAGGCGCCCCGCTCGCGCCCCCCGCTCACCTCCAAGCCCTCACCGCGCCGCTGCGCGTGTTGCTGGTCTTGGATCTCTCTCAAGGCGCCTTCGACGCGGGCGCGGCGGGCGAGATCATCGACGCGGCGGAGGGGTTCGTCGCTCAGCGGCTGCGTGATGGCGGCGATGTAGAGATCGCCGTCGCCGCCTCAGGGCGCCTTGACGCCTTCGAGGTCTTCAGCGACTTCAGCGGCGACGCGGCGGGCCTGCTGGCGGCGCTGGAGATGCTGCGTGAAGGCCCGCCGCGCGGCGCCAGCGAGCTCTACGGCGCTTATGTGCGCGCCTTGGCCCACCTCGACGCACACGTTGAGGGGACGCCTGAGGCCGAGACGGCCATGCTGCTCTTCGTCGCCGCGCCGCCCACCGACGCCCAGAGCCGCCGCGCGGCGGTGAATCAAGCCCGCGCCACGACGCCCTCGCGGGTCTACGCCGTCGGCGCGCGCGGGGCCTGGGATGAGGCGCTCGTCGAGGCCCTCGTGACCCCCGGCGCGGAGGCCATCTGGGTGGGCGCGCCCAGCCTCCTCGGCGGCCCCACACGGGCGATCTCGGCGGCGCTGGAGGCGGCGCGCCGCAGCCACTATGCCTTGGGGCTCTGCGGCGTCGCCGCTGGCGCGCCCAGCCTGCGCTTCAGCGTAGAGGCGGCCTCCACCACGCTGCCCTTGGTCATCCCCCCCGGCTTGGATGAGGCCACAGGCTGCGATCCCGCCCGCTTGGCGGCGGGCTTCATCTGCGATCCCGACGCGGTGGGCTGCGAGGGGGCGATCGCGCGGCGCTGTGACGCCTTGGGGCGTGAGGAGGTCCTCATCGACTGCGCGGCGACGCCAGGGCAGATCTGCCTTGAGGGGGCCTGCGTCGCGCCCGAGTGTGAGGACGACGCCCGCCGCCCCTGCGGTGCGTCCGATGTGGGCGCCTGTGTGATGGGCGAGGCGATCTGCGTGGGTCGCCGCTGGGGGCCGTGCGTGGGCGCGGTGATGCCCGAGGCCGAGCGCTGCGATGGCGTGGACAATGACTGCGATGAGGCCATCGATGAGGATCAAGGCGTCTTGCGCTGCGGCGTGGGCGCCTGTGAGGTGATCACGGAGGCGTGCTTGGCCGGGGCCCTCGCCGTATGCACCCCCGCCGCGCCTGGCGTGGAGATCCCCGACAACCAGATCGATGATGACTGCGATGGCGAGGTGGATGAGATCGGCTACGGCGTCATCGAGGGCCGCGTGGTGACCTGCCCCAAGCTGGAGGACACCACCCCCGCCAGCGCCGTGGCCGAGGCGGTGGCGACGCAGGCCGCCCAGGCCGCCCGCGCGCCCCTGCGCCCCGGTCAGCTCATCGCCCTCCTGCGCCCCGAGGCCGCGCCGCTGAAGGCCGAGGCGATCTTGGCGCAGCTCCAACGCCACACCCCCACGCGGCTGCGCTGGCGTCACCGCGTCGGGGCGCGGATCGTCTCCTTGGGCGTGGACGTGGACGGGCTGGATCGGGCCACTGCGGCGGCGCGGACCTGGGCGGCGGCGGCGGCCCTGCGCGGGGCCAAGCTCATCGAGGCCGTTAGCCCTGAGGCGCTCAGCCAGCCCATGCGCACACCCAATGATCCGCTCTATCCGCTGCAACGCTGGCACTACGAGCTGATCCAGCTGCCCGACGCTTGGGCGCTGGAGCGCGGCGCGGCGACGACGCGCGTGGCCGTCCTCGACACCGGCATCATGGAGGGGCACCCCGATCTGGAGGGGCAGCTGATCCCCGGCTATGACTTCGCCAGCGAGGGCTTCGACGGGGACAATGGCTGGGATGATGACCCCCATGACGCCGTCTCCGACTCCTATCTCTGCGATGACTGGAGTCACCCCGACTGCCCTCACTATCACGGCACGCACGTGGCGGGGACGGTCGGCGCGGTGGGTGATAACGCCAGCCACGGCGCGGGGGTGGCTTGGCACGCCGCCCTTCAGCCCGTGCGGGTCTTGGGCTATCAAGGCGGCACCTACGCCGACATCTTCAGCGGGATGCGCTGGGCGGTGGGCTTGGCCGTGGACGGCGCGCCCATCAACCGCAGCCCCTCGCGGATCTTGAACATGAGCCTCGGCGGGGCCTGTCGCCCCGAGGGCTGCGAGGCCTTTGGCTGTGATGACTACTGCGCGCAGATCACCCGGCTTTATGAGGTCGTCGCCGATGAGGTCTTGGGCACAGGCGCCTTGGTGGTGGTCGCGGCGGGCAACAATGATCAGCCCGCGGTGGATTACCTGCCCTCCAAGATCAGCCGCTTCCTGACCGTCGGCGCCGTGCGCCCCGACGCGCGGCGCGCCAGCTACTCCAACTATGGCGCCTCGGTGGACGTGATGGCCCCCGGCGGCGCGGGCTGGTACGAGGGCAATGATGAGGATCGCGTCTGGAGCCTCAGCGACGCGGCGGGCTTTGAGGCGCTGCCAGGCACCTCCATGGCCGCCCCGCATGTGGCGGGCCTCGCCGCGCTGCTCCTCTCCGCAGAGCCGACCCTCGATGGCGTGGGCTTGGCGAGCCTGATCTCGGAGACGGCGGGGCCCGTGGGGCGGTGCAATGAGGGCTGCGGCGAGGGGCTGATCAACGCCTACGCGGCCTTGAGCCAGATCGTGACCCCAGGCGCGGCGGGGACGCTGAAGTTAGCCAGCCGCTACCTGGACTTTGGCTCGGCGCAGACCCAGGTCAAGCTCTGGTTTTGGAACACGGGTGATGGGCCGCTGGACTGGACGGCGTGGCCGGACACGGCGGGCTATGTCTCCGAGCGGGTGGCCTTGCAGCCCTCATCGGGGCGCTTGGAGCCGGGGGCTTGGGGCGCCTTGGACGTCGTGGTGCTGCGCTATGGCTTGGAGGAGGGTCGCTACGGGAGCTTCGTCATCATCGAGGCGGGCGGCGGCGGCGGCGTGGTGCCCTTGGCCTTCCGCGTCGGCGAGCCCTGCTTGGAGATCGGGCGGGTCAACGTCTCCGCGCGGCAGTATGACGCGGAGGGGGTGTTGCGGGTCGTGGCCACGGACACGGCCTTCGCGGGCGGCGACTTCGCGTACACCCTTGAGGGCATCCCGGCGGGGCTGCCCACCCTGATCGACGCCGAGGTCAACCCCGCCGGCCCCCTGGAGGTCGGCGACTATATCGGGCGCTGGCCCTTCCTCTCGGCCCCCCAGCCCATCACCGTGCAGCCTGAGATGCGCCGTGGCGGCGTGGACATCAACCTCACCCCCTACGCCCCCGAGGGCTTACCCGGCTTCCCCGGCGCGCCCTGCGCCTCGGACGCAGACTGCGAGGGGATCGAGCAAGGCGTCTGCTTGGCCTTTGACACGATCCCCGGCGGCTACTGCGCGCGCTGGTGCGCCGAGGACCGCTGGTGCCCCATCGGCGCCGCCTGCGTGGACTTCCAAAGCGGCGAAGCGTACTGCTTGGCGAGCTGCGAGGGCGACGCGGGCTGCCGCGTCCAGGACAACCAAGAGTGCTGGCCCTTCTACCTGGGCTTGGATCTGTGCCTCTGGCCGACGGCGATCCCGGGCCGCGTGCCCGTGGGCCTCGGCTGCGAGGCAGACACGGACTGCCGCGACGCCGATGGGGGGATCTGCTTGCAGGATCAAGCGGGCGGCTACTGTAGCCTCAGCTGCCAGAGCGACGAGGGCTGCCCCAAGGGCGCCGCCTGCGTGGACTTGGGTGATGAGGACGGCTACTGCCTGGACATCTGCGAGAGCCGTGAGGGCTGTCGGCGCCCCACCCACGCCTGCTACGCCTTCGGAGACGCGGGCGTCTGCTGGTCGATGGCGCTGGGCGAGGCCTGCGAGGACGAGGCGGGCTGCGGCGCGCAGATGGTATGCGCCGATGGGGCGTGTCAGCTGCCCTGCGATGAGGACGGCGCCTGCGCGCGCGGCGAGTGTGGGCTCTTTGGCGTGTGTGAGTGAGCGGGCGGGGGGCTGAGCGAGGCATAAGCGGGCGGGGGCGCGGGGCCGAGGCCCTCGTTGGGCTTACTTCGTCTCTTCAAACTCAGCGTCGATGACGTCCTCGCCGTCCTCCCCGGCCTTGGGACCGGCCTTCGGCCCGGCCTCGGGGCCGCCCGGCGCGCCGCCTTGGGCATAGAGCAGCTCGGTGAGCTTATGGCTGGCCTCGTTGAGCTTCTGCGTCGCCTCGGCGATGGCCTCAACATCATCCCCCGCCAAGGCGCCCTTGAGCGTCTCCAGGGCGGCCTTCAGGGTGGCCTGCTCGGCGGGGGGCACCTTATCGCCGAGATCCTTGAGGAGCTTCTCGGTCTGATAGGCCAGGCCATCACCCGTGTTGCGGATCTCGATCTCCTTCTTCTTCTGCTCATCCTCCGCCGCGTGCTGCTCCGCCTCCTTGACCATGCGATCGATATCGCTGTCATTGAGGCCGCTGGACGTGGTGATGGTGATGTGCTGCTTCTTACCGGTGGCCTTATCGATGGCGCTGACGTTGACGATGCCGTTGGCGTCGATGTCGAACGTCACCTCGATCTGCGGCACGCCACGGGGCGCGGGGGGCAGGCCATCGAGGTTAAACTTGGCCATCGTGCGGTTATCCCGCGCCATGGGCCGCTCACCTTGGAGGACGTGGACCGTCACCGCGTTTTGATTGTCAGCGGCGGTGGTGAACGTCTCGCTCTTCTTGGTGGGGATGGTGGTGTTGCGGGGGATGAGGGTGGTCATCACGCCGCCGAGCGTCTCGATCCCCAAAGAGAGCGGGGTGACGTCGAGGAGCAGGATGTCCTTGACCTCGCCGCCGAGCACGCCCGCCTGCACCGCCGCGCCGAGGGCCACGACCTCATCGGGGTTGACGCCTTGGTGGGTCTTGCGGCCAAAGAACTTCTCAACGCGCTGCTGGACGAGGGGGATGCGGGTGGAGCCGCCGACGAGGATGACCTCATCGATCTCCCCGGCGCCTTTGCCGGCGTCCTTGAGCGCCTGACGGCAGGGCTCAAGGCTGCGCTCCACCAGATCGCTGACGATCTGCTCAAACTTGGCGCGGCTCAGCCGCAGGTTAAGGTGCTTGGGGCCGGTGGCGTCGGCGGTGAGGAACGGCAGATTGACATCCGTCTCGGGGATGCTCGACAGCTCGATCTTGGCCCGCTCAGCGGCTTCTTTGAGGCGCTGCAAGACCATGCGATCATTGCTGACGTCGATGCCGCTCTCTTTGCGAAACTCGGCGATGAGGTAGTCGATGATCCGCTCATCAAAGTCATCGCCGCCGAGGTGGGTGTCGCCGTTGGTGGAGATGACCTCCACGACCGTCTCACCGACCTCCAGGATGGAGATATCGAAGGTACCGCCGCCCAGATCATAGACGGCGACGATCTGATCCTCTTTCTTATCGAGGCCATAGGCCAGGGCGGCGGCGGTGGGCTCGTTGACGATGCGCTTGACCTCAAGCCCGGCGATGCGGCCAGCGTCCTTGGTGGCCTGACGCTGGGAGTCATTGAAGTAGGCCGGGACGGTGATGACCGCCTCGGTCACCTCCTCGCCGAGGTACTTCTCCGCCGCGCGCTTGAGCTTCTGCAAGACCTTGGCGCTGATCTCGGGCGCGCTGAGGTTGCGATCCCCGATCTTAAACTCGATGGCGCCGGTCTTCCCCTCGACGATGTGATAAGGGACGCGCTTGAGATCGCCCGAGGCGCGGGCCTCATCATAGCGCTGACCCATAAAGCGCTTAACGCTGATGATGGTCTGATCAGGGTTGGTGATGGCCTGGCGGCGGGCCACCTGACCGACGAGCACCTCACCTTTTTGGTCCCAAGCGACGACCGAGGGGGTCGTGCGGGCGCCCTCTTCGTTGTTGATGATCTTAGGCTCACCACCCTCCATCACCGCGACGACAGAGTTGGTGGTGCCCAAATCAATACCGATGATCTTACCCATGACGACCTCGTGAAAAGGGTGTGTGCGGATACGGCGGGAAGCTAAGCACCCCCCAAGGGCTGTCAATACGGGCGGGCTTTTTTCCTCTCGACGCTCGCGCAGAGGGCGCGAACGCCCCGATCCACCTCACCGCTGTTGAGCCAGATGGTGGCTAAGGCCCGGCGGCGCAGGGCGCGCGGCAGGGCATCGGCGGCGCGCTGCGCCGCGTAGGCGTCCCCGGCCTGGAGGTGAACGGCGGCGCGCAGCCAAGCCAGGCGAGTGGCCCAAGCGGGGGGGGGATCGCGCAGGGCGGGGGCCATCTCTAGGCGCACGATGGCTTGATTGAGCAGCCCCCGCTCGACGAGGCAGAGCGCCTCGGCGATGGCGGGGCTGGGATCGCAGGGATCAGCGGCGGCGGCGGCGGCGAAGGACTCGATGGCGGAGCGCCACAGGCCTCGGCGGGCCTCATCGAGGCCATCGAGCCAGCGAGGATCAGCGGTCAAGGGAGGGCCTGAGCGACGATCACGGTGATGTTATCGGTGCCGCCTTCGCGGTTGGCGGCGCGGATGAGGGCCTCAGCGGCCTCCTGCGGCGCGCCGGTGTTGCCCATCAAGATGGACTGGATGATCCAATCATCGACCAGATCGCTGAGGCCATCTGAGCAGCTCATATAGATGTCACCGGGCTGGGGATGATCGACGGTCAGCTCAGGCTCAACGTCATCCTCCAAGCCCACGGCGCGGACGATCACGTTGGAGCCTGCCCGCGCGCGCGCCTCGGCCTCGCTGAGGTGAAACACCCGCTGGAGGTGATTGACCAAGGAGTGATCCACCGTCAGCTGACGCAAGTGACCGTCGCGCAAGCGATAACAGCGCGAATCGCCGACGTGCGCGATGACGAAGCCCACCTGATCATCATGGGCCATGACCACCACGGTGGTGCCCATGTTATTACAGGCGTCATCGATCTGGGCGCGGTTATAGATGCGCACATTGGCGGCGCGCACGGCGTTGAGCAGGCTGTTCTCGGTGAAGCTGCGGCCCTCGATGATCTCAAAGGGCCAGACGAAGTCGGGCTCATGACGCCAGCGCACCCAGAAATCGGCGATGACCTCAACGGCCATCTGACTGGCGACCTGGCCTGAGGCGTGACCGCCCATGCCATCGGCGAGGATCCACAGCTTCTCGCTGAGGACCAGCTGATAAGCGTCCTCATTGGCGCTGCGCTTTTGGCCGACGTCCGTCGAGCCCCCTACGACAAAGTCCATCGGCTCATCTCCGCTTCAATCGGGATCGATGCGCGCCTCGATGGCGTACTGGCTGGCGCACTGCTCATCGGGTGCGTTGACCCAGACGAAGAAGCGCCCAGGCGTAACGCGGCGCGCCAGCTCGATCTTGGGGTTATTGGACTGAACCTCGCGGGCCATATGAGCGCCGAAGCGATCACGCAAGACGACCTCGCAGCTGCCATCGGGGCGATCAAAGGCCACCGTGACATAGAGGAGCCCGGGCGCCTCGACATAAAAGATCTTCCAATCCGCGCGATCATCCCCGTCCCAGGTCAGCGAGTCGCTGAAGACCTTGTTGAGCGGCATCGGCTGAGCCCGATCGCGTCGCCCGTCGGGATCACCCAGCTCGCCTGGGCCGCCGCAAGCCGCGATGAGGAGACTGACGATAAGCAAGAACTTCAAGCACACCTCCCGGCTTTTAAGATCGCTGAGCCTCTTAATAATCGAGCGCCCCGCCTGCGTCTAGACCGCTGCGCGCAGAGGGCGCGGCGGGGGGCTGGGGGCTGGCGGCTACTCATTAAGCTCAATCACATTGCCTTGCGCTCTGAGCCGCTTGGCCTCCTGCCTCATCTCACCCAGGGAAAGCTCCATCTCAAGCAAACCGCCGTGTGTTTGATGCGGCGCGCTGTGATACGCGCCCTTAAACACCTTGGCCCGCTCGACCCGCGCGAGGCGGAAGAACAGCTGCTCGATGCGCGAGACGCCGCCGCGCACCGCGCCCATCACCAGGGCGTGACCGTGACCAGGGACTGGGGGGCGATCCGCAGGCATGGGATCAAGGCGCCCCTCCTCATGGAGCGCCCAGATGAGCTGCGCGGCCTCGGCGATGATCTCATCCGTGCGTCGCTTGGCCGCGTCCGCCTCTTGGAGATGGCGCTTGGCGAAGCGCGCCGAGTGACAATCGCGGCAGATCGCGACCATCTCCGCTCGGCGAGCCTCAAAGTCCGCCCGCGTCAGCGTCCCTTGCTGAAGGGCCAGCGGGCGACCGCGTGAGCCCGCGCCCTTGAGCTGCGCGCCGATCTCCCCGGCGAGGGCGGCGCCAAAGAGGCCCCCGCCCAAGCTCAGGGGGACGAGGCGATGATCCTTGAGGTGGCAGGCGACGCAGCCTGGCGCATGAGCGTCGCCGGTCTGATAGGCGACGCCGTGCCTGGAGGCCGTCCAGGCCTCAAACTCGGGGTGCTCCGCGCCCGTATGGCAGGTCAGGCAAGCCTCTGGGCGGCGCGCCCGCGCTTTTGAGAAGGCGTGATCGGCGTGGCAGGCCGCGCAGTCCCCCTGGCCGCCGTCCTCGAACACCCGCCCGATCCGATGACACGCATCGCAGGTGGCGGCGCGCTCGCTGGGGCTCAGCGCTTGATACTGCGGATCATCATGGATGCTGTGGGTGTGCGCCCCCTCGGCGATCTGCGCCGCTTGCTGAGGGTGACAGCGGGCGCAGACCTTGGGCGAGACGCGGCCCTCTTGACGGAACATTTGATCGTGATCGACGCCATGACAGTCCTCACAGCCCACGCGCGCGCCCCCGCAGCGCGCCTTGGCCCAGGCCTCGACGATCTGGGGATGATGAGCGCGGTGACAGGCGACGCAGCCCGCTTTATCCGAGAGCGGCGCCTCTTGGGGCGCCTCATCTACGGCGCGCGGGCTCGTCGGCGTGGGCTCGACAAGGATCAGGGGCGGCGCGGGCTCGACGGGGATCGGGGTCGGCGGCGCGGGCTGATCGCTGAGCGGGAGCGAGAGGAGACCCCACATCAACGGCGTGAGGGTGAGCGTTGAGCGCATCTGAGCCTCTGAGCCAAGGGCAACGACGCCTCATAACATGAAACCCGCGCGGGATCAGGGGCCGCGACGACCCTGCGCGATGAGCGTGACGCCGCAGCGCGCTGCCCGAGGGCGCGGGCGGAGGACTCTTGATGTTTGAGACCCGCGCCCCTTTGGCCTACGCCGCGCTCGCCTACCTCATCGGCGCGACCCTCGGGCTGATCGCCTTGCCGCTGCTCCTCTTGGGCTGGACGCCCCGGCTCAAGCCCCTCATCAGCCTCTGCTTGATCGCCGCAGGGATCGGCGGCCTGGCGGGGCACCTGGAGGCCCGCCGCCGCGCCGCGCCGCGCGCGCCCCTCGACGATCCCATCATCGGCCTGATCACAGCTCTACGCATCGAAGGCGATGGCACCTACGCCCAGCTCAGCCCCCACGCCGCTCCCAGCCAGGAGATCATGATCAAGCGCCCCGGCCCGCCGCCGCCGGGGCTGGCGGTGGGCGCCGAGGCGCTGACCTTTGGCCCCCTGCGCGCGCCGACGCCCGCGCTCAACCCCGGAGATCTCGACGGCGAGGCCTGGGCGGCGCGTCGAGGCGCCTTTGCTTGGTCGCGTGGCGGCCTCCACCTCCTCAAGCCCGCCTCTGCGTGGCGACGCGCGCTCGTCGAGGCCCGCCTCACCGCGCGCCGCCGCCTTGAGGCCCTGCCTCACCCCGTCGGCGCGGGCCTGCTGGCGGGGCTCCTGCTCGGCGACGCCCGTGCGGTGGACGCGGGGGCCGTCGAGGCCCTGCGCCAGAGCGGCACGGGGCACCTCCTGGCCGTCAGCGGCCTCCACGTCGGCGGCTTAGCGGCGGTGACCTTCGCCCTCCTCAGCCTCCTGATCCGCCGCAGCTGTACCCGCCCCGATCTCTGGGCCTCGGGCGGGGCGATCTTGGCCGCCTGGGCCCTCGTGATCCTGGCTCAGCTGCCCCTCTCGGCGCGCCGGGCGGGCTTGATGGTCACGCTCTACCTGCTGGGGCGCGCCCTGGGCCGCCGCCCCGCCCCGCTCAACCTTTTGGGCGCCGCCGCCTTGGTGATCATGGGCGCCACGCCCTCCCTGGCCCAAGAGCCGGGCTTTCAGCTCTCCTTTGGCGCCGTCTTGGCCTTGATCACCGCCGCGCCGAGGGGCAAAGGCCCGTGGATCGGCGCCGTGGCGGTGGCCGTGGTCGCTTCGGCGGCCACCGCGCCCATCCAAGCCCTCCACTTTGGCCTGATCACGCCCATCTCGCCCATCGCCAACCTGATCTTGGCGCCGCTGGCGGCCTCGATCCTGGTGCCCCTCGGCGCGCTGGGCCTGCTCATCGCGCCACTGACGAGCGCGCCGCTGACGGCGGCGGCCATCGGCGCCGAGATCCTCTACGCCATGGCCGAGGTCTTCGCCAGCTGGGCGCCGCCGAGGGTGATCGGCGCGCATATGGCCCCGCTCTTGGCCGCGCCGCTGGTTTGGCTTTGGCTGTGGCGCCGTCGCCCGCGCCGCGCGCCCGCCCTGGGCCTCGCCCTGACCTTGATCTTGGCCGCTTGGAGCGGGGCGCGGGCGCCCAAGGGCCTGCGCTTGGAGGTCATCGCCGTGGGCCAAGGCGAGGCGATCTTGCTCCACGGCCCTGACGCGGCTGTACTCCTGGACGCCGGTCCAGATTCAAAAGCGCGGGCGATCCTGACGCACCTGCGTTACCTGGGCGTAGATCGGCTCGACGCGCTGATCTTGAGCCACCACCACGCCGATCACCGGGGCGGGCTCAAGGCGATCCTGGGGGCGACGCGGGTTGATCGCCTTTTACACCACGGGCGCGCGCCTTTAGGCATCTTGTCTGGCCCCCAACCCGAGGCCGTCGAGGGGCATCAACGCCTGATCTTGGGCGAGCTGCGCTTGGATCTTTGGGGGGGCGCGGCGGCGACGGCTTCGGAGAACGACGCATCTCTGATCATCCGGGCAGAGGGGCCTAAGCAAGCGGCCTGGCTTGTGGGCGACATCGAGGCGGCGGGGGAGCAGCGGCTCTTGGCGCAAGGGCCGCTGCCCGCCGCGATCTTAAAGGCGCCTCATCACGGCAGCCGCACCTCCAGCAGCGCGGCCTTGCTCGACGCCTTGGCGCCCCAAGCCGCGCTGATCTCCGTCGGCGCGGGCAACCACTTCGGCGCGCCGAGCCCCGAGGTGCTGGCGCGCTACGCCGCGCGGGGCTGCGCGGCGTGGCGGACCGATGAGGATGGGCGGCTGCGCGCCTGGCTGGATGAGGCGCCGCTCAGGGTGGAGGGGCATCGACGCTGAGGGCCTCGATGATCAGCGCCCGCCCGCTGTGCCCCCCCGCCAGGCTCACCGCCCGCTCGCGCAGATCTCCTTGGACGCGGTGCAGCGCCTCGGGCGCGCGCCTGGCCGCAGCGTTGAGGGCCTTGATCACCTCGCCCTCGGCCTCGTCCTCCAGGTAAACACGCTCCCAGCCCAGGCCCACGCGCGGCGGCGTCAGGCGCAGCTCAAACTGGGCCTCGGGGACGTGGCTGAGGCAGGCGGCGGGGTTATAGCGCAGCGTATAGACGCCAGGGCCGGAGGGCAGCGGGCTTGGCCGAGCGGCGGGGGGCGCGCTTGAGCAGCCCAGCAAGAGCGCCCAGGGGAGCCACCAACGCGCGCGCATCAGAAGCACCAGCCCCCAGCGAGGTGGCCCGCCAGGAGCGCGCCGCCGAGGCCGACGCCCTCATAGGCCTTGCCCTCGGCTTCGAGGCGCAAGAAGCCCCCGCCCAGGCGCAGATCCAGCCCCCAGGCATGGGCCAGCGCGAAGCCGCCCGAGGGGCCACCGTCAAAGTAGCCCTCATCCCCCAGGCGCGCCGCGCCGCCGCTCTCCAGATCCAGGGCGAGGCCCAGGCTGAGCCGCCAGAAGGGGCGCCAGCGCGCCTGGGCGGGGGCCAACACGCGCTCGACGCCCACCAAGTCAAGCTGGGCGAAGCGGCCTGGTCGATCCGGGTGGCTGGCCAGCCGCGCCCGCCAGGCCAAGCGCACCGCCTCGATCTCATAGCTGAAGCCCAAGCCCAGGGCGCGCGGCGGCGGGGCGCGGTCGGCCAGGGCGCCGCGCGCGCTGAGGAAGGCGGCGGCGCCCACCTCGACGAACAACGCGGCCTCGCCGACGCGCTCTTCGGGGTAATACAGGGCCGCGAGGAGGAACACCGCCTCGATCACTGATGCCTCAGGAAGTACCACAGCCCCAGCGCCAACCCCGCGCCGAAGAGCGTGCCCAAGAGGCTCATCATCACCAGGCGCAGGAAGACGCCACGGCCTGGCTTGCGCTGGCCCTTCTTGGCGGGCGCCTCGCTGAGATCCCCCCAGATCTCCTTCTCGGAGGGCTGCTGGGGCGTGGGCGGGGCGCTGCTGGCCGGGGGGGGGCCGCTGAGGCGCAGCCGCGTGTTGGCGTCATCGAGCGCCGCGTCGCGCTCCACCGGGGTGCCGGGCGTGGCCTTGGCGATCCCCGCGCCCTCGAAGGCCTCCTCCAAGGCCACATGGAAGGCCTCTACGCTGGGCTGACGATCCTCGGGGGACTTGGCCAGCGCCTTGAGCAAGACGGCCTCGACCGCCGCAGGGATCTCCGGGCGGATGGTGCGCGGCGGCGGCGGCGGCGTGTTGAGGTGCTTGAGGAGGATCTGGGCGGGCTCGGGGTGCTGGAAGGGCAGCTGACCGGTGAGCATCTGATAGAGGAGGACGGCCAAGGCGTAGAGATCGCTGCGCGGATCGTCCTTGGTGGCGCCGGTGGCCTGCTCTGGGGCGAGGTACTCGGCGGTGCCCGCGACCATGCCCGTCATGGTCAACGACTGGCTGTTGACCACGCGCGAGACGCCGAAGTCGGTCAGCAGCACCTTGTCGGCGTCATTGATGATGATGTTGGCGGGCTTGAGATCGCGGTGACGGATGTCCTGGCTGTGGACATAGGCCAGGGCCGCGCAGACCTCGCCAAACCAATAGCGCGTCTTCTCCATCGGCAGCGCGCCGATCTCGCGCAGCACGCTGTAGAGGGTCTTGCCCGAGATGAAGGGCATGATGATGCAGATGATGCCGTAGGCGTGATGGAAGCCGAGCAGGGGCACCAAGCCGGGGTGGCTCAGTGTCGCTAACACCTTGGCTTCATTGATAAATCGCGCTTTTTGGCGCTCATCGGAGAAGAGGTGCGGGTGGAGCACCTTCAGCGCGACGATCTGCCCGGTGATCTGGTGCGTGCCCCGAAACACGCGCCCCATGCCGCCCTCACCCAAGGTCACGTCCACGTGATAGCCCTCGAAGACGTCGCCGATCTGGAGGCGCCCTGGCTGCTTGAGGCGGGTCTTGGGGCTGATGCCCAGGGAGTCATCGCGCAGCCGGGCCATGGAGCTTTCGCCCTCGTCGCTGAAGTCGCGTGAATCAGCCAGGGCCGACAGCGTGGGCGCGCGCTTGGGCGGCAGGAGGAGCCCACGCGACTCAAGCGAGCCCACGGAGGCCTCCTGCTGATACGGCGGGCTGCCTGGGAGCGTGCGGCCCGATGGCTCAAACTGGAGCGTCTCATCGGGATTACGCCCGCAGGCGTGGCAGCGCTTGGCGCCTGGCTTCAACGCCGTCTCGCAGAAGGGGCATTTACTCATCGCGCAGCGCCTCTTGTTCTCTTTGGTGAGCAGACAAGATAGAAACCAACACGGCGGCTCTCAAGGATTGCGCGCACTATCTCACGCTGAGGGCGTCGCTTAAACAACTTTAGCTGTGACATTTTCTCGGCCATCACCCCCGCGTTCTCACGGCGCAGCCGCGAGAACGCGGGGGCAGGCGCTTCGCCGCGAAAAAATCCGCTCTGAGGATTGTTTCCTTGCTCCGGCCTGTCCGGGTTTACCCGGATGAAGTCCGAAAAATGTCGGGCTTCGGGCTGCTTACGCAGCCCTGCGGCTCGATTCAACAGGTCCTCTCTGAATGTCAGGACCATTGAAACAAATAAAGTGGAGGCTTATGCGCCCTGCGCCGCGCCCTTGGGCGATCCCGTTGATGCTGTCCTTGGCGTTCGCCGGGCCTCCGCCGCGTGATGAGGTGCAGCGTGAGGCGGCGCGCCTCACCGCGCGGATCGACGCCACGCGCGGCTTGGCCGTGGCCGTGGATGTGCTGCGCCTCGACGCCCTCGGCGAGCACCTCCCGGTTGGCGACATCGAGCGGCGGCTGCGGCGCGTCGCCGAGGATCAGCGCCACGCCCCGCTGGTGCGCGCCGTCGCCGACTTCGCCGCCCTCAGCCGCGCCTATGACGCCTTGGACATCGAGGCGGTACACGCGGCGGCGCGGCGGCTGGGCCTGATCGGCGCTGTTCAGATGCGGCTCGGCCCCGCGCGGCTCGGCCCGCTCGATCCAGCGGGCTTTCGGCCCTACCCCGAGCCCCTCGACGGCGCGCTGCGCCTCGACGCTTACCTGCGCCCCTCCACCTGGACGCAAGCGACCGTGGCGACGCGGCTTCACAGCGACGCGACGCGCTGGGCGGTCCTGCGCCTCGGCGCCGATGACGCCGCGCGGGTGATCCTCAACGATGAGCTGGTCTACGCCGACGAGCGCAGCCACGGCGCGTGGCTCGATCAAGCCGCTATCCCCATCAAGCTGCGGGCGGGCGACAATCTTATTCAGGTTGAGATCAGCCAGGAGGAGGGCGCGTGGCGGCTGTTGATGCGCGTCACCGACGCGGCGGGCGCGCCCCTGGCGGGGGTGACGGCCCATGACGATCCTTGGATCGCGCCGCCGACGCCACCGGCGCTGAGCCCGCGCCCCGAAGACGAGGAGATCGCCTGGATCTGGGGGGCCTTGGAGGCCGCCGTTCAGGGCGATGACGCCCCGGCGCGAGCCCTGCGCGACTACGCCGACTACGCCCGCCGCGCTCACCTGCCCGATCGCGCGCTGCTGGCCCCGCGCGTGGCCGTGGAGGGCGCCGAGGTGCATGAGCCGGGCGCCCGCAGCCGCTTGGCCCTGGCGCGGCTGCTGTCGGAGGATGAGCGCGCCTCGCTGGAGAGCGCGCCTTTGTGGGGGCCGCTGCCCGAGGCGGACACCTGGGACGCCCTCCAGCTGGCCTTGGATCAGGGCTGGCGGCACTACTACGCCCGACGACACGGCGAGGCCTTGGCCGTGGTGGCGCGGATCTTGGCCGAGGCGCCTGGTTTCCTGCCTGTTTACCGCCTTGAGGCCGTCATCTACGAGGATCTCAACCTCCCTCAC
>JAHJCH010000109.1 GCA_018813065.1 Myxococcota bacterium
CGCCGCCCCCAGGGCCGCCTCGACGTGCTCGCGGTGCGCCTGCTCATGCTCAAAGCCCAGATCATCGGGCGCGGACTCATAGTCGATCACCAGCTCACGCGCCCCGGTCAGGGGATCGCGCCGCAGGCGCAGCGTCACCTCAGCCATGCTTCACCTCCAACGCCGCAGCGTCGATCACCTTATCGCGGATCAGCTGAGCCACCAGGGCCTGATACATCCCCGCGTTGGCCTTCAAGACCAACAGGGCCTCGCTCAGCGCCTCGTCGATGATGCGCCGCGTCTCCATATCGATCTGCGCGGCGCGGGCCTCGGAGATCGGCGCCGCCGTCTCGCTCATTGGCCCCAGATCAGACATCCCGTAGTGGACGACCATCGCGTGTGCGATCTCCGTTGCTTGGCGCAGATCGGCCAGCGCCCCGATGGAGGGCGCGCCGAGGAAGGCGTGCTCCGCCGCGTAGCCCCCCAAGCCCACGCAGATCTCCGCCCGCAGGGCCGCCGCCGTCAAGGTATAAGGCTTGGCCCGCGCCGCCCGCAGCACATAGCCGAGGCTGTCGCCCCCGTCGGCGGCGATGGAGATCCGCTCCGGCGGCGTGGCCTCGGGCAGCAAGATCGCCAAGAGCGCGTGACCGGCCTCGTGATGGGCGACCACCCGCTCCTCCTCCGCGCAGAGCTTGATCCGCCGCCCGGCGTGGCGGCTGAGGGCGCGCTCGACGTCCTCGACGCCCAAGGCGCCGCCGCCCCGCAGGGCGCGCCGCTTAAGGCCGCGGGCGATGGCGTAGAGGTGATCGCCGGTATAGGGCATCCCCTCGGCCGTCTCCCCCGCCGTGCGCCGCACGATATAGCGCCGGGTGGGCTCATCGAGGCTCAGCTTAAAGCGCGCGTCATAGAGATCGAGGATGGCGCGGCGCTCCTCGGCGTCGGGGGCGGGGATGGGGATGAGGAACTCAAAGCGTCCGGGCCGCAGGAGGGCGACGTCCACCGACGACAGCAGGTTGGTGGTGCCGATGATGAGGATCTGCTCATTGGCGCGGAAGCCGTCCATCTCGGTCAGCAGCTGGTTGACCATGGAGTGCTCGACCCCTGAGCCCGTCTCACGCTCGCGATGCTGGGCGAAGGCGTCGATCTCATCGAAGACGATCAGCGCCGGGGCGCTGGCGCGGGCCTTACGGAACACCGCCCGCAGGTTCTCCTCGCTCTCGCCCACCCACTTGGACTTCAGCTCTGGCCCGGAGACGACATGGATCGTGGCGTCCAGCGCCGTGGCCATGGCCTTGGCGATAAACGTCTTGCCCGTCCCTGGCGGCCCGTACAAGATCACGCCGCGTGGGATCAGCGCCTCGATCTCCTCCACCTCCGCCGCCTCATCGCGCGTGTCCTTGAGCGCGATCAGATCCAGGATTTCCTCCTTGAGCCGCCGCTTGACCTCGGCATAGCCCGCCACGTCCTTATCCAGATCCACCGAGGGGATCTCCGCCTCGCCGGGCTGCGTCTGATCGCGCAGGAGCCGATAGATCCGCCGCGCGTTGGGGCGCCCTGGCGGGGCCTCGCGGCGGTAGGCCAGCTGCTCCAAGAGCTGACGGCAGCGCACGGGGTTGAGGCCGGAGACGTACTTATAGAGCCCGAAAGGATCGAAGCCCTCGGCCTCGATGGCGCGGGCCTCGCGCTGGGTGATGAGCTGAGGCAGCGCCGCGCGGGGGATCCCCGAGATGACGCGGCGGGTGGCGAAGAGGGCCTCTAGGGCGCGGGGCACCGGGAGGCTCGGATCGCGGAAGCCCAGCAAGACCACCTCGGGGTTCTCATACAAGAGCGGCAGCGCCTCGCGGGCCTCGGCGATCAGCTGGCCGCTGCTCGTGGTCAGGAGATCGAGGTGTGGCAGCACCAAGACCCGCCGCGAGGTCTCGCCACGGATCGCCTCGGTGAGCTGGATGAGCATATTGCCAATGGCGCCGCGATCTGGCCCCTCGCCGCGATGACGACCGTCGATCAGGGCCAGCTGCACCTCTTTATCGCGGCGAAAGCGCGCCCGCAGCGCCAAGAAGAGGTAGAGGTTGAGGGCCTTGTCGCACTCCACAAAGACGCTGGCGCGGCGGGACAGCGCGGCGACGATAAGCTCAATGTCCTGGGCGCAGGCGGCCTCGACGGCCTCCTCCACGCGGATGTGCGTCGGCAGCTGCGCGATGGGCACACGGCGGCGCGTCATCGCCCTCGCCCCTCCACCGCCTGGCGCGCGCGCATCACACCGTGACCTTGATGGTCAGCTCGATCTCGCCGTTGACCTCGCGCTCCACCACCGAGGAGATCTCCCCCATCTGGGCGGCGCGGCGGCGCAGGGCGCGACCATAGACGCCTTGGATGGCGGCCTCCAGCTCCACGCCCAAGGCCCGCGCGGCGCGCTCCAGCTGGGCGCTGAGGCCCTCGGCCAGCCGCGCCTGCTTGCCCTCAAGCTGGGCCTCGGCGGCGATCTCCGCCTGCTGCTTACTGGCGCCGCGCCCTGTGATCTGAGCCTCACGGCGCGCCGTCAGCGTGATCTCATCGCCCTCAAGGCGGGCATCGACGCCGCTGATCTCGCGGCGCAGCGCCGCGCCCTCCTCGCGCCAGCCCGCCTCGGCCAGCGCCTCGCGCAAGAGCCCCATCATCTCCTCGGGGGGCAAGATGGCCAGCAGATCCAGGCCCAGCGTGGCTTGATCCTCGGCGCGGGCCGTCACCTGGGCCACGACTTGGGGCACTCCGACTCGATAACCTCGGCTCACGATCCCTCCTCACGCGGCGCGGGGCGCGTTGAGTCGCCCACGCGGGGTGTACATAGCACAGCGCGGCGCAGATGGCCGCCGTTGATCGCGCGCGGCGCGAGCTAGCCGAAGATCCCCAGGGCTTGGCGGCGCCGCGTCGCCAGGGTCGAGGCGATGGGGGCGAAGCGCGCGTCATAGAGGGCGCCGTAGAGCTGCCCCTCGTAGAAGCGAGGCTCGCCGTAGCTCAAGGTCAGGGCGTGGCGCAGGCGCGTCAAGGCCATCGCCACCTCAAAGAGCGCCTCATAGGCGCGCGTGGCGGCGCGGCGGTTGTCCCCCACCGCGCAGGTGAAGAGGCGGCGCTGGATGTCATCGGGGGTGATGTCCTCGACGACCGCCGCCCACGCCGACAGCAGCGGCGCCAGCAGATCGGCCCGCCGCGCCTCATCGGCCTCGCGGACCAGGGCGTACAGCGCATACGCCAGCGTCGAGCGCATCTCCGTGTCGGGGGTGCTCAAGGCCTCGCGCAGCCGCGCCGTCCACGCCGCCTCAAAGAACCCCGCCCACAGCTCCAGCAGCGGCGCGTGCTTGGGCTTAAAGAGATCGGCCCGCCGCGCGTGCGGCGCCAGCCGCGCCAGCGCCACCAGCGGCGAGGTCTGGATGAAGCGCGCCCGCAGCGCCTCGACGTTGTCCAGGCCCGCGCTGAAGGCGTGGAGGTGCTCATGGGCGAGCAGCAGCACCAGCCAATCACCGGGCTCATCGCTGGCGCGCAGCCAGCCGCGCAGGAGGCGCTTACCCTGCCCCCCCGCCGTCGCCAGCTTGCCCAGCGTCATCGGCCCCTCGCGCCACAGCGCGTGCGTGGCTTGACCAAAGCGCAGGGGCGGCGGCAGCCGATCCATGGGGCGCAGGTGGACGATCTCACCGCCCCGCAGCACCGCCTTGGAGGCCACCCCCTCGCGCAGCAGCGCGCGCGTCACGTGGGCCTGGAGGCGGCGCGCCGCCTCCGCCGCCAAGATCACGCTGATCGGCGCCTCCGGCGGCGCATCGCCCTTCCAAGAACGCCCCGTCAGGAGCGCCTCAAGGAAGCCCAAGCGCTGTCGATCGGCCTCGCTGAGCGCCTCGGCCTCGCGGCGCGCGGGATCGCGGTGTCGCCCCGGGTGGATCACCCCCTCTGTGCCCGGCGCGGGCCAGCCATTGATGTGGATTTCGCCCCCCACGAGGCGGATCTCCACGCGCTCAGCGCCGCGCCGCCACGCCTCGGCGCTGATGGCGTCGGTGAGGTGATGGATCTCTTGGTTGCTGGAGCCGACGAAGCGGCGCGGATCGGGCGAGAGGGCGGCTTGATAGGGGCCATCAACCAGGACATCGGCGCGCTGAAGCAGGGCGGCGACGTGGGGATCGTGGGCGGCGCGGCTGCGCAGGACCTTGAGCGTAAAACCGCTAAAGATCAACACGTTGAGCTTGGCTTTTTGGCAGGCTTGGGCCACCCGCGCCAGCCCCTCGGCCTGCTCAAAGGGCTCGCCGCCGAGGAAAGTCACGCCGTCCACCTCGGCGGCGAGGATGTCCTTGATCAGCGCGTCGATTTCGCGGGCGTAGCCGCCCTCGAAGGGGAGCATTTGGGGGTTGCAGCAGCCTGCGCAGCGCATGGGGCAGCCTTGAACCCACAGCGCGTAGCGCCGCCCCGGCCCCTCGGCGTGGGTCTGGGGCACCTCAAGGGCGAGCTGGAGGGTCTGAGCGGGGGGGGGCATGGCGGATCTCCGGGCGGATCAGCCCTCGGCGGCCTCGCGCAGCTCCTTGACGAGCTTGATGAGGACCTGGCGGCGCTCGGCGCTGCTCGTCTTGGCCAGCTCGCTGCCCCGAAAGTGCAGCTCGACCATCTCATCATTCATCAGCGAGTCGCGCATGACCCGCGTGATCTCCAGCTGGCTGGCGATCGTCAGGAAGTGATCGAGATCGGCGCCGCGCAGCCCGAGGCGACCGGCGAGCTGGCTCTTGAGCAGCTGCACGTTATCGAGGGCGTCGAGCAGCTTGTTGATGCGCAGGGAGGTGAACAGCTCCTTGGACGGGGCGGCGGGCAGCGCGGCGGGCAGCCCGCCGGCGGCGCCCTGGGCGGCCTTGCCCTCGGTGGCCTTGCCCTCGGTGGCCTTGCTCGGCGCCTTCTTCTTCTTGGCCTTGGGCTCGCGCTTGGCTGGCTCGGCCTCATCGTCGGCCTTCTTCTTCTTGGCCTTGACCGGCGCCTTCTTCTTCTTGGCCTTCTCAGCGGCCTCGCGCGCGGCGGTCTTGCTGAGGATGTCCTCTAAGGTGACGTTGGGGGTCGGCTCAACGCGGCTGACGCCGCCGGCGAGATCGTCGAGGAGCTTGGAGAGCTTGTCGGCGAACTCCTCGGCCAAGCCCAGCGCCTCTGCGTCCTCATGGAGGATGCCCCGACGGCACAGATCGCGCTTGATTTGGGGAAAGCTCAAGTCCCAGAACTTCGCCGCGCCAGCCTGAAGTTGACGCCCGACGGCGCCACGGATGGCGGCGACGCTCCCCGGAGAGGTGATGACGGCCTCCACCAAGAGGCGATCAAAGGTCTGGGTAATCCCAAGACGCCGCCAGCTCTGATCGTTGAGGTTTGAGAGCGCTTCTGCATCGAAACCCGTCAAGGTTCTCTCCTCATTCTTGTTAAAACCCAGGCGACGAGCGCCCTGGCGCGCCCAGTTCGGCGAGCCCACGCGCCTCAACGGATCCGCTCGCGGATATGGTCGTGGTGGGTCTAAGCGCGGGGAGTCTTGATCACCCTGAAGCCAATGTCCATGGCGACGCGATCTCGGTGGAGGATGTCGCGGTACCACAAGGGCCGCCCGCTCTCCCCGCCGGTGAGATATGAGCCCCCGCGCACCACCACGATCTCCGATCTGCGCCCAGGCGCGGGCGTGAGGGTCCACTCACGGACCCCCCCCGCGAGATCGTAGACGCCATAGGGCGAGACGTCCGCCTCTCGGGGGCCGACGGGCGGGGGCAGGTGGCCGTGATAGCTCTCGGGGGTCATGGCGAGGCTCGGGTCCCAGTGATCGCCCCAGGGGAAGTTGCGCCCGTCGCCCGAGCGCCCGGCCTTCTCCCACTCCTCCTCATGCGGCAGGCGATAGGTGGCGTCGGCGGTGGTGTTGAGCCAGGCGCAGTAGGCCATGGCGTCGCGCTGGGAGATGCCCACGACGGGGATCTGCGGGTCCCAGCCGAGGGGCATCTCGTAGATCCCCGCGCCGTTGATAAACCACAGCGCGCGGCCATCGGGCGCGCGCGGGACAAGGGCGAGGGCCTCATCGGGATCATGATAAGCGCGCAGGAACTCCAGGTAGGCCCCCGAGGTGACGGGCATCTCGGCGATAAAGAAGTTGGGCACCGCCTGCTCGACGCCCCGCCCCGGCTTGCCCGCGCCGAAGTGGAAGGTCCCGGCGGGGATCAGCGCGTAGCCGCTGTAGCCCGGCGCCTGCTTGAGGTGAAACCGCAGCCGGGTCTGCTTGCCGGGCTCGACCTCGAAGGAGGTGACGAGGGGGACGTAGCCTTGGGCTTGGATTTGGAGGTGGTAGATCCCGGCCTTGATGGGATCGAGCTTGATCGGCGCGCGGCCCACATCGCGGCCCTCGCCCACGATCAAGCGGCGCTGGTGCTCCACATAGGACGACAAGCGCATCTGCACATCGCGGGGATAGACCTCCACCGAGAGGCTGCCTTGCCCCGCCAAGCGCTTCTCGAGATCCCCGTTGTCGAAGGCGCGCAGCAGCTCCTTGTAGTAGGCCATCAACCCCCCCTCGCGGCGCTGCTCGGCCTCCTCAAGCTGGACGAGGAGCAGCTCACAGAGGAGGCGGCGGCCTTCGACGTGATGCGGCGCGAGGCTGACGAGCTGGGACAGCTGCCCCACCGCCGAGGCCATCACGCGGGCGATCTCGATCTCGATCTGGTCCACCCGCGCCTCAGCGACCCAGACCTCCTCATGCTCCGCCGCGTTGGCGTCCTCATTGAGGGACAGCTGCGCCATCTGCAAGGTGTCGCGCTCAAGGGCCAGATCCTCAAGCAGCTCTTGGCGCTGGAGGTTGGCGGCGACGCCCGCGTCAAAGAGCTGCTTGATCTGCGCCTTGCTCGGCCCGGAGTTGCGCGGCCCCTCCAGGTAGGTCGTCAGCGCCTCCATCAGCGCCGTGGCGTTGCGAAAGCGCTTATCGGGATCACGCTGAAGGCAGGTCATGCAGATGGCCTCCAGCTCGCTGGGGATCTCCATCTCCGGCACGCGCTGGCTGGGCGGCTGCACCGTCTCGCGCAGCACCCGGCGGACGATCTCCCGGTTGGACTTGCCGGTGAAGGGCGGCTTGAGGGTCAAGAGCTGGTAGAGGATCGCGCCCAGCCCATAGACATCGGTGCGGGCGTCCACCTGATCGATG
The DNA here is from genome assembly GCA_018813065.1 of Myxococcota bacterium. Classification (GTDB taxonomy): domain Bacteria; phylum Myxococcota_A; class Bradymonadia; order UBA7976; family UBA1532; genus JAHJCH01. Next base: position 7,142 of record JAHJCH010000109.1, read on the forward strand.
AGGCCCATGGCCTGCTCAGGCGCCATATAGGCGGGCGTGCCGATGATCTGCCCCGCCACGGTCTGCCAGCGGGCGCTGGTGGATCGGGTCGAGCGCGTGGCCTGGCCGATGATCTTACACAGGCCCCAGTCGAGGAGGACGACCTCGCCGAAGTCCCCCACCATCACGTTGGAGGGCTTGAGATCGCGGTGGACGACCCCCTTGGAGTGGGCGAAGGCCACGGCGGTACACAGCTGCTGAAAGATCGTCAGCAGGCGCATGACGCTATAAGGCTCGGCGTCCTCGCCGCCGTCGCGGCGGAGGGCGATGATCTCCTTGAGGCTGCGGCCCTCGATGCGCTTCATCACGAAGGCCATCTCGCCGCGCAGCCGCCCCAGCTCATAGACAGGCATGATGCTGGGGTGCTGTAGCTGCCCTGTGACCTGGGCCTCCTCTAAGAAGCGGACGCGATCAAGATCACGGAGGTTGGTGCGGCGCAGGATCTTGATGGCGACGGGGCGCCCGAGGTGAAGATCCCAAGCGGCCAAGATGCGCCCCATGGCGCCGCGCGCCAGCTCCCCTTGCACCTCGAAGCGGGGAGTGAAGTCAATGAGTCGGCTGATCAGATCATCGACGCTGGGCTCTGTTGGGCGTTGGTCTTGGATAACGGCCCCTCCTCAATAAAAACCCCAACAGCCTCGGCCTAGGCTCTGTTGACTTTGATGGCTGGGTTATCGAGCGCCGCGCCGGGTGGTGTCGAGCGCCTTGGATATTTATCTCAGGCGGGGTTGAGAGGGAAGGTTTCGAGTTCTCTTTTTGGCCGCCCAATCGTCTTTTTGGCGGCCCAGTTATCTTTTGGCGGCCCAGTTCTCTTTTTGGCCGCTCAGCCCAGCAAGCGATTTACGCGTTGGCTCAGCTCGGGGTGGGCCCAGAGCTGGGCGCTGATCTGGACGCTGAGGGCCGCGCGCGTGGGCGCGTCGATGAAGGGCAGCTGTAACGCCAAGACCTCAGAGACGGCGGCCTCCAGCGCGGCCTCTCGGCTCGCCAAGGCGCCGGCCTTGATCTGCGCGGCGGCGGCCTCGAACAGCGCCACGATGGGATCCGCCGTCGCGCTGGTCGCCGCTGCGGGGGTGATGGCCGCCGCGCCGCTCAGCGCCTCTGTCGCCTCAACCTCGCTGAGCCCAGGCGCCGCCTTGAGCCCTTCGATTTTATCGATGGGTGCCACATCCACCTCCTCGGCGCACTATGCCACAGGGCGCGCCTCGACCCTAGCCAGAGCGTCGGCCCTCCTCGCCGCGTGTCACGCATGGACGCCAAAGGGTAAACGCAAATATTCGATTTTTAAGTTGTTTTTTAAAAGGGATCGGCGCCGAGGGGCTTCACTTGTTCATTCAATCAAAGGTTGACCTCCGTGCAGCAAGGTCGATAATACCCGCAAACCTCAGAGGGCGCCGCGCCCTCACCACGCCTCGCTGTCGCCAGGCGCCAGCGTGCCCCGCGGAGGGTGTCCATGCACGAAGAAAAACACTGCTCTAGCTGCCGCGCCTGCGAGGCGGGGGTGTGCGCGCCGGACGAGGCCGCGCCGCCGCCGCTGACGGGCGGGCGCTTTGTCCTGGCCTCGGCGGGGGTCTTCCTCCTGCCCATCCTGCTGGCCATCATCGGCGCCATCTACGGCGGCGGCGAGGCCGACGCGCGCGGACAAGCGGTTGGGGGCGCCTTGGGGCTGCTCCTAGGGATGCTCTCGACCTCAGTCATCAGCCTGATCGCAGATCGTTCAAGCCCGAGGAGCCAAACGAGATGAACACGGCCACAACCCCGGCCACGGGGACCTTCCCACGGGGCGTACATCCCCCCGAGGGCAAGCGGTTCGCCGAAGACCAGGCCATCGAGGTGCTCCCCAGCCCTCCCTTGGTCTTAATCCCCGTCCAGCAGCACATCGGCGCCCCCTGCGCGCCCACCGTCAAGCCGCGCGCCAAGGTGCAGGTGGGCGACGTCATCGCCGACGTCAAGGCGTTCATCTCCGCGCCGATCCACGCCAGCCTCAACGGCGTGGCCGCCAAGCCGGTCAAGACCACCCTGCCCAATGGGCGGCGGGTGGAGGCGATCCCGATCACGGCGGCGGGCGAGCAGCTTGAGGGGCGAGCGCTCTTTGAGGACGTCTACGGCGGCGAGTGGCCGAGGGATCTCAGCGACTATGAGCCCAGCAGCATCAGCCAAGCGGCGCGCGCGGCGGGCATCGTCGGCCAGGGCGGGGCGGCCTTCCCCACCGCCGTCAAGCTGATGAAGAACGCCGCCAAGCCGGTGGACACCATCCTGCTCAACGGCGCGGAGTGTGAGCCTTACCTCACCGCCGATTATCGGCTGATGTTGGAGGCCGCCGACGCCATCATCTGCGGGCTGCTCCTGGCGGGGCACGCCACGGGCGCCAAGGAGCTGCTGATCGGGATAGAGGACAACAAGCCCAAGGCCATCGCGCAGATGAAGGTGGCCGCCGAGGGGACGCCGGTGCGCGTCATCCCTGTGCAGACCAAGTATCCGCAAGGCGGCGAGAAGCAGCTGATCTACGCCACCACGGGGCGGGTCGTGCCTACGGGCGGCCTACCCTTAGACAAGGGCGTGGTGGTGCTCAACGTGGGCACCGCCGCCGCGTTGGCCAGGGCGGTGGTGCGCGGCAAGCCGCTGACGCACCGGGTGGTGACCCTCTCGGGCGCGGGCATCAAGACCCCCAAGAACGTGCTGGCGCCGGTCGGCGTCAGCCACCGCGCGCTGATTGACTTCTGTGGGGGGCTACAGGACAACGCCGCGCGGGTGATCTCGGGCGGCCCGATGATGGGCTTCACCCTGGGCGATCTGGACGCGCCGATCACCAAGGGGACGAGCGGGATTACGATCCTGACGCACCAAGACGTGGCCAAGGCGGAGGAGACGAGCTGCGTGCGCTGTGGGCGCTGCGTGGACGTCTGCCCGCTCAACCTTGTGCCCACGCGCCTGGCCCTCGCGGCGCGCTATCGGGCTTGGGACGTGGCCAAGCGCTACCACCTCAACGCCTGCATTGAGTGTGGCAGCTGCGCCTTCGCCTGCCCTGCGCAGATCCCGCTGGTCCAACTGATTCGACTGGGCAAGGCCCAGATGCCCAAGAGCTGAGGGATTATGAAGCATATAGACGAGCGCCCTGAGGTCGCCCAGAGCGCGGCCCAAGGTGAGCAGCCGGGCGCTGAGGCGGAGATCAAGCCTGAAGCCGAGGCCAAGCCCGAGCCTGAGCTTGAGCCCGAAGCCGAGGTCAAGCCCGAGCCTGAAGCCGAGGTCAAGCCTGAAGTTGAGCCTGAGCTTGAGCCCGAAGCCGAGGTCAAGCCCGAGCCTGAAGCCGAGCCTGAAGCTGAGGCCAAGCCTGAAGCTGAGGCCAAGCCCAAGCCTGAAGCCGAGGCCAAGCCTGAAGCTGAGGCCAAGCCTGAAGCTGAGGCCAAGCCCGCGCCTGAAGCCGAGGCCAAGCCCGAGCCTGAAGTTGAAGCCAAGCCCGAAGCCGAGCCGGAAGCCGCGCCCAAAGCGGTGACACCGCCCGCGCCCAAGCCTGAGCCCAAGCCTGAGCCCAAACCTGAGCCCGCGCCCAAGCCCGAGGCGCCCGCGCCCAAGCCCGAGGCGCCCGCGCCCAAGCCTGAGCCGCCCGCGCCCAACCTCACCGTCGCCCCCAGCCCCCATATCGTGATGGCGGGCTGGACCACCCAGGGCATGATGAGGGATGTCCTCATCGCCCTCGCCCCGGCGATCCTCTGGTCCATCGCCGTCTTCCGCCAGCACGCCCTCTTTCAGATCTTGGTCACCGTCGCCGCCGCCCTGGCGGCCGAGTGGGGGTTCGCCAAGCTGCGCGGCCAACAGCCCCAGCTGTGGGATCTCTCAGCGGTGGTCACGGGCGTGATCTTGGCGCTCACCCTGCCTTGGCAGGCGCCGTTCTACATCGGCGTCATCGCCGCCTTTATGGCCATCGGCTTGGGCAAGGCCGCCTTTGGTGGGCTGGGCTTCAACATCTTCAACCCGGCCATGGTGGGCCGCGCCTTCGTCATGCTCTCCTTCGCCAAGGAGATGGGCGCGGGGGGCTACGTCAACGCCCAGAGCACGCTCGACGCCGTGACCAGCGCCACGCCATTGACCGTGGTCAAGGAGATGGCCAAGGCCGTCATCAACGGCGACGCCGCCGCCTTCCAGGCCACCTTTGATCAGGCCACAAGCTTTACGAGCCTCTTTTGGGGCTACAGCAACGGCTCCTTGGGCGAGACGAGCGCGCTGGCCGTGCTCCTCGGCGGTGTGTACCTCTGCGCGCGGCGCTCCGCCTCTTGGGAGATCCCTGCGGGCGTCATCGGCGCCACGGCGTTGCTGGGGGGGCTGGCCTACGCGCTGGGCTTTACGCCGCTCAACCCGGTGGATCAGATCCTGGGCGGCGCGCTCCTCTTCGGCGCCTTCTTTATCGCCACCGATCCGGTCACCAGCCCGCTCACGGCCAAGGGCAAGCTCACCTTTGGGATCGGCGTCGGCGCCTTCATCGTGCTGATCCGTGTCTTCAGCGGCTACCCCGAGGGGGTGATGTTCGCGGTGCTCCTGATGAACGCCATGGTCCCGCTGATCAACCGTTGGACGGTCCCGACCCCCATGGGCGGCCCTGTCCCAGTGCGCAAATAGGGGCCGCAGAGATGAAGGACAACTACATCAAGCAAGCGTGGCTGGTCATCCTCCTGGGGCTGCTCTACGGCGCCGGGCTGGCGGGGGTCCAGCTGGGCCTCAGCGATCAGATCAAAGACAACAAGCGCAACGAGACCTACGCCCAGATCCCCAGCCTCGTCCCGGGCGCCGTCAGCGACAAGGTGGAGGAGGTCACCGTCACTGTCAGCGGCAAGGAGAAGAAGGTCTACAAGATCTTCGACGGGCAGGGCGCGCACCTGGGCTGGGTGTTACCTGCGGTGGGTGGGGGCTTCGCCGACGCCATCGAGCTTTTGGTGGGGGTGACTGCGGACTTTGAGCAGATCACGGGGCTGTTTGTGCTCTCCCAGAAGGAGACGCCGGGGCTGGGCGACTTCATCACCGACGACACCTTATTCCTCAATCAATTCCGGGGGATGCCTTTATCTAAGCCGTTGAAGGTCGAGAAAATGGACGCCTCCGCGGCGGCGGGGCAGGTGCAGGCGCTGACGGGGGCGACGATCTCCTCCGTGGCGGTCACGGACGCCATCAATAAGGCCATCAAGGCGTTTGGTAAGGCGCTCAAGGAGGCGGCCCCCGCGTCGATCCCGGTCGCGCCCGCGCCGCTCCCGGTCGCCCCCGCGCCGCTCCCGGTCGCGCCCGCGTCGATTCCGGTCGCCCCCGCGTCGATTCCGGTCGCGCCCGCGTCGATTCCGGCGTCAATTCCGGTCGCGCCCGCGTCAATCCCGGTCGCGCCCGCGTCAATCCCGGTTCAACCCGCGTTGATCCCCGCGCCGATCCCGGTTCAACCCGCGTCGATCCCGGTCGCACCCGCATCGATCCCGGTCCAACCTGCGCCAATCCCCGCGTCGATCCCGGTCGCGCCCGCCCCTGTAAAGGAGATCCCGTAATGGCTTCGAGTGGACCGACCGCCACCGAGCGGTTTATCAACGGGATCATCCCCGAGAACCCGGTCTATCGGCAGCTCTTGGGCATGTGCCCCGTGCTCGCCGTCACCAACGGGCTCAAGCCCGCCATGACCATGGCCGCCGCCACGGGCTTTGTGCTCATCAGCGCCAACATCATCACCAGCTTGATCCGTAACCTGCTCAAGCCCCACCTGCGCATCCTGGTCTTCACGCTCACGATCGCCACCTTTGTGACCATCGCGGATAAGATCCTCGCCGCCTACCTCTATGAGATGAGCAAGGCGCTCGGCCCCTATATCCCGCTGATCATCGTCAACTGCTTGATCATCTCCCGCTGTGAGATCTGCGCCTCCAAGCAAGACGTCAAGGTCGCCTTCTTCGACGGCCTGGGCATGTCCCTGGGCTTCGCCCTGGCCCTCGCCAGCATCGCCACCGTCCGTGAGCTGCTGGGCTCCGGCAGCCTCTTCGGCGTGGAGCTGCTGGCGCCCACCACCTGGCCCCGCTGGGGCATCCTCGTGCTCCCCCCCGGCGCCTTCCTGACCCTCGGCGTGCTCCTGGGCGTCGCCGAGTGGTGGGGGCAGCGCAAGAAGGCCAAGGAGGCTTAAATCATGGAGACGACCCTCTCGCTCTTTCTGATCGCCATCAGCGCGGCGATCATCAACAACTTCGTCCTCCACTACTTCGTGGGGATCTGCCCCTTCCTCGGCGTCTCCAAGCGCGTGGATATGGCCCTGGGCATGGGGCTGGCCGTCACCTTCGTCATCTCCATCGCCGCCTTCCTCAGCTGGAACTTCACCTACTTCATCCTGCGCCCCGAGGCCCCCTTGCCCACCTGGATATGGCAGGGCATGGGCGGTAACGGCACCGTCGATCTCAGCATCCTCAGCTACATCATCTATATCTTCGTCATCGCCTCCTCGGTTCAGTTCGTGGAGATGTATGTGCGTAAGTTTCACCCCCCGCTCTACAAGAGCTTCGGGGTCTTTCTGCCTCTGATCACCACGAACTGCGCGATCCTCTTCGCCTGCTTGGAGATCATGAAATATCTCCAAGACCCCACCGCGCTCTGGGGGCTGCATCAGGCGTTGACGCTGGCCATCGGCGGCGGCGTCGGCTTCACCATCGCGATCGTGATCATGGCGGGCATCCGCGAAGAGCTGGAGCTGTGTGATGTGCCCAAGCCCCTGCGTGGTCCTGGGATCGCCCTCCTCGTCGCCGGCATCATGGCGATGGCCTTTATGGGCTTCACCGGCATGGATAAGGGCGTCGAGGAGACTCTGCGGCGCTTCTTAAACCTGTAATGGAGGCGATGTGATGCAAGCTTTAGTGACGATCTTGCTGGCGGGTGTCATCCTCAGCCTCCTGGCCGTGGTCATGGGCTTCGTCCTGGGCTGGGCCAACAAGGCCTTTTATGTCGAGATCGATCCCAAGATCGAGGCGATCATCGAGGCGCTGCCCGCGGCGAACTGCGGCGGCTGTGGCTACATCGGCTGCGGTGAGTACGCCGAGGCCGTCGCCAACGGCGAGGACATCACCCTCTGCGGCCCCGGCGGCGGGGACTGCATCGCGGCGCTGGCGGCGATCATGGGCGTCGAGGCGGGCGAGACGTTCCGCCTCAAGGCCGTGGTCCATTGCACCGCCACCAGCGCGCAGCGCCATGACCTGCGCCCCTATGACGGCGAGCAGACCTGCTCGGCGGCTCACCTCGTCGGCGGCGTGCAGGGCTGTGTCTATGGTTGCTTGGGCCTCGCCGACTGCGTGCGGGTCTGTAATGACGACGCAATCCGCATTATCGACGGCGTAGCCGTGACCAACGATCAGTGTACAGGCTGCAAGGCCTGCGTGGCCGCCTGCCCGCGCGATCTGATCTCGATGATCCCCTTTAAAACCGATAGGATGCTCATCGTCGGTTGCTCGAACCAAGACATCGGCAAGGAGGCCAAGGCGGTCTGTGATGTGGCTTGCACGGGCTGCAAGGCCTGTACAAAGGTCACTGATCTAATGGTGATGGACGGCAACCTGCCGGTGATCGACTATGGCGCCTATCAAGCGGACTCGGATTTGAGCGGCGCGGTGGGCAAATGCCGCACTGAGAGCCTCGTTTTTGTCGGTGAGCCCCGCGCCCATCCCGCCTCGGAGAGTTAACGACGCCTGCGTGAGCGCAGCGCCGCCAGCCCCAAGAGCCCCATCAGCCACAATGCGCCGCCCGGCGGCGCGGCGACGCTGCGACAACCACAGTCGCCGTCCGTCGGGGCGGGCCGCAGCCCCACGTCAACCTCGATATTGGGCGCGTCGCCGTCGCCTTGGGGGCGCCCAACGTCGCGGATCGCGCCGACGTCGCCGATGATCACCCCGTTATCGCCGATGATCACCCCGTTATCGCCGATGATCACCCCGTTATCGCCGACGATCACGCCACGATCTCGCTCGATGACGCCGCCGTCGCCCTCCACCACGTCAGGGCGGGCGCTGTCGGGCGCGGCGTCGGGGATATACGCGTCGAAGATGGGCACGTCGGGCATCGGCCCCCAGTCCGGCGCGGTGACGTCGGCGCGCACACACTGCGCCGTCTCTTGGACGATCTCGCAGATCGCCCCCTCGGGGCAGCGCACGTCGAGGCAGGGATCGTTGCGGCAGACGCCGCTGCGGCACGTCAAACCTGCGGGGCACGTCAAGAGGGCGCAAGGATCACGCACACAGCTGCCGTTGATGCAGGCCCAGCCCGCCGGGCAGGGCACGAGGGCGCAGGGCTCATCGACGCACGCGCCGTCGATGCAGGCCTCATCCAGCCCACAGGAGACGCCGACGCACGCGCTGACACACGCGCCCCGGCGGCAGAACTCATCAGGGCCACAGCGGATGTCCGCGCAGGGATCATCGACGCAGGCGCCGTCTAGGCAGGCTTGCCCATCGGGGCAGCCTTGGAAGGCGCAGTGGGCGGGCTGACAGACCCCATCGGCGCAGGCGCTGCCCGCCTCACAGCGGACGCCCTCGCAGGGATCGACGCAGCCGCCACGGACGAGATCGCAGCTGAGCGGCCAAGGGCAGGATTCCAGCTCACAGGTGACGACGCAGCCGCCATCGACGCAGATCTCATCATTGGGGCACTCCAAGAAGTTGCAGGGATCGGCGCAGCGCCCCGCCGCGCAGACCTTGCCATCAGGGCAGTCATCGTCCTCATCGATCTGGCCGTCGCAGTCCTCATCGATCCCGTTGCACGGATCGAGGGTCGAGGCATCGCTGCACCCCCCGCAGGCGTTGAGCACGCCCTCGTCAATCTGGCCGTCGCAGTCATTGTCGCGGCCATCGCAGACCTCTTCGCCCACGCCGAAGAGGGGCTCGCAGAGGATCTCCCCCAGCGCGCAGGTGGTGTGACCGCCCGCGCAGTTGCCTGGGAGATCGGTGGCGCAGAGGCTGTTGGCTTGGGGCCATATCTCATCGACGCGCCCATCACAGTTATTGTCGATCCCGTCACAGACCTCATCGCTGGGTGGCGTCACAGAGGCGCAGATCACGCCCAGCTCGGGATCGCAGACCATCACGCCGTTGCTGCACTGGCCGGGCAGGCTGGTCTTACAGTTCGTCCCTGTGCCGGGCAGGCCCTCATCGATGAGGCCGTTGCAGTTATTGTCACGGCCATCGCAGATCTCCTCGCTGGGCTGACCGATCTGCACACAGCGCAGCGCGCCGAAGACACACTGAAGCTCGCCCTCGCGGCACAGGCCCGGATAGCCGGTGTCGCAGAACTGACCGATCTCCTCCAGCTCCTCATCCACCGCGCCATCGCAGTCATTGTCGCGGTTATCGCAGACCTCAGGGCGGGGCTCACACTGGGGGCAGGCGTCGCCGAGCCCGTCGCCGTCCTCATCGAGCTGATCGGGGTTGATCGTCGAGGGGCAGTTATCGCAGGCGTCGCCCACGCCGTCGCCGTCCACGTCGAGCTGATCGGGGTTGGGCGCGTCGGGGCAGTTGTCCTCGGGGACACAGACGAAGTCCCCATCGCCGTCGCTGCACGCCAGCGCGTAGCCCCACTTAATGAAGTAGCACAGCGGCTCGCTGTGCTCTCCGGGCTCAAGCGGGCCTGCGTCAAAGCGGAGGGAGAGGGTCACGTCATAGCCGCTGTCGGTGACCAGATCGCCGTTGCGGTCGGTGCTCTCGCGCATCTCATTGGCGATCATCCCCGTCAGCGGCTCGCAGCCGTTGATGGTGCGCTCGATGCGGCGGCGGCTCTCGTTGTACTCGCCCAGCTCCCAGCGGCTCAGCCGCGCGTCGGCGGCCTCATCGCCGTAGAGGGCGATCAAGGTGGTGGGCTGGCGCGGATCATCGCCCGAGTCGAACTCATAGACGGTGGTGGGCTGGCCCAAGGAGACGCCGCCGAAGTCATTGCCGAAGCTGCCCTCGAAGTAGAGATCGCCGTCCATATAGGGGATGAGGGCGATCTCGCCCCAGCGCGCCGAGCCGAGGTTGGTGAAGGTGTAGCACTGCTTGAGGACGTTGCAGTTCAGCTCCGCCTCCAAGCGCACGCCGATCTCGCCGAAGCTGAACTCGCTGGTGAAGGCGTTGACCCCAGGCGTGACCGTGACCTCGGGGTAGCCCATGCGCTCCGACTCCAGCCAGGTCCCGTAGGTGTTGTCCGCCGCGCCGCTGCGCCGCACGCAGAGGTAGGGCATGCTCTCGAACACGGTGCCACGAAAGCCACGATCAGGATCGTCGGTGACGGGGTTGAAGCGCGCCTGCTCGCCGACAGCGGTGGCGGAGCCGAAGCTGCCGAGGGGGTCCATCAGCAAGCTGAGGACGCCGACGGTGTGGACGTTACACGCCGGGCCGGTCTCCAAGCGCTGCGCCTCGATCTCTTGGGCCGAGGCGGCGGTGGAGAGGAGGAGGAGGATCAAGGGGGCGCGCGGGGCTGTCCAGCGCGCGCGCGGCGTCGTGAGGGGTCGAAGCATAGGCATCACACAAGGGTAAATGTCAATGAAAACAGGCGCTTATATTGTCGTGTTCCACGCCAAGGCGCCCCTTGCCCCGCTCAGCGTGGCGAATTTCTGCGTGGATCGCCATAGCTCATCGCGCCGTCGCCTCGCCGTCGCCTTTGAGGCGCGCAGGTGTATTGGCGCTGGAGGCCCGATCTGTTTCAAAGCCTCAAGCGGCGGCGCGTGATCAGAAGAGAGAGGGCCAAGAGCCAGGCCCAGGGCGCTTGGAGAGGTTGACCGCCGCTGAGGTGACAGCCCCCGCTGTCCTCCTCATAGGTGCCCGCCACCGCGTCGGCGCCATAACCGCCCCCTTGGCGGCGCGGATCATCGGGGTGCATATCCGCCGCCGCGTCTTGGATGGTCCGCGCCGCGTCCGGCTCGACCGTCGGCCCCGCGTCCTGATCGACGACCCCCTCATTGCGCCAATCGTCCTCGCCCAAGACGCTGATCCCCAGGGGCAGGTTAAGCGCCTCTAGGCGCAGATCAGCGGGGTTGACGCGCCCCTCATCGGTCAGCGCGCCCGTCAGCTCCAAGCCCTCGACCTGGAGATCATCGATCCCCTGCCCCGGCCCGACGAGGTACACAAAGTCGGCGCTCTCGGCGCCGAGGAGGGTCGGCGAGGCCAGGGGCAGCGCCGCGCGGTTATTCAAGGTGAGGCGCAGCGTCCCCTCCAGGTAGACGGGCTCGCTGAAGTACACATGGATCAGGTGGCGCTCCCCCTCCGCCCAGGCGTCCGTTGTGTCGGGCTCCAGATCAATGACGCGCGGGGGGCGGGTGTCGATGGTCAACGCGCGGGCCTCCAGCGCGGCGTTGAGCCCCTCAAAATCCAATGATGTTAAAGGGTTACCCGCCGCGTCGGTGAGCCCCTGGGCGTCGGGCTCCGCCAAGATAGACAGGGCGCGGACGTTGGGCGTCTCGATGTCGGGCACATCGGGGCGATAGATCAACGAGAGGGCGCGCGGGTCGGGGCGCGGATCGAGGGCGCCGGGCGCGGGGCGTCGTGTCTCCGCCGTGGCCTCCAGGGTCAGCGCCGAGGGCGGCGCGGTGTTGAGCAAGACGGAGAGGGCGCCGGACTCCAAGAAGATGGGCTCATCGAAGCGGAGATCCAGGCCAAAGGTGGGCTGATCAAGGCTGGGGATCAGCGCGTCGCCGTCGATGAGGGTGACGTCGAGCCCGATAAGGCTGGGGGGCTGACCATCGACGGCGACGCGCTCGCCCTCGAAGCGCCAGCCCAGCCCCACCAGCCCCTCCAGCCCCTCGGCGAGCTGATCATTGAGGCCCCGCGCTTGGCCCTCCACGCCCGTAATGGTGAGGGCCTCAGTGAGATCGCCATCAGCGACGGTGTAGGCCCCCGCCAAGAGATCAGGCGCCCCGTCAACGGGCTCTAGGGGGATGAGGGGGCCTACGCTGAGCCGCAGGCTGAGGCCCTCGGGGCGGATGGGCGCGTCGAAGCGGAGCGTGATCGTGGCCCGATCATCGATCTTGAGCAGCGCGCTCGAAGCGTTGAGCTGCGCGGCGGCGGTGAGGGCTTGGGGGTGAGCGTCATCGAAGAGGAGATCCTCGCCGTCGGGCGGGATCACGACGAGGCCCAACCAGGTCGCCTCTAGATCCGCCACGCGGTTGCCCGCCGCGTCATAGGGCAGGGCCTCGGGCGGCTCGACGCCTGTCAGCCGGAGCTGCCCCCCCTCGGGGAAGGCGCTCAGCGAGAATGAGGCTTGGGCGCGCCGCGCGGTGGCGCCCACGTCGTTGGCGGGGAAGGTCACGGTGTCGCCGGAGTTAAAGCGCAGCGTGATCGGCGCGGGCATATGGACGGGCTCGCTCCACTCCAGCGTGACCCGGAGGGTGTCACCCAATGAGATCCGCGCGGCGTCGGCCTCAGCGCGCAGCGCCGCGAGGCGGGGGCGCACCCCGTCGATGGAGAGGGTGGCCCATACGGGGTCCAAAACAGGCGGTGGCTCAAGGACGTTAAGCGAGAGGCCCGCGATGTCACGCGCGGCGCAGCGGGGCGTCGTCAAGATCAGATCGCTGAGATCCTCGGCGATGATCGCCTCCGCTTCGGCGATGGGGTGCTCAAAGCGCAATGAGTCGCCCTCAAACGGGGGCGCCAAGGCGTAGCGGATGATCAGATCGGATGAGGGTGAGGTCAGCTCAAACTCACATGGACCTGAAGAATCGGTCAGATAAATGGGCTCGGAGAACTCGATTTGAATCAGCAGGCGGTCATCAATTTTGAGCTTTGAGTTTTCGTCATTATTTGTTTTTATTTGTGTGACAAATGGCGCGGTTTCATCAAGAAAATAAACAAATAACTCACTTCTTGCGCCATTATTTCTAATCACAGGTCTTGCTTCTAGATCAGAATCGCAATTAATATGATACATGTTCTCATCTTTTATGCCACCTAAGGGACCATTCATAATCATATACGCTGATCCGTGAACTGCTGGTTCAGCGCCATCCAAAAAGGTAACATTTATTTCAATTGGGTTGATTATTTCATCTATATTTCCATGTAAATAGATGATGTCGTAATCTGTTTCGCTGAAAATATCTATATTTATCTCAGAGTAATCATTAAATACATCAAAGCCATCATTAAATATAATCGTCCCTGTTTTTTGCTCATCATTTCCGGGTGAAATCGAGGCGATATTGATTTTATCGTCGATATAACCAAAACCGGAAACATGAACATGTGTTGATTGATTGTCATCAAATTCTATTGTAAAATTTTGGTCTAAAAACATGGTCCCATAAAAAGGTTTATTGAAAAATTCAAAATTAAATGGGATTTCGATTGTTTCATTATTAAATAAGTAAAAACCGTTTTCATTTTCATTTAAAGTTGGGCCAATCATGCGCATTGAAGTTGGATTGCTTGTATTTGTTTCATATGACGTAAAATTAAAAATACCTTGATTAAAAAGACTCCAAATATTGAAGTTATAGGCACTAAAATCAGTTGATGTCGCGAAGATTGCGCCTTCATTGATAAGATAACCAGAGTTTGAGCAATCTTGTTCAGCATATTCTCGTTCATCAAATTGAGTTTTACAATTTTCATTGTAAATCAATTTATTTTCAGCAATAACCATTTTTGAATTTGGATTGAGTATCTCAACATCTAAAGATCCCGCTTTATTTAATATAATACCATTTCTGATTTTTATATCATGATTGATTTGAACCACTGAATTCTCATTGAAAATAATCATATTCGCCGGATCTGGCGCAGAGGTATTTAAATCAATAGAATCATTTAGATTGATTTTTATGTCTGCATTGATCTCAAGATTTTTATTTATTGTAAAAGTCCCTAAAGAGACAATAGATGCCCATTCAAAATAATCTTGGCCCAAATAATTATCAATGACTAAATTATCGATGCTACTTTCTCCTGTATTCTTAATATAAGGTGTGTCAATATATACAGATCCATTTAAAATAGAAAGATTTTCTAAAAATAATTGTTCCAATGGAGATGCTTCACTATACAAAAAGAAGAGTTGATCTTGAGGATTAAGCGTAATAATTCCTTGCAAGTGCGTATTTGAGATTAAAATCTGATTTTTTTCGCTTTCATCCCCAGGAATACTATTAATTTGTCCATTTAAATTCTGCATAATATCACGATTACTGTAATTGAAGAACACAAATTTAGAAGGTGCTTTTATATTGATCTGTGAACTTGCCAACATGCTCTCAATGGGCCAACCACTGTAGAACGGAGGTTGTTCACGAATTTGATAGTCATTTTGAAATAAATTGATTTTATCAATTGTTAAAATGCCATAATTTTCTATCTTTGAATTGTTAAACCTAAAATTATTCTGGTTTATTGTAAAGTTTGATGAATAATTTAATATGATTGAATCCATTAAACTAATACGACCGTTAGAGAAATCAGATACTGATAAATCACCAAATTCTAAGTGAGTTCTAACAAGCTCTAATGAACCATTTAAGTTAAAATTTGAATGTAAAGTTAAACTATTTTGATTTGCCTCAGCTGAGGCGATAATTGATTGCACTCCAATTACATCTAAATTCCTTATGGATATATCATTTGAAATCGAAAGATTGCCACCATCTGCTAAGGTTAAAATACCGTCACCGGCAATCGTTGTATTATCAAGATAAATACTAACATTAACAAATAAATTTATAGATTCATCTAGGTTAATCAAACCGAAAAATCTTGATTGGTCCATTAACGATGCGGTAATTTGTGCTTGATCTATTAAATTGTGGATATTTAATTCAGCATCCATCGTATTTTCAAGTATAGGTAGCGTAGTCATCACCATTTCGTCGAATAAATCAATATTAAGTATATTTTCATTTTTAATGGGCCACCACATTTCATTTGGATTTTCGATTATTAAATTGCCATAATTTGTAATTTCCAATTCACCTTGGCTATTATGTTGATTAATGAAAGATTCTGGATTAAAAAAAGAAACTCCATATAAATCAATTCGAGTAGAATTTGAATTTACATATATAGGACCACTAAATATTGAATTTTCAGGCGAATCAGGTGTGCTAATCATAACATGATTTCCATCTAAAAACGTCAATTGACCACGATCTTTTATGATAATGCGGCCAAATGCGAATGACTCAAATGATTGAAATTGAACAGATACATCTCCATGGATTTCTATGCTTTTTAATTGATAATTGCCATAGGCGCCATCAATAAATGGCATCTCCATTCTACAAATGCCGCCACTAGACGTAAAAACTATATCTGTATTTTCTCCATCATTTAAAATTAAATCAATTACATCAAGAACAGAATCCGCTTGACTGCAATCAATCTCAACTAAATGAGCAGATGCCATCGATGAATTTAACATAAGCACACAAACAAGCAAAAATCTTAACATGACGCCTCCTTTGTTTAAAGAAGCGCCGAGTATAGCCAAAAGCCCGACAAAGATCGACGCCGTTGAGGGGCTTGAGGCGAGGGTTGACGCCACAGAGACGCCGCCCTAACCTCACGCAACCGCACCCAGTTAATAAGGGAACAGCAGATGAGGAAGCCCCTCTACCTCGCGCTCATGGGCGCCTTGAGCCTCAGCGCCTGTAAAAAGTCCGCGCCCGTCGAGCCGCCCGCCGCGCAAGCAAAGGCGGCCAAGGAGAGCCAAGCCGCTCAGGCCCTCACCACCCTCAGCGGCCCGCCTGAGCTGCTGCTCTTCGGCGGCGCCGAGGCCTTTAACGGGGCGATGGCCGCCCTCAACACCCTGGTCAATGAGGTCACCCCCGCGCCGCCCTTCTCTGGCTTCGCCGGCGCGCAGCTTCAAAACGAGTACAGCTTTAAGAGCGTTAAGGGCTTTGATCTTAATAAGTCCGTTAAGTTCGCGATCTTTAATCGTAAGGTTTATCGCAAAAACCCGCTGGTTCTGTGCATCGGCGTGGCTGATAAAGAGGTGGTCAAGGCGGCGATCCCCAAGACCGGTCAAGCCGCTGATGTCGAGGGCAACGCGCTGTCCTATCTGAAGTCCGAGCGCTCAAAGCGGCCCATCTATCTCAACTTCATCGATGAGCACGTCTGTATCACCCGTGATGTGGCGATTTATCCCAAAAATCAGGAGTTTATCGCCAAGCTCCTTAAAACGCCGATCCCCCATCAAGGGATGGTCTTCTTTGAGCTGGAGAATCTCCTTGCGGCCTACGGCGCGGAGTTCGAGGGCGGCTTAAAGCAGGTCGAGCAGATGATGCAGATGGGCATCGCCGCCAGCCAGGTCAGCAACGCCGCGCAGACCGGCGCGCTGTTTACCCAGCTCTTGCAGCGCGTCCGCGTCGGCGCGCGCTCGCTCAAGCGCGCTCAGGTGGCCCTCAAGCTCGGCGCGGATGGCGCTCGCGTCGATCTCAAGCTCACGCCCAAGGCAGATGGTGCGGCGGATGCGGTCTTTAAGGCCCTGGCCTCCACGGGTGATCATCGGCTCCTCGATCGCCTCCCCACCGATACGCCCCTCTTCGCCAGCCTCAAGATCGACGCCGCCAAGGCGGATCAGCTCCTCGCTGACTGGACCACCCTCTCCCTGGCCCCCGTCTTTGGCGATAAGCCCGTTGATCCCAAGTACGCCCAGGCCATCAGCGCCTATATCAAGGCCCTCGGCGGGGAGATGCTGATGGGGATGCGCCCCGAGGGGAAGAGCTTGGGTATGGTGGCCCTCTTCGAGGTCAAGGACGCCTCGGCCGCCCGCGCCGCGCAGACCACCCTGATGAGCATGTACACCGATCCCGCGCTGCAAGCCTATTACACGCAGATGAAGATGAGCGTCGCTCATCAAGCCGCGGCTTATCAGGTCGCGGGCGTGGACGTGGACGTGGTTAAGACCGAGGTGACGGGCCTGCCGCCCGAGGCGCAGGCCATGATCGGCCTGATGGGCGAGATGATGACGCAGAACATCGCCCTGGGGGAGAAGCTGGGCGTCATCAGCTATGGCGCTGAGGGTAAGGCGCAGATCGAGGGCTACCTGAAGGGCACGATCAAGGGCGGCTTAAAGGCCACACCCGGCGCCACCCACGCCCTGAAGTACGCCGCCGATGCGGCCTTTGGCGTCTTCTATATCAACCCCATCGATCTGGCGCGCCGCCTGGAGCTGGGCGGGATGAACCCCATCGCCCCCGCCCTCAAGGGCGTCGAGTCCACCCACGGCTTGACCTTGTCCGCGGGCGTCTCAGGGGGTGATTTGCAGATCGTCATCGATGTCCCCACCACCCTGCTCAAGCAAGGTAAGGCCGCCTTTGATAAGGCCAAAGGCAGCTTTTAAAAGCCGCCCATGCCCACCCGCCTTGCCTGGTTGCTCCCCCTCCTTTTGACGTTGGGTTGTGATGATGAAGGGGGCGGCGCGCCTCGCTCAGATGAGGGCGCCCACACGCCCCATGATGCCCTCACGCCCGATGCCCCTCTCAGCACAGATGTGATGGTTGAGGATGCTGTGGCGCGGATCGATTTCGGCCCCGACGCCGCGCCCATCAACTGTGATCCGCCGCGCCAGCTCAAGCTGACGGTCAACCGCATCCCTGAGACGCTCAACGGCAGCTTCCCGTTTATGAACATGTCGGGGCGGATGGAGCCCTATCAGCTCCTCTTGCCCCGCCAAGGCTTCACGCTCGATCTGATCGGCGCGCCCCAGGACATCGCGCGGCTGAGCCTGCTCAAGCTCGGCTGCGGGGCGGTGGCGGCGGAGGCGCGCGCCGAGGCTTTGGCGGAGGGCTGGTCTTGGCGCGTGGATGAGGATCTGCCCTTGGGGCCAGTTCTCTGCACGGCGGAGGTGCTGCCGCCCTGCACCCAGACGCCCATTCAGCTTCGCTATGAGGCCGAGATCGGCGAGCTGACCGCCGCCTTGGACCCCTTTGATCGCGTCGAGACGTGGCTGATCCTCTATCACCGCGATCACTGGACCTTGGACGTGGCCCTGGATGAGGCGGGCTCGCTGCGCATGGGCGGGTCGTTGGCCCCCAACGGCATCCCCGATTTTGAGGAGGCCATGCGCGGCGTGGGGCTCTACTCAGACGATCAGGGCGCGGGGGCCGCCGCTTTGGAGGAGGACGGCGCGCGCGGCGCCTCGGCGATCTTCCAGCGGCGGCTGATGAAGGAGACGCAGATCAAGCTGCGCGGGCTCTTTATGCAGCCGCCCGATGGCTTCTTGGGGCCAGACAGCGTGCCCATCCACTTCGTCCTTGAGGGGGAGCCCGGCGCGCCTGATCCCAATGACTTCACCGAGGCGGGGGCCTTGTCCTTGGTGGGCGTGGGGGGGGGCGATCCACGGGACACCGTGGTGGGGCGGGCGACGCTGGATTGGCAGAATCAGTCCGCTCAGGACAACGCCAATGATCCCACGCGCGGCATCTTCACCACCACGCTCGTGGCCCTCTTTACGCGCGTCTCCGTCGCCGAGGGGCTCCTCAGCGCCTTCGCGCCCGCCCTGGGCGGGGTGCCCGTGGGCGGCCATGACGCTGACGCACAGATCTTGATGGGCGACACCAGCGGCGATCCCCAGCGGGCCTATGTCCTTAATTGGCTTACGGATCTCCTCTCGCGGGGCTTGGCGGCGCTGATGGCCCATGAGATCGCCCACTCCCTGGGCCTGGTGCCTTATGGGCCGCCGCCGATGGGCCTCTTCGCCGGGGAGACGCGCGGGGCCTACGCGGCGGGCGAGTTCGTCGGCGCCCACGTCAACACCGAGGGCTTTAACGTCATGCAGCAGGCCTTCGCCTTGGACGATGAGGGCGCCGGCGCCATCCTGGCCGCTGAGCCCTTCTTCAACGCCCTCAACCTGGCCTATTTGCAGAAGCGCCTGATCGTCGATCCTGAGTATCCCAGGGCCGATCAAGACACCCCGCTTGCCCCCAAGGCCGCCCATCACGCTTGGTGCGATCTCTAAGCCCTGATCTCTCTACGGCATCAGGCGTGGTGTGAAATCGCGGCGCGTGTGTTATGCCCTCGGGCGGAGTTCGATCCAACGAGCTGAGGAAGCCATGCTGAGCGCCTTACCCAAACCCATCCAAGAGTTTATGCCCATCTTGGGCCTGCTCATCGTCGTCATTTTTGTCATCGCCCGGCTGCCCAAGATCGAGCTGGGCCACAGCGACGCCTTTCGCAAGCGCCGGGTCTTTAACTGGCTGCCGCTGGGCTTGACCTACGCCTTCTTCTACATGGGCCGCTACAACCTCACCGTGGCCAAGAACGCCCTGGGTGAGCTGGGGCTGATGAGCATCGGCGACTTCGGCGCCATCTTCGCGGCGGGCACCATCACCTATGGCGTCTCCTTCGTCATCAACGGCCCGCTGGCCGACAAGCTCGGGGGCCGCAAGACGATCTTGATCGGCGCCCTCGGCGCGGCCTTGATGAACGTCTTGATGGGCTGGGCGACCTACCTCCTCGTCACCCAGCGCGAGGCGGGCCTCGGCGCGATCCTCGCCGATCACACCGTGCTGATCTTCAGCCTGCTCTACGCCGTTAACATGTACTTCCAGAGCTTCGGCGCCGTCTCCATCGTTAAAGTTAACGCTGCATGGTTCCATGTGCGTGAACGTGGTGTCTTTGGCGGTATTTTCGGCATACTTATCTCACTCGGCGTCTATTTCGCGTTTGATTGGGGCCGAATGATCGTGGATTGGGCCAAGAGCACCGTCGTGGGGACCACCGCGCCCGCGCCCATCTGGTATGTCTTCTGGATTCCCGCCGCGCTCCTCATCGTGTTCTTCATCTTGGATTGGTTCTTGGTTCAAGACACCCCTGGTGAAGCGGGCGTGGAGGACTTTGACACGGCGGACGCCTCCTCTGGCGATGATGGCCCGCGCAAGAGCGTCGTCGAGGTCGCCAAGATGATGCTCCAAAACCCGGTCATCCTCACGATCGGCGCCATTGAGTTCTGCAGCGGCTTCCTACGCAACGCGATCATGCACTGGTACATCATCTTCGCCAAGAGGCTGGAGCTGATGGACACGTTCATCGCCCATAACTGGGGTCTGATGCTCTGTATGGCCGGGATCTTGGGCGGCGTCTTCGCCGGTGTTATCTCCGATCGGGTCTTTCAATCCAGGCGCGGCCCCTCGGCGGGCATCCTCTATGCCGTCATGGTCGTCGGCAGCCTCGCCATGATCTTCGCCCTCGACTCGGTGATCTTGGGCTTCTTGGTGATCTTTATGTCGCTGTCGATCATCGGCGTACACGGGATGCTCTCGGGGACCGCCAGCATGGACTTTGGGGGCAAGAAGAACGTCGGCGTGGCCGTGGGGCTGATCGACGGCCTCGTCTACCTGGGCACAGGGCTCCAGTCGGTGCTCTTGGGGCATCTGCTCAGCGACGCGGGCAAGGACCCGAGTGATTGGATCATGTGGCCTATCGTGATGTTGCCTGTCGCTGTGATCGGCTTCGTCCTGACCCTGCGCATCTGGAACGCCAAGCCCAAGGGGCAAAAGCAAGCCGCGCACTGAGCTGTTGTCACGGCCCGCCCCGATTACGCCCCGCCCCGATCACGCCCTGCCGCCTCGCGCCCCCCTTGAAAGCGGCCCGCCGCGCCGAGTACAACCGCCCGCACCGCCCTGGCCGCGCGCCGCGCGCCCCCAACGCAGCCTGAGAGGAACCCTTGCAGAACATCGATATTCGGAGCGTGGCCGTCTCCTTCTTCGCCATCATGCTCTCGCTGACCGTCCACGAGTTCGCCCACGCCATCGTCGCCGATCGCCTGGGCGATCCCACCCCCAGGGCGCACGGTCGCATCACCCTCAACCCCATCGTGATCATGCAGGCCCACCCCTTCGGCGCGCTGATCGTGCCGCTGATCGGCGCCTTCAGCGGCTTCCTCGTCGGCTGGGCGGCCACGCCCGTCAACCCCTCCAAGGTGGATCGCAAGTACTCCGTGCGCTGGGCCAACTTCGCCATCACGGCGGCGGGGCCGATCTCCAACCTGATCCTGGCCGTGATCGCCGCGTTTCTTTACGTCGCCCTCAGCAAGAGCGCCGCGCCGGGCTCGATCTGGGAGCCGCTGACCAGCCTCGCCCAGTTCCTCGTCATCACCAACGTCTTTTTGGCCTTGTTCAACGCCCTCCCCGTGCCCCCGCTCGATGGCTTCACCCTGATCACCACGCTGGCCCCGCCCGCCTTCAACGGCGTGACGCGGTTTATCGTGGAGAACCAGCTGATGGTGCTCATCGTCGTCTTTATGTTCGCCGGTCGGGTGCTCTCGCCGCTGGTCTATGGGGTCTATAAGGCGTTGATCAGCCTCGCCTTGGTCGCCATCGGCTGAGCCAGCCCCCCCGCCACAGCGCCGCGTCCCACAGCGTCAGCAAAAGCGCCGCCCATAAGAGCCAAGGGGCCAGCGCCAGGCGCCCCACGCGCCCCAAGCCATCCAAAAAGCGCAGATCAGAGGGGCCGTTGAGCATCAGGCCGCCGGTTAAGCGCGCCTGGGCCTCCAGGGCGGCGGCGTCGATCCCCGTCGCCGCCAGCTCTTCGGGGGGCGGGCGGGTGACGCGGGCGCGCAGCCGCCCATGCCGGGAGGGGCTCTCCACCTCCACCAGCCCCACAGGGCCGGGGGGCAGCGGCGCGACGGCCAGGCCAGGGCTGATCGGGCGCCAGCGCTGCGCGATCCCGTCCACCCACAGCCGCGTCGGCAGCGGCGCGTCGGGGGCGTCCTCATAGCGCAGGAGGGCGCCTCGGCGGAGGAGCTGGCCGTCGCCGAGGCGCGGCGCGCTGGCGGGGGCCAAGAGGCCACCCCACTGGGCCTCACTCAAGGACCAAGCGTCGCTGGCCAAGGCGATGACTCGACCACGCCCACGCGCCCACTCGGCCAGCAGCGGCTCGCCCCCCGCGCGGGTTAAGGCGCGCGCGCCGGGCTTGAGGGCGACGCGGACGCGGGCCTCGATGGGGGGCGGGGCGCCGCCGACGC
>JAHJCH010000110.1 GCA_018813065.1 Myxococcota bacterium
CAGCGCGGAGGTGCCCGCGGTGAGGACGATGCGGTGGTACATGGTGAGCCTCGTGGGTTTAGCCGAACCAGCGGCGGAGGAGATCGGCGGCTTGGGCGCGGGTTTGGGCGTCGATGTAGGCGGCGATCTGGGCTAAGGCGACGGTGAGGATGCCCGCGTCGTCGCCGTAGCCGATGATCGGCGTGGGATCGGGGATCGCGTCGAAGGGGTTGATGAGGTAGATCAGCCCGCTGACGGCGATGGCCTTGGCCCAGGCGGGCGTCTTGTTGTTTGTCGAGGCGAGCCAGAGCAAGACGGCGTTGCCGATGAGGGCGCGGCCCGCGTCGATGGCGATCTGCTTGAGGGCGTTGAGGTTCATGGTGTGTCTCCTGCGTGGTTCTGCCCGACTTTAGAGCGGCGCCGTCGCCCGGGCGTTTTTGTCCTCAAGGACAATCTCGCCGCTGCGCGATCTTGGTTTTAGGCTCGCAGGGTGGTTTTTTCCAGACAAGAGACTCGGCGTTTGTTTAAATCGAGCCCGCGCGTCGCGCATGGCAGGCTCGCCTTATGGCAGGGCCGCAGATCAGAAGGAGTGGGGTTTGAGTCATCTTTTGCTCATCAGCCTCGGGCCAGTGCAGGATTTCATTGCAACAGCAAGGGGATGCCAAGACCTTTGGTTTGGCTCGTTCTTGCTCAGTGAGCTGTCTCGGGCCGTGGCAGAGTCTCTTGAGTCTGGCGGGGAGACGTTGATCTTTCCCGGTTCACTGGATGAGGGCGCCGCCGTCGCCAATAAGATCCTGGCGCGGATCAAGGGTGATCCTCGGGCGGTCGTTGAGGCCGCTGAGGCGGCGATGTACGCCAAGATCAATGTGCTTTTTAGGGATGTGCGCGTCCGCGTGGAGAGGGCCGAGGGCGGGGATCATCGCGTTTATTGGGATGTGGCTGAGATTCAGATCCGCGAGGAGCTGATGGAGTTCTTCTGGGTCGCTGTGCCTGAGCCCGAGGGCGCTTATCATGCCACGCGTCTGCGGGCTGAGACGCTCTTGAATATGCGTAAGGCTTCGCGGGATTGGGGGCCGCTGCGCTCGGCGCGGGTGGCGTATGCGAAGATTCAACGTGGTGGGATTCCTAAGTCTTCGCTGGATGGCTTGCGTGAGTCGGTGATCGATGATGCGGTGTATAAGGACTTTGATTTAGAGCGACTTTGGCGGTGTTATGGCCTCAATTCGCAGGAGCGCTTGGGCGGCGTGGGGCTCTTGAAGCGTAAGGGATTGCAGCTGTGTGAGTCCGATGAGGGTTGGCGGTTTTCTCGGCATCGTCCTGCTTTTCACGGCACGTCGCACTTGGCCGCCGCGCCGCTTTTGACTCGCTTTGCGCGCTTGGGTCTGAAGATCGATGCGTTGATCTCTCAGCTGAAGGCGGATGGGGTGG
This sequence comes from Myxococcota bacterium, assembly GCA_018813065.1. GTDB lineage: Bacteria > Myxococcota_A > Bradymonadia > UBA7976 > UBA1532 > JAHJCH01. The sequence goes on from JAHJCH010000110.1 coordinate 1,408, forward strand.
ATCTCGATCCGTATTTTATCCGCGCGGGGGCCTCGACCCAGGCGGTTTGCGCCGATAAGGTCTGCCCGCCTATGGCCTTTGCCGGTGTGGAGGTGCCTTCTGAGGTGCCGCGCGTCTTTGGCCCCTCTGGGGAGGCGACGTTCAAGGGCTATGATGGGATCTTGCTCTTTGAGGATCGCTTGAGCGCGATCTATCAAGCGCAGTTTAAGGGCGCGGTCGCGCCGACCGATGCGATTGATACACTGCGCGGGTTGTTGTCTCAGGCGGGTATTGGCGCACCGACGCCTTATTATGCGATGCTCCTCGCCGATGGCGATAAGATGGGGCAGGCGATCAATGCGGTGGGTGAGCGCCCCGATGGCTTTGATTGTCATCAACGCTTTAGCCATTCGTTAGAGCAGTTCGCCAGCGGCGCGGGGCGCACGTTGTCGTCGTTTGGCGGGAGCTTGATTTATTCGGGCGGTGATGATGTCTTTGGGCTCTTGCCTCTGCATACGGCTTTGGCCTGCGCGGATCAGCTGCGTCAGGATTTTAATGACGCGATGCTTGAGGCTTTTCCCAATGATGTTTTGGGTGGTCTAGCGCTGCCTACGTTGTCGGTAGGTTTGGCTTTTGTTCATCATCTGACGCCCATGAGTCGCGCGCGTAAGCTGGCGAAGGAGGCGGAGAAGGCCGCGAAGGAGAAGGCGGGTCGTAATGCGCTGGCTATCGTGATGGATAAGCGCAGCGGGCGTGAGTTGATGATTTATGGTCAGTGGGCGTCGGGGCTGTTGGAGCGTTTGGATCATCTCTGTGTGCTCCTGCGCGCTGAGCGGCTGCCCGATGGCGTGGCTTATGAGCTGGAGTCGCTGGCGGCGCAGTTTAAGGGCGCAGATGCGGATAGCGTGGTGAAGGCGCTGGCACGGCGGATCTTTGATCGTAAGCGCGGTGAGCGCGGCGCTCAGCAGATCGATGTGGACGTAAGGCGCTTTTTGGATGAAGCGATGATGCTTGAGCCCAACGCCGTGGGCGCGGTGGCGCGGCTGTCTCAGGAGGTTCAGATCGCGCGGCTGCTCTTGGGCGCTTATGAGGATGCTTGGGGAGGGGTGTGATGGCGAAGAATAAGAAGAGCAAGAGCAAGAAGCCGAGCCACAAGGCTCAAACGCCATCCCGCGCGCCCGAGCAGCGCGCGGCGCCTCAGCCCAAGGCGGAGCGCGCGCTTGGCGATGGAGGCTATTGGCTGATCGAGCCCCGCGACACCCTCGTGATTCGAAATGCGCGGCCCGCCAGCTCCACCGGGGTGATGGAGACGCTGCCTTTTCCCTGGCCGTCGAGCATCGCGGGCTTGGCGCGGACCCGCGCGGGGCTTGATCCCCAAACCGGGGTGTTTGACACAACGCTGATCGATGCGCTGAAGGGCGTAGAGGTTAAGGGGCCTTGGCTGGCGCGGCTAGATGAGGATGGCGACGTGGAGACGCTGTTTTGTCCCGCGCCGCTCGATTGCCTTTGGCACAAGATCGAGGGCGATGATGAGCAGGTCGAGCGGCGACGGCTGCGGCCTCAGCCAAGCGCGCTGTGGGTCGGGGAGCGGCTGCCCTTGGCCTTGGGCCTTGAGCCTGTCGCGCCTGATGTCACGCCTCCACAGACCAAGCCCGCCGCCGCGCCGAGCTTCTGGGCCGCGTCCGATCTGGAAAATTGGCTGACGGCGCCTATGGCGCTGGAGAGGCTCTCTGTGGGCTTTGGCCTTAAGCCGCTGGCCGTCGAGGAGCGCGTGCATGTCGCCATCGATGAGGCTACGGGGCGGCCCAAGGACGGCGCGTTGTTCTCTACGCAGGGGCTGCGCTTTCAAGATGAAGAGGGCCATCGCTTCGGGGTGGTCTTTGGCTGCGCTGATCCGCGCATTAAGCCCGGCGCGCTGCACCTCGGCGGGGAGCGGCGGATCAGCTTTTTGTCCTCCTTGGGCGACGCGGTGGCGCCGAAGCCCCCCGAGGTGAGCTGGGGGCGGCGGCTGCGGCTTATCCTGACGACCCCCGCGATCTTTGAGGCGGGTTGGCGGCCTTCGGATGCGCAGCTGGCCGGGGCGAAGTTGGTCGGCGCTGTGGTCGGGCGGCCTGAGGTGATCTCCGGTTGGGATTTTGAGCGTCCTGGTCCCAAGATGTGCCGCCGGATGGCACCCGCCGGGAGCGTGTATTGGGTGGATCTGCCTGAGGAGGTGGATGTGGTGGCGTGGGTTAAGGCGCGCTGGATGTCGTGTCTGTCGGATGATCCGCAGGATCGCGCGGATGGTTTTGGGCTCTGTTTGGTGGGGGTGGGGTGATGAGAGCGCCGAGTTTGGAGAGCTTGAAGGTAAGGTCGCCGCGCCGTTTGACCCTGGAGGTGCGTTTGTTAGCACCACAGCTAGGCGGCGGTGCGTCGCCCAAGGTCGTTGATCGAGATCAGTGGCTTCGACCCGCTGCGGTTCGCGGCGCGTTGCGCTTTTGGTGGCGCGCGATTTACGCTCCAACATGTCAGTCGATCTCAGAAATGCGAGCGCGAGAGGGGGCTATTTTTGGTGCAGCGGCGTCGGGCAGTGGTGGGCCTTCACCCTTAGCAGTGATGGTGATTGCCCAAAATCTGGAACAGGAACAGTTGTACCAATTTAACGCCTCTCAAGCAGAGACTGTTGCCTATTTTCCTGGCCAGGGGATGGGTCAAGAGCCAAAGAGCAAACTCCTCTTAAGAGGTTCGGCTACACTGATCGTCGCTGACTCACAAAACGTTCAATTATCACTCTCAGACACACAGTGGTTGGAGGTAAAGCAAGCGCTAATCGCGTTCATCCTCTTTGGCGGCAGCGGATCGCGGACTCGTAAAACAGCAGGAAGTCTGGGGGCTTATAGCGGTGATATCGACGCGTTGGGTTTGCCAACATCAGAGAAAACACTTCAGGAGTGGTTTAACGCGCTACCTGAAGGAAAGGCACCGGGAGATGTCTTTTCGCTGGGCCAGGCTAAGCTTTATTACGTTTATGGCACACAATCGAAGATATTGGAGATGTGGAAAAGTTTTCGGCAAGACCGAAAACAGAGGTTCTCGAGAACTGGCTGGCCAGAACCAGACGCGATTCGAATTATAAAGAATACTTACGCCAAGTGGAGTAATGGCGTTAATCACAAGCCCAAAATAAACAATGAAGGCCGCGCTCCTCGAGCACATCTTGGGCTTCCGATTGTGTTCAAGTTTCGATATGATAGGATAAATAATTCAATACATCCAGAGCGGGGTCATTTATTAGAGACAGAACCATCAAAGACTGAAATCGGTATTCGTTATGCAAGCCCAATTATCCTCTCTCTCACAAGATTTGGTAATCAAAATGTTGGTTTGGTCTTAATTACACCTTCTGCACTCAGATCAGACAATGAGATCATAATTAAAAATTCAAAAAAACGCCTTAAACCAGGCGAATGGCGAAATGTAGAGCTAAAGCTACTAAGTCATCTTGATAAATTAGGCTTCTGCCAGATTGAGAGATTATCATGAACACACGCATTCTCTTTACACACGCGCTGTCTCCTCTTCACGCCGGTACGGGGCAGTCCGTCGGCGCCGTGGATCTGGCCATCGCTCGTGATAAGGCCACGAACCATCCGTATCTGCCCGGCAGCAGCCTTAAGGGCAGCCTGCGGGCGCGCGCTTATGAGCAGATGACAGATCGCGCGCAGACCCTGGCGCTCTTTGGCCCCGAGACGGAGCAGGCGGACTCTCACGCGGGCGTGTTGGCCTTCGGCGACGCCAATCTCTTGCTCTTGCCCGTTCGTTCGCTGCGCGGGACGTTCGCTTGGGTGACTTCGCCGCTGCTCCTGGCGCGGTTTAAGCGCGATTTGTTGGAGATCGGGCGTAATGATGTCCCTGGGATGGTTTCGGTGAGCAAGGAGACGCGCTGCCATGTGTCGAGCGCCGCGCTGAAGGTGCAAGATAAGGTGATTTTTGAGGATCTGGATCTCACGGTAGAGCAATCGCCGCCCGTTGTGGGCGCTTGGGCCACGCTGATCGGCGATCTCCTCTTCGCCGAGGATGACTTCTGGCGCGCGAGCCTGCGTGAACGCTTCTGCGTGGTTCATGATGATGTGATGAGCTTCCTCTGTGAGCACGCGACGCAGGTGGTGACGCGCGTCGCTCTTGATCTGGATTCTAAAACCGTTCGTCAAGGCGGGCTATGGCAGGAGGAGAGCTTGCCCGTGGAGACGGTGCTCTATTCCCTGGTGTTGGTGAGCCCCAATGAGGGCGCGCGGCAGCGCTGGGCAAAGCTGAACGTGGACACTGCCTTGAGCGCGCTGGCCGATCTGTGCGCTACGCCCATTCAGTTGGGCGGTAAGGCCACCGTGGGGCGCGGGCGCTGCCGTTTGGTGATGCGAGGCGCTCAATGAATCGCAATCAGAAGTGGGCGGGTTTGGCGCTTGAGCGTGTCGAGGCGCAGAAGAAGAAGAATCATGAGGCGGAGTATCGCACGATCTGCTTGAAAGGGCCTGCGCTGCTCAAGCAAGCGGGTGTGGTTCAGGCTTTGGCCTTCTGGCGCTCGCGCAGCGGTGAAGCCTCTACGCTTTATTTAAACCATCTCGCGCAGATTCATTCAGGCGTTACAGGGGCGCAGCTCTTTACGCAAGCGCAGCAGGCAGATACGTCAAGCTACCTTGTCTTGAGCCATGATCTGATCAAGATCGCGGAGTGGCTGCGCCGCTTTGCGCAGAGTGAGCTGCGTGAGGAGCAGAGCTGATGCGGGCGCGGCGGGTCGATTTGGAGCGATTTAATAAAGACACCACCACGCACGCGGGTTTGTGGCTGGATAAATTTCTCTCTGAGCAGAATCAGCAGGGCGGCGGGGATGAGGGCGTGGGTGAGAAAGCCGCTCATTTTCGCTCGCTGGGGCATCATCCATGTCCTGTGGGCTATCGCGAGGCTTTTGAACGCTGGAAGTCGGGCCTGGATGGTCAGCCGAATGTGACGCTGGGGCGCGCGGCGGCTCAGGGTCGCTTGATCATCGGCTTGGGTGAGAAGGGTGTCTTGGAGGCGGGCGTGTCGCTGGATCATACCTGGGGGACGCCGCTTTTGCCCGGTTCGGCCCTGAAGGGTGTGGCGGCGTCGGCGGCGCGGCGGCTCGTGGAGGGCTGGGAGAAGCCTAAGGAGGATGCGGAGAAGGCGGAGAAGGCAGTCAGTCCGTATCGTTTTCTTTTTGGGGATACCGATGAGCGCGGCGCGGTGATCTTTCATGATGCGTGGTGGATTCCTGAAAATGAGATGCCGCTTCATCAGGATGTAATCACCGTGCATCATGCGCCTTATTATCAAGGCAAGCAGGATGCGCCGCCAAGCGATACGGATAGTCCTAATCCGGTGGCTTTTATGTCCGTCTCTGGTGCGTATTTGGTCGCGCTGGAGGCTTCGCCCGGTTTGGAGGACGCCGCCGGTTGGTTGAGCGTGGCGTTTCGGCTCTTAGAGCTGGGTTTGGCTGAGCTGGGCGTGGGCGCCAAGACCAATGCGGGTTATGGGCGGATGGCGCTGCGCCGGGAGGGTGCGAATGCCCCGACACAGGGTAAGTCGAAGTCAAAGTCAATGGCCACGACGGTGATCCCCTTTGATCAGCTGGATAAGGGGAAGATCAACGATGTGATTACGCCTGAGTTGCTCCAGGTCGCTCCTGAGCTAGAGTTGGAGCGATTTAAAGCCCTCGTGCTCTCCAGTGAATATGGTCCTAAATGGCTGCGAAAGCGTTTAGAAAAGAAGAAGCCCCCTGCCTGGATCGCCTTCCTCTTCCCCGATGGCCTGCCTCCGAGCTGACCGCGCAAAGACCATTAAGCCTACCCTGAGCGATCAATGAGGCTTTGGCGGTAAGGGCGCGCAGATGCAGCCCTGGGATAAGCGCGCCTTGGCGCGGGCGCAGCGCGCCCCCCCGTCTAGACACAGCGCCCTTAACTCAAGATCCATCGCGTGGCGATCCGCCAGCACGCAGATGCGCTCGGAGAGGGCACAGACGTTGTGGCCAAAGGCGCAGGCCTCGGCGCAGGCCGCTGGGGCTTGGGCTGGGGCAGGTGAGGCCTGTGGCTGGGCCGGCGCGGCGATGTCGCCTTCCTCCGGTTGCGCTAAGGCGCGCTTTAACGCCGCGATGTCCCCCTCTCGCCACGGCGCATCCGCAATGAGCGGGGTTTCCTGGCGCGGCAGCGCGCCGCCACATGCCCAGATGAAGATGAGCAGCAGCGTCAGCAAGGCTCGGTTGATCACGCCTTAATCCCTCGCGTGGTGCTCAACACCACCGCCTTGGAGCGCTTGGTTCATCAGCGCCTCGTTGATGCGCAGGGCCGCGTGGTAGTCCCTGGCCGCCCCCCGCGCGTCGCCCAGCGCTTCGTAGGCCCGCCCCCGCGCGATCAGCAGGTTGGCCGTAAAGTGATCCTCACCCTCGCCCAGCTTGAGCCCCACTTCGGCCCAGCTCTTGGCGCCCTCGGCGTCCCCCGCCTCAAGCCTTAACAGCGCAAGCCGAAAGCTGGCGTCTTGTCTGATCCCCCGCGCGTCCACTTCGTCGATCCCTGCTGGGGCTTCCAACGCCGTCAACGCCCTCAGCGCCTCCGCCGCCTCTGTCATGTCGCCCCGCGAGAGCGCGCGCTCCACACGCTGGTTGGCCTCGATGACGTTCTCCGCCCAGCGCCTCGGCGCTTCGCCTCCTCGGCAGCTCAGCAGGAGGCCGCTGAGGAGGAGCACGGTGATCGGCGCGCTGTTTTTCATGGTGCGTAGCGCGCGCTGAGCTGCGCCAGGCGCGCTCGTCGGTCCTGCGCCATCTCTCGACGCAATGCGCTGAGGCCCTCGGGCGCCCCCGAGGCCGCCCAGGCCTGCGCTTTGAGCAGCTCCACGCCCGGCGGCGTCGCGCTCCACGGCCCCTCATCCCCCGTCGGCCAGAGGATCAGCCCCAGGCTTAAGGCCGCCGCCGCGCCGCTGAGCCCCCAGCCCCACCACGTCACCTCAAGGCGCCACGGCCAGGCCCTCGGCGGCTTGGGCGGCTGCCGCGCATGGAATGCAAGCGCTTCGCTCCCCAAGACCCGCGCCTTGATCGCTTCGGCCCGCTCCGGCGTGAGCCCAGCGTTTACGCTCGACGCCGCGCGCCGCAGCAGCGCCGCCATCTCTAAGGCGCCCTCAAGCCCCGCTTCTTGGGCTTCATCCCCCTCTAAGGCCCGCGCTAAGGCCGCCGCCTCTCGGGCCTCTTGTGTCGTCGGCGCTTGTTCGCTCATGCCTCTCCTCCTCCCCGCCCATCCCAAGCCTTGCGCAGCGCTCTCAGCGCCCTCAACATCAGCACGTCCAGCGTGCCCAGCTTGATCTCCAACGCCGCCGCGCAGGCCTCGCGCGGCTTGTCCTCAAGGAAGCGCAGCTCAATGACGCGCCGGTAGCGGGGGTTGATCTGTGAGAGCGCTTGGTTCATGGCCTCCCTGAGCCTGGCGCCCTCTTCGTCGCGCTCCAGTTGCGCGCTGGGCAGCTCCGGCTCGTCCCGCAGCGGCCCCCAGAGGTCGTCGTAGCGCGCCACGGCGTGCGCGCCTCGCTGCCGCGCGCGGTGGATGTCCGTCGCCTTGTTGCGCGCCACACGCGCCAACCAAAACCAAAGGCTGGCGCCCTGAAACTCAAAGCGGTCAAGCTGCTCAAAGGCCACTCGGAATGTCTCCGCCAGCGCGTCTTCTGCTGCCGCAGCCTCCCCCAAGCGCGGGAACAACACACGCGCGTAGAGTGGCTCGGCGAAGGCGTCGTAGAGCGCCGCGAAGGCGCGCCGATCTCCACGCTTGGCGCGCTTGATCTGCTTCGCCTCCCAACGCAGGTTTTTGGGGCTGTTGAGGTCCTTGAGCACCGCCCGAGACTACGAGCAAGCCGCGCGACACACAACGTCTCCGTGGGGAGAGCGCGCGGCGAAAAAAAACCTTACAGGTGTAAGCTCGACTTCGCCGCCTCGTTGTTCGGGCGAGATGACCCGTCGCTGAGGAGACGTCATGAGAGCTTCACTCGCCCCGATCTCGTCGCTGGTCTTGGCCCTGTTCGGCTGCGGCGGGCGCGCCCCCCTCCGCGCTGAGATGGCCCCCATGGCCGTTCACGCTCAAGCTCAGCAGCAGCCCGCCGCCCCCATGGCCCTGGCAGAGAATCACTTCAGCCGCGATCGCACCAGCGCCATCTCCGAGGATGGCCTGCGTGAGGTCCTCGCCGCCCCCGTGTTCTTGGAGGGGGAGGCCCGTTTGGGCGTGGTGCCCGTCGCCACCCTCTATGAGCCCGATCCTGAGCTGCCCCTGGCGACCGTGCCCCAGGCGCTCTCTCAGGCCATGGAGGCCTCCGGGATC
>JAHJCH010000111.1 GCA_018813065.1 Myxococcota bacterium
AGCCACACAGGGAGCACCCACGCTTTTGGGCGGGCCATGCATCGAACATCCATGCTTTTGGATAAGCGATGGCCTTAACAAACTCCGCCGGGCTGCGCCAGCAGCCCCACGACCGCGATCTCAGGAGAAGCCGCAGGCCCGCGAGAGCGGACCGAGGACAAAGCGAGCCGAAGGCGAGCAGGGCATCGCCACAGGCGATGACCATTACGAGTGAAACGCGCAGCGTTTCGCGAGTGGTAACGGCAGCCGGAGGGGGCTCGTGCGGCTTGGCCGCAGGGGGCGGAGCGAACGGAGCGCGCCTAAAGCGCGTAGCTGAGCGGAGATCCCGCCCGCAGGGCCGCGAAGCGGCATAAGGGCGAGCCCCCGGAGGATGCCAATTACATACTGTAAAGCCGTTGCCAACCCAGGACCTACGCCGGTGGGCGTGGGTCCACCTCATGGCTATCGCGCCCGAGCGAAATTCTCAAACCCACGCCTTTGGAAATCATCGAGGTGTTCAATTCAGGATTTACGCTCATCTATAGGCCAATATGTGGAGTCGATGTGTCGCCAGGTGTGTACTCTTTGTCCTTTGTCGCGTCTGGCGCAGCGTCACCGATATTAAGCACCTTCTCCTTGAGCGTTAACGGCTTGAGCAGGTTATGACCGCTTTTGATCTCCACCTCCAACTTGAGCGTCTGATAACCTTCCTTGATCACTTTGATGGTATAGATGCCCGGCGTGATGGCGCTTTCTTTGTTGTTCAATGAGTCGATGCGCTGGCGGAGAATGAAGTAGCCCTTCTGGTTACTTAAGGCTAAATCTGTCTCAGGCTCCGTTTGCACCTCCGCGCGCTCAACCGCGATGCCCTTCTCGTTGATGACCTGTCCTTGAATCTGCGTTGGGCCACCACAACCCAAGAGCGCCACTGACCCCCACAACACCCATAGGCTCGCTCGCTTCATCGAACCTCCTTTATGAAACTCCCGCGCTTAAAATGACGCGGCGCGCGGAGGAGCGCAAACCCTATATTTTGACGTGGAGCCCACCAGGAATTTTGTTTGAAGAAAATAAAATAGATCGATTAGTCCTCTTCATCAAAGAAGAGCGTTTCATGCGTCTCTACGTAATGGTCAATCGCGAGTCGGTCCTGTGATGATAAATCAATAAATCTTATGCCTATACCCGGCGGTGGCGCGTCTTCTTCGTCGCGATAGGCTCTAACCCATCTCACTTCTCCAATGACCTGTACGGTGTATCCATCTGGAAGCTCAAAATATAAGTCAATTTTTTCTCCTAGCTCTGGTGTGTCGTATGTTTCTATAAAAAGCCCACCTACACTGATATTTTTAGTAAATCCCGTAAAAAATTGATTTCCATGTTCGACTCCGACTTTTGCGTTCATTTTTACACGAGACGGTCGATCTCTATAATTTGATGGCGCTTTAAGCGGTGATATATTTAGGTCTTGGTCTGATCTTTTAATCACTATAGCGGGTTCTTCTAGGCTAAAAGGTCGCTGCTTAACGCTTTGTTTTAAGTCTTGAACATGTATATTTCCCCAAACATCTTGAGGAGAGTCCCCAAAGCCCTCAAGCCAAGCCGTGTAGTGTAGGTCGTTCTCCGATCCCTTGGCGAAGGTCCGCTGATATGCGCCGTGGAGCAGGCTGCCGTACTCTTCCTGAGCGTCGTCCAAAATCTCCACGACGCCGCGAGGCTTCGCGAGGGCTTCACGCGGCGCCGACGTTGGCGGCGGCGCCTTGGCCTCAAAGGGGATCTCCTCAAGGATGAAGTGATCTGGGATCTCCTCCGCCAGCTCAACCTCTGGGAGGATAAAGCCATCCATTTCACCCTCTTCTTCATCTGGCCAGAGGGGCGCGTCCATCAAGAAGCCGCCGCCAGACCAAGGGGGCGCGGCGGGCGACGCCTGCGCGGCAGGCTCACCCAGGAGCGCGCGCTTTAGCTCGTCGAGCAAGGCGCTGGAGAGCAACTCAAGCTCATCAAAGGCTGGCTCAGGCTCAGGTAGACCCTCGCCTCGCCCCAGCGCGATGACCTCTTGGGCTTGCTCTAGATGCGTCAGGAGCCCTTGGTGGGCCTGCGCGGCGGCCTCCATCTGCTCCAGCGCGTAGGCATATGGGTCATCCCAGCCGTCATCGTCCTCATCGTCATCAAGCTCCGCGCCCAGCGCGTCAAAGGGATCGATCTCGGGCGCCTTGAAGCGCCCCATGATGGCGTCCAGCCCCCCCCCGAGCTGCCCATCAAGGGGGTGCGCGGCCGCCTGGCGCTGCGGAGGCGGCGGCGGGGGCGCGCTGGGGTTAAGCAGGGCGTCGAGATCGTCGCGCTGATCAGCCAGCTCAATGTCAGAGGGGGGCTCATCGCCAGAGAAGCCCATCAAGCCCCCCAGCGCGCTGGTCAACGCCAGCATCTCGGCCAGGGCAGGGTCTTCTTCTTCATCCTCCTCATCCTCCACGGCGTGGGGATGGGAGGGGGCTATGCTTTTTTTTTAGGGGGCGCCTCCTCGCCCATCAACGCCAAGAGATCGCTGGAGAGATCAAGCCCCTCGTCCTCATCGGAGAAGCCCATGAGCCCCCCCAACTCGTCAGCCAGCGCGCTCATCTCGGCGAAGGCGATGTCGCTCTGCGCTTCGCCGGGCGGCTGCGGCGGCGTGTCATCCTCCGCCGCAGCCAAAAGCGCGGCCAGATCGTCGGGCAAATCGTCGGGGATCGACGGCGCGGGCGGCTGTGGCGGCGTGTCATCCTCCGCCGCTGCCAAAAGCGCGGCCAAATCGTCGGGCAAATCGTCGGGGATCGACGGCGCGGGCGGCTGCGGCGGCGTGTCATCCTCCGCCGCTGCCAAAAGCGCGGCCAAATCGTCGG
>JAHJCH010000112.1 GCA_018813065.1 Myxococcota bacterium
CTGCTTTGCAGGGACAGCTCCTCGGGATTCGGGCGAGGTCGCCTCTCGTCATCCTCGCCCTCACCGTTGGGCAGGAGGCTTACTACCAGGGGATCGGGCTCTGCGCCCGGCACTGGCACAGCCTCGAACTCGATGCCGACTGGAAGTTCTGGTCGGTTTTGAGGAACGGTTCCCCTCGTAACGGCCATCGCCTGCGGCGATGCCCTGCTCGGCTGCGCCGAGCTTTGCCAATCGCCTGGCTGAAAGCGAGCCGGAGGCGAGCGACACGAGTGAAACGCGCAGCGTTTCGCGAGTGGTAAAGGCTCGTGGCCACTCGATCTGGCTCGCTGCTGGCGCGTGGTCGTGGCATCTTGTCGCTCACGACGCTTAACATCGCGCGCCAACACCCGCGCCGATTGAGATCCATGCTCACCCGCGATCAAGCCCTCAAGCACCTCGGCCTCAAGGCCCCCGCCAGTGAGCGTGAGATCCGCGCCGCCTATCGCCAGCTCGCCCAGCGCTTTCACCCCGATCGCGTAGGGGAGAACGCCCGCTTCACCGAGATCACCGCCGCGTATAACGCCCTGCTGCGCGGCGACGTCAAGGCCGCCGACGCGACACCCAAGCCACGCCCCGCCACGCGCGCCGCCCGCCCTGAGCCCATCCAGCGCGCCGACGTCGAGGCCTGGCGCGCGTGGCGACGTAAGGCCGAGCGCCTTCACGCCGAGCGCAGTCAAGGCATGAGCCCGCCGTCAACGCCCAGCGTGGCCGCCCCGTCAAGCCCGTCAAGCCCGCCCCCGTCGCCCACGCCGCCCAGCGAGGGCGTCAAGGTCGCCGAGCGGATCGCCCGCCCGCCCGGCCTCTTGTCGCGCATCAAGGCAGGGCTCAAGCGCTTCGGCGGGCTGCGCTTGGAGGGCCGCGATGAGGTCATGCGCCTGCCCGTCAGCGGTGAGGTCGTCCTCACGGGCGCCCAGCAGCGCATCGGCGTGCAGCGCAAGGCCGCCTGCGTGGCCTGCGCCTCAGATCAGGCGCGCGGCGAGGCCTGCGCGGTCTGTGAGGGGCAGCGCCGGATCAAGCTGCGCGAGGAGATCCGCGTTTATATCCCCCCCGGCGCCCGCGAGGGCGTCAAGCTGCGGCTCAACGGTAAGGGCACGGCGGGCCTCGACGGTCACCCCGATGGTGATCTCTACCTCCTCTTGGAGCCGCAGCCCATCGAGGGCTTTGAGCGCCAGGACGCGGATCTCTACGGCGCGCTGGAGATCCCACCCCATGTGGCCCTTCAAGGCGGCGAGATCAGCGCGGCGGGGCCACGCGGGGCGCTGCGGGTGCGCGTGCCCAAGGGCAGCCAGGTGGGCGATCTGCTCAAGATCAAGGGCGAGGGGCTGCCCACCTGGGGCGGCGGCGCGGTGGGCGATCTCTTCTTCGAGATCACCGGCTTGACGCCCCCGCCGTAGGGCTTGCCCTCGGCGAGCCTTCGGTTTAGTCTGGGCCAAAGACTGGACAGCTGAACAGAGTAAAGCCCACATGGCCAAAGTGGAAGTCACCCAAGAGGCCCGCTACGGGATCCCCGCCGGCGTCAAGCTGACGCCGATGATGCAGCAGTACATCGCCGCCAAGGCGCGCTACCCCGACGCCATGCTGTTCTTCAGGATGGGCGACTTCTATGAGATGTTCTTCGAGGACGCGGAGATGGGGGGGCGTCACCTCGATCTGACGGTGACCAGCCGCGATAAGAAGACCTCCACCAGCGTGCCCGCGCCCATGTCGGGCTTTCCACATCATCAGCTCTCCAGCTACCTCGCCCGCGCCTTGTCGGCGGGCTTCAAGGTCGCCGTCTGCGATCAGCTCACCGATCCCAGCCAGAGCCGCGGCTTGGTGGAGCGGGGGATCACGCGGGTGGTCACGCCAGGCGTCATCCTCGACAGCGAGGGCCTCGACGCCCAGACCAATCACTACCTCGCCGCGATCACCCGCGCGGGCGGCGAGGTCGTGCGCTATGGGCTGTCGGCCCTCGACGCCTCCACCGGCCTCTTTCGCGTCACCGAGGTCATCGGCGCCGGGGCGCTGCGCGCGGAGCTGAGCCGCCTTGAGCCCAAGGAGGTGTTGTTGATGCCCGGCGTGGTCATCGAGGAGGCCAAGGAGCGCCTCAAGCGCGTGGCCATCTCTCACCCCGACGCGCGCTTCTTTGATCCCGCCTCGCCGATCCTCGACCGCCTCGTCGGCCCCAAGGGCGAGGGCGCCCGCGCCGCGCTGTCCGACTTCGGCTTTGGCAACCCCAACCTCGTCCTCTCCGCCGCCGTCGCGGTCCTCAACTATGTCGCCGACACTCAAGGCAAGCTGCCCGAGCACACCCGCGTCGTTGAGCCCTATCGCGTCAGCGAGACGCTGGTCCTCGATGACGCGGCCAAGAGCAATCTGGAGCTGTTTCGCACACTTATCGAGGGGCGCAAGCGCGGGGCGCTGCTGGGGACGCTGGATCAGACCATCACCTCGATGGGCGCCCGGCGCCTGCGGCAGTGGTTGGCGTATCCGCTGGTGGACCCCGCCCGGATCAACACGCGCCTCGACGCCGTGGAGGCCCTCTATCACGACGCCTCGCGGCGCGCCGCCCTGCGCGCGGATCTTCAGCCCGTCTATGATCTGGAGCGCCTCAACGGGCGCATCGCCGCGGAGAGCGCCGGGCCGCGCGATCTCTGGTTCCTGCGCTTGACCTTGGAGCGCCTGCCACAGCTGCGGGCGCGGCTGGCCGATCTCGACGCCTTGGCGGGGCTGACCACGCGCCTCGATCCGCTGGAGGAGGTGCTGGATCTGCTTCAAACCGCCCTGGCCGATGATCCCCCCAGCCAGCTCAAGGACGGTGGGGTGATCCGGCAGGGCTTTCATGAGGAGCTGGATGAGCTGATCAGCTTGTCCAAGGACGGCAAGAGCTGGCTCTTGGAGCTGGAGGCCCGTGAGCGCGAGGTGACGGGCATCGGCTCGCTCAAGGTCCGCTATAACCGCGTGTTTGGCTATTACATCGAGGTGTCCAAGGTCAACCTGCGCCTCGTGCCCGATCGCTATATCCGTAAGCAGACCTTGGCCAACTCCGAGCGCTACTTCACCGAGGAGCTTAAGGACTTCGAGGAGAAGGTGCTCAACGCCGAGGGGCGCCGCGGCGCCTTGGAGTCGGAGCTGTTTACGGCCCTGCGCGGGGCGATCGGCGGCTTCGTGGATCGGATCGGCGAGACGGCGACGGCCCTGGCTGAGCTGGACGCCTTGGCGGGGCTGGCGGAGCTGGCGCATAAGGGCGGCTACTGCCGCCCCGTGGTCGATGAGGGTGAGGTCATCGAGATCACCGAGGGTCGTCACCCCGTCGTCGAGGAGTCCGTGGGCCGCGAGGCCTTCGTGCCCAACAGCCTGCGGCTCGATATGGACACGCAGAGCCTGATCATCCTCACCGGCCCCAATATGGCGGGCAAGTCCACGGTGATGCGTCAGGTGGCGCTGATCACCCTGATGGCGCAGATGGGCAGCTTTGTCCCCGCCAGCGCCGCGCGGATCGGCGTCGTCGATCGCATCTTCACGCGGGTGGGCGCCGCCGATGATCTGGCCTCGGGGCGCTCGACTTTTATGGTGGAGATGCACGAGGCGGCCACGATCTTAAAGGAGGCGACACCGCGCAGCTTGTTGATCCTTGATGAGATCGGGCGAGGGACCAGCACCTTTGACGGCGTGAGCATCGCCTGGGCGGTCTGCGAGTATGTCCACGACGTGATCGGCGCCCGGACGCTGTTCGCCACGCACTATCACGAGCTGACGGAGCTGACCAAGATCAAGCGGCGGGCGCGCAACTTCACCATCGCCATCAAGGAGTGGAACGAGGACGTCATCTTCCTGCGCCAGCTCATCGAGGGCAGCGCCAACCGCTCCTATGGCATCCAGGTGGCGCGGCTGGCGGGGCTGCCCAAGCGCGTCGTCGAGCGCGCCAAGGAGGTCTTGAACAACCTCCACGCTGAGGAGCAGCCCCGCGCCGCGACGGATGAGGCCACGCCGAGGGGGATCAATCAGATGCAGCTCAGTTTGTTTAGCCCCCCACCGCTCCCCGCCGCGCCGAGCAAGGTGGAGCAAGCCTTGATGGCGGCTGATTTGGATAATTTAACGCCGCTTCAAGCCGTGAATTTCCTTCACACGCTGCGCGCGCAGCTCGATTAGCGCGTATTTGGGCTCGTTCTGATTCGTTTCGTGATGAATCAGGGCGTGTAGTCGCGCACAGGCGGGCAGAGGCAGGCGAGGTTGCGATCCCCCCAGGCGTTGTCCACGCGGCCCACCGGCGGCCAATACTTATCGTCGCGGACCCAGGCCAGCGGGTAGGCCGCCTCTTGGCGCGTGTAGGGGCGCGACCAAGCCGAGGAGAGCAGCGCCTCGGCGGTGTGCGGCGCGTTGCGCAGCGGGCTGTCCTCCACAGCCAGCGCGCCAGACTCCACCTGCTCAATCTCCCCTCGGATGTGGATCAGCGCCTCGCAGTAGCGATCCAGCTCGACGATGGACTCGCTCTCCGTCGGCTCGATCATCAGCGTGCCCGCCACAGGCCAGGACATGGTGGGGGCGTGGAAGCCGAAGTCCATCAGCCGCTTGGCGATGTCCTCGACGGTCACGCGCTTAAAGGCGCGGCAGTCAAGGATGAACTCATGGGCCACGCGCCCCCCATCGCCGGTGTAGACGAGCGGGTAGTGGGCCTTGAGCCGCGCAGCCATGTAGTTGGCGTTGAGGATCGCCTGCGCCGTGGCCGCCTCCAGGCCGCGCCGCCCCATCATGGCGATGTAGGCGTAGGTGATCGGTAAGACCAGGGCGCTGCCATAGGGCGCGGCGGCGACAGGGCCGATGGCTTGGGCGCCGCCCACGGCCACGAGCGGGTGGCCCGGCAGGAAGGGCGCCAGGTGCGCCGCCGCCGCCACAGGGCCCACCCCTGGGCCGCCGCCGCCGTGGGGGATGGCGAAGGTCTTGTGCAGGTTGAGGTGGCAGACGTCGGCGCCGAGGTCGGCGGGGCGGCAGAGCCCAACCTGGGCGTTCATGTTGGCCCCGTCGAGGTACACCTGGCCGCCGTGGTCGTGGATGATCTGGCAGATCTCGATGATCCCCGCCTCGAAGACGCCGTGCGTGGAGGGGTAGGTGATCATCAGCGCGGCCAGGCGGGCGGCGTGGGCCTGGGCCTTGGCCCGCAGATCGTCGAGATCCACGTCCCCGCGCGCGTCGCAGGCCACCGCCACCACCCGCATCCCCGCCATCACCGCGCTGGCGGGGTTGGTGCCGTGGGCGGAGGTGGGGATCAAGCAGACGTCGCGCGCGCCCTCGCCCCGCGCCGCGTGATAGGCGCGGATGATCAGCAGCCCCGTCAGCTCGCCCTGGGAGCCCGCGTTGGGCTGGAGGCTGACAGCCTCAAAGCCCGTGATCGCCGCCAGCCAGCCGCTCAGCTCGTCGATCATCGCGCGGTAGCCCCGGCTGTCAGCCTCGGGGGCGAAGGGGTGGATGTCGGCGAAGCCCGCCCAGCTCAGCGGCGCCATGCTGGCCGCCGAGTTGAGCTTCATCGTGCAGGAGCCCAGCGGGATCATCGAGCGCGTCAGCGAGATGTCCTTGCCGCGCAGCCGCGTCAGGTAGCGCAGCATCTCATGCTCGCTGTGGTGGGCGTGGAAGCGCGGGTGCGTCAGGAAGGCCCCTTGACGGCGGAAGGCGGCCTCCACCTCGACGGCCTCGACGGTCTCCAGCGCATCAGGCAGCCCAAAGGCGCGCAGGATCGCCCGCAGCGTCGCCTCATCGCTCAGCTCATCGAGGCTGATCCCCACGGCGTCGGGGTAGCGGCGCAGACGCAGGCCCTCGATCTCGGCGGCGGCGTGGATGGCCTCAGGATCGGGGGGGTAGACCTTGAGCGTGTCGAAGAACGGGCCATCGGCCAGCCGCAGCCCCCCCGCCTTGAGCGCCTCAGCCAGCGCGCGCGTCAGGCTGTGTATCCGCCCGGCGATGCCCTTGAGGCCCTCCGGCCCGTGATAGACGGCGTACATGGCGGCCATGATCGCCAGCAGCACTTGGGCCGTGCAGATGTTGCTGGTGGCCTTCTCCCGGCGGATGTGCTGCTCGCGGGTCTGGAGGGCCAGGCGGTAGGCGGGCTGGCCTTGGGCGTCCTTGGAGACGCCGACGATGCGCCCCGGCATCTGGCGCTTGTAGTCGTCGGTGGTGGCCATGTAGGCGGCGTGCGGGCCGCCAAAGCCCATGGGCACGCCGAAGCGCTGGCTGGAGCCGACGGCGATGTCCGCGCCGAAGGCCGAGGGGGGCTTGAGCAGCGTCAGCGACAGGAGATCTGCGGCGACGACGAGCAGCGCCTTGCGCGCGTGCAGCGCCTCCGCCAGCGGGGCGTAGTCGATGATCCGCCCCGCCGTGTCGGGGTACTGCACGAGGGCGCCGCAGAGCGCGGCGTCGGGCTCCAGCGTAAGGGGATCGCCGATCCGCACCTCGATGCCCAGCGGCGCGGCGCGGGTCTGGAGCACGGCGAGGGTCTGGGGGTGGCAGCTTTCGGCGGCGAAGAACACAGGCCGCTTGCCCCGGTGAATGGCGTGGCACATGGCCATGGCCTCGGCGGCGGCGGTGCCCTCGTCGAGCAGGGAGCTGTTGGCGAGCGGGAGCCCCGTGAGATCGGCGACGAGGGTCTGATAGAGCACCAGCGCCTCAAGCCGCCCTTGGGATATCTCGGGCTGGTAGGGGGTGTATTGGGTGTACCAGCCAGGGTCTTCGAGGACGTTGCGTTGGATGACAGCGGGCGTGATCGTGCCCGCGTAGCCACAGCCGATGAGCGCGGTCTTGGGGGTGTTCTGCGCGGCGAGGGCGGCGAGCCGCGCGCCCGCCTGACGCTCGCTGAGCGCCGTGGGGAGCCCCTCAAGCGGGGCTTTGACGCGGATGCCCTTGGGGATCACCTCCGCGAGGAGGGCGGCGACGCTCTCGGCGCCGACCGTCGAGAGGAGAGCCTGGCGAGAGGGGCTGTGACCCTCAAGGTGCCGGTCTTGAAAGCGCGCGTGAGGCATGACGCGACTCCTTCTCCGTGGGGGGCGGATCATACGCTTGCTTGTGCGCTTGTCTATGCCTCTGCGCCGCTTTTGATCACCTGAGCGCGCCGCGAAGGGGCGAGATTTTCATATCGACGCGCGGGCGGGATAGGCTAGGCTGTACTCTTCCAACGCCCGACCTTCGAGGAGACGATTGAGCCCCACAGCAGATCATTCGGGTTCCCAATCGGGGGCCCCCCCTGAGGAGCCGCTCATCTGTCCTAAGTGTGATCGCGTCTTGGAGCCGGGGGAGCGCTACTGCCCCATCGGACACGGCGTCACCGGCGGCGTGCGCGGCGTGCGCCGAGGGATCTTAAAGCGGACACCACACGCCAAGCGCCACCTCCTCGGCGTGACCGTCAACGACACCTATGTGATTAACGGCTACCTCGGCGCCGGCGGCTTCGGCGCGGTCTATCGCGCTGAGCAGAAGCCACTGGGGCGCGACGTGGCGCTCAAGCTCTTGATGCTTGAGGCCGCCGATGAGACCGTTGTCAACCGCTTTAAGCGCGAGGCCCAGACCGCCGCCGCCCTCCTCGATCCCAACATCGTCACCCTCTTTGACTACGGCGAGGCCAACTTCAGCGAGAACGAGGAGGATCGGGTCCTCTACTTCGCCATGGAGCTGGTCTATGGCCCGACCCTGCGGCGGGTGATCAAGGCCGAGGGCGGCTTGAGCCTCGACGCCAGCCTCAAGTACGGGGTCAACATCCTGCGTGGGCTGGCGGCGGCGCATCAGCTGGGGGTCGTCCACCGCGATCTCAAGCCCGGCAACGTCCTCATCGACGAGAGCAAGAACCGCAAGTACTTCGCCCGGCTGTTCGACTTCGGCATCGCCTCCTTGCAGGGCTCCGGCGGGCAGACCATGCAGATGGCCCAAGGCGGCGTCCTGGGCACCCCCAAGTACATGGCCCCTGAGCAGTGGCGCGCGCAGCAGACGGCGCCCAGCACCGACATCTATGCCTTCGGCGTGATGATGGTGGAGATGCTCATGGGCCAGCCGCCCGTGCCTAAGATGGAGATGGTGGACATGGCCGCCGCGCACTGCCGCGCGCCGCGCCCTCACCTGACCCACACGGCCAAGGGTGAGCCGCTGCCCCCCGCGCTGACCAACTTCATTAAGAAGTGCATGGCCATCGAGATGCGCCAGCGCTACACCATCGCCGGGGAGGCGCTGACCGTCCTGGAGGAGATCGACCGCGACCGCGATCGCGCGTCGATCCCCACGATCAGCCACTTCGTGCCTCATGAGGCGCGCGATGATGGCGATCTCAGCGAGTCCACCCAGATGCCCGCCATGGGGCCACACCTCGGCGAGGGGCCTCGCCCCGCCCCCCTGATGGGCACCCCGCCGCCCTTCCCCGGCGCGCCGCAGCCCAAGGGGCCACGCGCGGTGAACTTCTCGGCGCGTCAAGCCTCGGAGGGCCGCGATGAGTCCGAGGTCATCAAGGTCGAGCTTGAGGAGCCACGCCCCCGACGGGTGATCTGGCCCTGGTTCGTCGGCGGGGCGGTGCTTATCCTCTCCGCCGCCCTCTTCCAGCTCATCAACGTGCTCTCAGAGCGCCTCGCCGCGCCGCCTGTGCAGATCATCCAGGCGGCGCCGCCGCCCATGCCGCAGCCGCCGGTGGTCGCCGCGCCCTCGCAGCCCTCGGTGATCGAGCCGATCAGCCCGCCGCCGACGATGGACGCGGGGCTCGTCGCCGACGCGGCGCCCATGCCCGACGCGTCGCCCAAGCCCAAGCCCAAGCCCAAGCCCGTCAAGCGGCGGGTCGAGCCCAAGGCGCCCGCGCCCAAAGAGACGCCCGCGACGCCCTCAGAGCCCACGACCCCCACCGCCTCGCCAGCGGCGCAGGCCAAGGCCGAGGCGGAGTACGCGCGCGGCCGCGACGCCGAGAACCGTGGGGCGCCCAAGAGCGCGCAGCGTTTTTATATGAAGGCGCTCAAGCACGGGCTGGAGGGGGCCAAGGCGGTCGATGCCCGTGAGCGCATTAAGCGGATCATCGATGAGACAACGCTGGAGGCCAAACAGTTTTGATAACGCTGCGCAACACCACGCTGGCGCTGCTGCTCTTGTCCACGATGGCCCACGCCCAAGCGCCTTCACGCGATGAGGATGAGTGCGAGTCGCGCGATCCGACCACCGCCGAGGTCAACTCCCGAGAGGGCGTGCGGCTCGCTAAGGAGGGGCAGTTTCGCGCCGCCATCGCCCTCTTTCGCATCGCCGTCAACCTCGATCAGTGCGCCCCCGATCATCGCCTGTTGCTGGCCCGAGGGCTCTCGCGCCTGGAGGACTTTGGCGAGGCGGAGGTGATCTACAAGGAGGTCATGGGCCTCTTCCCAGGCAGCCCCGAGGCGGAGCGGGCGCGCCGCGAGCTGGATGAGCTTAAGCACCGCCCCCCCAAGAAGGATCCCAATGAGGGCGCCGCCTCCCAGCCGACCAAGCTGGAGGCGCCCCCGCCGGGGCCACCCTGGCGGGAGATCGGCTTGGGGACCGCTGGGCTGGGGGTGATCCTCTTCGCCGCAGGCGCCTACTTCGCCCTCGACGCCCAGGCCGCTGATGATGATCTTCAGGCCGCCGCGCGGGGGACGGATCGGGCCCGCTATGACAGCCTCGTCGATGATCGCTCAGGGAGCACCACGCTCTCCTATGTCTCTTATGGCCTCGGCGTCGCCTTGATCGGCGGCGGCGTGGCCATGGCCACGCTGCTGCACCAGGCCCCCCCGCCCGTGGGAGGCGAGGTCAAGGGGGTCTCAATGGCCCCCGCCGCGCAGGGCTTGGGCTTCTCCCTCATCGGTCGCTTCTAGCCGCCTCGTCGGGTTCTCTCTTTCTAGCCGGGATCTTCGATCATCATGCGCCGCTCTCTCACTCCGCTCCTCCCCCTCGCATACCTGTTGATCCTCAGTGGCCTCACCGGCTGTCCACCCACGGGTGATCCGCCGCCCTTCGCCCCCGCCCTTGGTCAAGACCGGGGGGTGTTGGACGGGGCGCTCGATGAGGGCCGCCTCCCCGATGTCTTTCGCCCTCAAGACGCGGCGCCCGATCGCGGCCCGCCGCCAGGCTGCGTGGACTCGGATAATGACGGCTACGTCGAGGCCATCGGCTGCCCGCTGCCCCCAGGCGACTGCGCGCCCAGCGATCCCAGCCGCAACCCCGGCGTGGTGGAGCGCTGCAACCTCCAAGATGACAACTGCAACGGCCAGATCGACGAGAACGATCCCGAGGGCGGCGAGGCCTGTGAGACGACCCTCCCCGGCATCTGCCGCGAGGGGCGCACCGCCTGCGTGCAGGGCTCGGTGGAGTGCAAGCAGGTCCGCCAAGCCTTGCCCGCCGAGGCCTGCAACAACATCGATGACAACTGCAACGGCCAAATCGACGAGGGGAACCCCGAGGGCGGCGCCGACTGCGATACGGGTCAGCCTGGCCTCTGCGCCGCAGGCATGGAGCGCTGCCAGGAAGGCGCCCTGCGCTGCGTCTCGGGCTATGTCTCCACCGCCGAGATCTGCAACGGCGAGGACGATAACTGTGACGGCGACGTCGATGAGGGCGATCCCGAGGGCGGCGCGGCCTGTGACACGGGCCTCGACGGCGTCTGCGCCATCGGCGAGGCGCGCTGCCAAGGCGGCGGCTTGGCCTGCGCCGCGACGCAGAGCCCCACCGCCGAGCGCTGCGATGGTCGAGATGATGACTGCAACGGCGTCATCGATGATCCATGGCAGGCCGAGCTGGGCCAGCCCTGCGTCGTGGGTCAAGGCGCCTGCGCCCGCGAGGGGCTCTACGCCTGCGCCGAGGATGGCCGCGGCGTGGCCTGTCAGGCGACCCCCGGCGCGGGCTCCGAGGAGCGCTGCAATGACATCGATGATGACTGCGACGGCGACGTGGATGAGGGCTTTGGGCTGGGCGTCGCCTGCACCGTCGGCGTCGGCGTCTGTGAGGCGGAGGGCCTGACGGTCTGCGCTGAGGACGCCCTCGGCGTCACCTGCGAGGGCACCCCCGGCTTGCCCCGCGTCGAGCGCTGTAATGACCTCGACGACAACTGCAACGGCGACGTCGATGAGGGCTTCCCCGACAAGGGCCAGCCCTGTGACGCGGGCGTCGGTGAGTGTAACCGCGCGGGCCTGTGGGTCTGCGCCGTGGACGGCGGGCTGCGCTGCGACGCCGTGGCGGCGCCCCCCACGGACGAGCTGTGTAATGAGCTGGATGATGACTGCGACACGCTGATCGATGAGGACTTCCCCGACAAGGGCCAGCCCTGTGAGGTGGGCGTCGGCGAGTGTCTGCGCGTCGGCGAGCGCGTCTGTGACCTCGACGGCGGGCTGAGCTGCGGCGTCGATCCAGGCCCCGCCATCGATGAGCTGTGCGATGGGCTGGACAATGACTGCGATGGTCGCCTGGACAACGGCGCGCCCTGCCAGGGGCCGCCGATGGGGCGCGTCACCTCCATGCGCGTCGAGGAGTTCATCGCCCCCGAGGGCTGCCGTGACTTCGATGAGGACGGCCAACCCGATAACGCGCTGGGCGCTGTCGCCGGGCTGCTCAATGGCCCGCTCAACGCCAGCCTGCTCGACGGCCAACGGGTCCTCTACCTCCAAGCCCTCGACGCCCACCTCGCGGTGATGGAGGGCGACGCGGAGGGGCCGATCTGGCGCGCCTTTAATGCGGCGGGGCTGCCGCGCGGGCTGATGCCGACGCAGTGGGAGGCGGGGCAGATCACCAGCACGCTGCCCTTGGCCGCTTTGCCCCTCATGGCCCCGACCTTCTATGACCGCGCGGCGGCGGAGGCGCTGAGCCTGCTGCCGCTCTATGAGGCCATCGTCCTGGGTGGGCTGGCCGAGGTCGAGGGCGGGCTGCGCGCCGAGGCGCTGCGCTTCACGGGCTACTTCAACCGCGCCGAGCTGCTCAACGCCTACGCCGCCGCCGAGCGGGCCTGCTTTGGTCAGCGGCGCTTTGAGTGCCCTGATGGCAGCGTCATCGAGGCGGCGCGGTGGTGTGATGAGATCATCGACTGCCCCGGCTTCACCGATGAAGACTCGCTGGGCTGCGTCGCCAGCCTGTTCACCTGCGGCGACGTGGAGCTGCCCCGCGCGGCCCTCTGTGACGGGGTCGCCGACTGCGCGGACGGCGAGGATGAGGCCCTGCCTTTCTGCCCGCCCGCCCAAGCGCTGCCGGGCTGCGCGATCTTCGATGACGCCCCCCTCGATATCCTCAGCGCCAACCTTGAGGCCGATCTCGATCTCAACGGCGATGGTGACTTTGAGGCCGTCAGCGCCTGCCTCCTCCTCAGCCTTGAGCCCCAAGCCAGCCTCCCCCAAGGGGGTCAAACGTGCGTCGATGACAGCGACTGCTACGCGGGGCTGCGCTGCCGCCCCATGCCCGTGGATGAGGGCGACGGGCTGCGCTTGATCCGCCGCTGCGAGCGCCCCGTGGGGCGCGGCGCGCTGGGCGAGGCCTGCGCGGTGGATGAGGACTGCGCCCACGGCCTCTGCCTGCGCTACACCGCCAGCGGCGGCGTGTGCAGCGCGCTGTGCGGGGCCGACGCGGAGTGCTTCGAGGGCGCGCGCTGCCGTGGCCTGCCCTCGCCGCTGACCGCCGCCGACACCGTGGGCGGCCGGACGATGCGCGCCTGCTTGCCCACGAGCGGCTCCCAAGCGCCCTGCGATCACACCTGCCCCGGCTCAGAGGTCTGCGCCATCTACTTCGATGAGGGCGCCGGTGATCCCACCGCCTGGGTGGGCGCGGTGGGTCACTGCGAGGCGCCGCACCCCGAGGGCGCCGCGCTGGGCGCGGTGTGTGAGGTGGCCTGGGGCTGCGCTCACGGCGGCGGCTGCGCCTCGGTGGGCGAGGCCCTCGCCTGCCTCCAGCCCTGCGCCCTCCCCGGAAGCTGCGCCCAAGGCCAGGTCTGCATGGATCAGCCGCTGATGGGCGAGGTCGCCGTCATGCACCCCGCCTGCGTGCCCCTCCTCGACGGCAGCAGCGGCCTGCCGTGCCAAGGCGGCCTCGACTGCCCCGGCGGTGAGCGCTGCGCGCCCTTCTACCTCAGCGGCGCCCAGGCCGTCGAGCGCGCGTGTGTGCGCGGCGAGGGCTTCTACAGCGTGGGCACCCGCTGCCAAGCCGACGGCGAGTGCGCCTCTGGCGTCTGCCTCCAATACTGCGCCGATCTCTGCTCGATCAACGAGGACTGCGGCGCCAGCCTTGGCTGCCACGAGGACGCCTATTTGGACGATGAGGGGCGCGCCCTGGGCGGCCTGTGCGGCCCCGCCGCCTTGGCCTGCCAAAGCGACAATGACTGCCGCCAAGATCCCACCTGCTGCGATGAGGACGATCCCAGCTGCCTCAGCCTCCGCTGCGTCTGCGACGCGCGCCGCTGTCGCATCGGCTGCCGCGTGGGTGGCAGCTGCCCCACGGGCCTCGTCTGCCTCGATGATGGCCGCTGCGCGCTGTACTGCCGCGATGACGCGGATGAGGCGGGCGGCAACGATCTGCTTGAGGACGCCACCCTCCTGCCCTTGGGGCGAGAGGCGCCCATCCACACCCGCGTCGGGCACCTCTGCGCCGCCTCGCCGGTTGATTGGTATGGCTTTAATCACCCCGGCGTAGCGCCCTATCGCCTGGAGATCAGCCAGGTTGAGGGTGAGGCGATCTTGATGGAGGTGGAGATCTTCGACGCCTTTGGTCGGTTGTTGCGGCGGCTGGAGCCCGTTGATGGCGGCTTCGTCTACGAACAGACGCGCGAAGAGGCGCTCGCCAGCCAAGGCCAGCTGATCTACTTCCGCGTCCGCGCCACCGGCTTTGAGCGCGGCGCAAGCTATAACCTGAGCGTTGATCTCAGCGCGTTGGTCGAGGACTGCCTTGATCCCGATCCAGAGGAGCCCCGCGACGCGCACTGGCAGCCCTATGAGATCGGCGCGCAGCCCGCGCTCAACCCCATCGAGGTCGTCGAGGGCCGCCTCTGCCCGCTGGATGAGGACTGGTACAAGCTGTGGGTGGGCAACGGCGATACGCTCAGCGTTACGCTGGAGCGGCTTGATGAGGCCGATCCTCAGCCTGGCAGCGTTGAGGTGTTCTTGATCGGGCCAGATCACCCCGATCTTGAAAGCGCACAAACGCTGTCCCAGCTCAATGACAGCGGTGAGATGATCTATAGCCCGCCCAGTATGACTTGTGACAGCGCAGCCACGCGCAACTGTAAGTTTGATGATGGGCTCGTAACAAGGATGTTCTGCTACAACGATCTCAACTGCACTGGCGCGCCGTATAGCCTGCGGGTGCGCAGCGATCGGCCCCTCAGCGAGATCCCCTATCGCCTCACCTTTGATATACAGCGCGCCGAGGCGCCGCTTTGCGTCGCCGATTTGTACGAGCAAAATCACGCATACATGGACATGAGGCGCTATCACGGCGCGATGGCTCCAGAGCTACGCGTGCTTGAGCAAGGTACAATTATCAATGGCTCAGGCGTAGGCGAGTGGGCGACGCTCCCCTACAATACCCCGGTGAGGATGGAGATGCGGGCTTGTGGCGCCGAGAACGCATACGCCGATAGCATCGCGGATCGTGACTCCATCTCGCTGTGGATGAACGAGGATGAAGCCTTCGAGGTGGTGATTGATCAACGCGGAGGGCAGTCACAAGATCTCAAATTGAACATCATCCAGTGGACAGGCACCAATGTGACTGTACAACGAACCTATAACTTCAGCGATGCCCACTACGTACAGCGCTACACCGCCCCCCTTGAGTCCGTCTATGGCGTGGTGATCGACCGCCAGAAGAACACCGCCCAGCCCAACCCCAGCTACGTCTACGATCTGGCCTATGATCTCACCCTGACGCGCGTACCCGCCTCCTCGGTGGTGGAGCAAGACTGTGACGCGCTGGGCACCAGCGTCAACTTCGTCTTCGGCAACAGCAGCACGGTGGCGGGCAGCACGCTGGGGCACCGCGATGATCACCAGCCCCTCGACTGCGAAGGGGGCGACGGCCCTGATCGCGTCTACGCCGTGGATCTGCCCGCCAACCAGTTTGGGCGGCTGGACGCCACGGTGGTGGCCCAGGATGGCTCAGATCCGGCGATCTCCATCCGCACGGACTGCGCCGTGGCCTTCTCTGAGCAAGCCTGCAATGAGGACGATCTCAGCGCGGCCCACCCTGATCGCCAAGCCCACGCCTCGGCCCTCTTCCAAGGCGGCCAGCGCGTCTACGTCATCGTTGACAGCTATGACGCGGACTCCGCGGGCGCCTTCCTGCTGACGCTCCGGTGGACGCGGCAGTGACCCACGCCGCTGCGTGACGCCGCCTCGCAAAATCTCCGCGCTCTTGCCTTGACCCGCGTTGTCACCTCTGACATGAAAGGGGAGCCAATCAACCAACGTCAGAGAGGCAACCCATGTCAGAGCGCGCGCGCAAGGTCATGATTCGGCCTTACCCCTCGGTGATCTACCTCTACCCGAGCTTTATCGCCGCCATCGCCTGTGGGCTTTGGGTGCAGTTTGGCACCGTGACCCCCGAGGCCCCTGGCATCACGGGGCTCTTCTTTACGCTGATGTTCTTCTTCAACATCAGCATCATGGCCTTCGACTACACCCGCCTCGCCAGCATCGTCATCGTGCTGCTCGTCATCATCCTGGCCCTGGTCTCTGCGCTGGCGCCCTCAGTGGGGGTCTTTATCGCCAAGAGCCTCTCGATCCAGCTCTACATGAACGCGCTGTTCTACTGGGTCTGGGCCATCGCGCTTGGGGTCTTGTTCCTCGTCGTCTTCTTCAAGACCCGCTTTGACTACTGGGAGGTCAAGAACAACGAGCTGCTGCACCACCACGGGATGCTGGGCGACGTGGAGCGCTGGCCGGCGCCCAACATGCGCATCTCCAAGGAGATCAACGACGTGATGGAGTACGCCCTCTGCCGCGCGGGCCGCCTGGTGTTGATGCCCGCCCGTGAGCCGCGCGCCATCATCATCGACAACGTCATCGGCATCGACCACGTCGAGAAGCAGATGCAGGAGATCCTCAGCGCCCTGCGGATCGCCGACGACGACCCCATCGTATAAGGCCTCAGGCCAGCCCCTCACCCCCTCCGCCCTCACGCGGCCAACCCTCCACGCGGTGCTTCAACAAAGCGGCTTGGTGACGCCTTTTCGATTGCGGGCGGCCCCAATGCGGATAAAACTCGTGCCATGAAGAGCTCTCGGATCGCAGGTCGTTACCGTCTCAAGAGGCAAATCTCACGCGAAGGGATCGGGGTGGTTTGGAGCGCCGTGGATGAGCGCTCCAAGCTGCCGGTGCAGATCTCCATCCTGGAGCGGGGGGTTCGAGATCGGCTCAGGGTCAATCACTTTCGGCGCAGCGCCGTGGCCGCCGCGCGGCTGGATCACCCCAACATCGCCCAGGTGCTCGATGAGGGGCTCAGCGAGCTGGGTCCTTTTATTGTCACCGAGCCCTTTCGAGGCGCGCCGCTCTCTCAGTGGATCAAGCATCAGCCGCCGTGGTCCTTTATCCAGCCGGTGATGTTGCAGCTCTGCGAGGTGCTGGCCTACATCCATGTCCACGATCTGCTCCACCTCAACCTCAAGCCCTCGCGGATCTTCATCTCTGAGCGCGACGGGGCGCCTGATGTGCAGATCACGGGGGTGGGCCACGCGCGGATGGACGACGGCTGGGGCGATCGGCCCACCGACGCCCGCAAGACCCTCCAATACCTTGGCGATCTGCGCTACCTGGCCCCCGAGATGGCCGAGGCTGCGCCTTGGATGACTGGCCCTTGGAGTGACATCTACACGCTGGGGTTGATCTTCTGGGAGCTGCTCGTCGGCGAGATCCCTCACGAGGGGCACAGCGGCGTCTCGCTGCTGCTCAAGCGCGCGGTGGACACGCACCCTCAGCTCCCCGAGGGCGTCCCCCACCGCGATCACCTCATCCACCTCTTTCAGCGGCTGCTCAACCCTCGCCCAGAGCTGCGCCCCAAGCGCGTCGCCCATGTGCGGGGCCTGCTTGAGCGGCTCGACGTGACGCCCGCCTACATCCCCCCGGCCTACGGTGAGGCGCCGCTGACGCCCCTGTTCAACGACGTGCGCGCGCGCTCCGCCGCCTTCCCGCTCTCATCGCTGCGCTCGGCGCCGCTGGTGGGCCGTGATGAAGAGATGGGGGCGGCCTGGGCGCTCATCGAGGGCGTCGTGGCGGGCGGCCCCAGCAAGATGATCTGGCTCCACGCCTCGCCGGGGGAGGGCAAGTCGGCCATCGCCGATCACCTCTGCAAGCTGGCGCTCTTCAATGAGCTGGCGGAGGTGTGGCCGATCACCTTTGAGCCCAACCACGGCCCGGCCAGCGGTCTGGACGGGGCGATTGAGGATCTGCTGAGGGCCACCAGCACCCAACAGCAAGGGGTCCGCGAGCGTGTCGGCGCGCTGCGCCTCTTTACGGGGATCGAGCCGGGGCGGCTCCTCGATGTCCTGCCCACGCTGCTGCGCCCCTCCATCCCCTTCGCCGAGCAGCGCGGCGACGAGCCGGTCTTCTCGATCAGCGCCCAGCGCAGCGCCGAGGTCATCTCTGGGGTCTTCGAGGAGCTGACGCACCGCAGGGCCAACTTCAGCCCGCTGCTGCTCTCCCTTGACAACCTCCACTTCGCCGACGAGCCCGCGCTGAGGATGATCGAGCGGCTCCTCAGCGATCCGCATCTTCAGATCGGCGTCTTGGCCACCATCGACGCTGAGCACCCCAACACCTTGGCGCTGCGCGAGCGCTTCCCGGGCTCAAGCGTCCACACCTGGATGCACCTTGAGCCGGTGGAGGAGGGGGCCATCAACACCTACCTCCAGGATCGCCTCGCCTTGGTGCCCAAGCACCAAGCGCGGCTGGTGGCTGCGGCCCAGGGCAACCTTCGCTGGATGCGTGATCTGACGCGGTTCTTGGAGCGAGGCCGGCTGATGCCCAGCCTCAAGGGCAACCGGATGCTGCCTGGCACGCTCCTGCCCGAGACCGAGGAGGAGTACTTCGAGGATCTGCTCAGCGCGCTGCCGCACAGCGGCGGCGACGCGCTGGTGCCGGACATCGTGGTTGGGCTCGCCCATACGCGGCTGCCGCTGACGCCGCTGATCATCGAGGCCTTCCACGCCGATGACCCCCAGCTCCCCTATGAGCGGGCGCTCTTAGCGGCGGAGCGGCTCAACATGATGCACCGCAGCAGCACGGGGGTGTGGCGATTTGAGCGCCAGAACCTGGTGCGCTGGCTGACCGAGCAAGGCCAGGAGCGGGCGCCGCTGTGGCACCAGCGTTGGGGGCAGATTCTGATTCGGCTGGAGGGAGAGGCGGTTGGGCGGCTGGGGCTGGAGCGGGCCACGCACGCCGAGGCGCGGGGGGAGCTGAAGCAGGCCGTTGAGGCCCTGCTGGCCAACGCCCGTTGGGCCTTGGGGCCGGGGGTGGCGGCGCTGACGCGGGGCCTCGTCGCCGCGCGTCGGGGCGCGGTGTTGGCCGACTCCATCAACGATCACCTCAGCTTCGTCGAGGCCAAGCGCCTTGAGGGCGAGCTGCTGGGCCAGATGGGCCACTGGTCCGAGGCCAAGGCGACGCTCAAGGCGGCGCGTGAGCGGCTCTTGACGCTCAAGCGGCCTCGCGAGGAGGTCTACTGCGGCCTCTCGATTGGCTGGCTGGCGCTCAGCCGAGGCGATCTCAAGACCGCCAGCAAGGAGTTTGATCTCGCCCATCAGATCAGCAGCCAGATAACCGACGAGCAGTGCGATCTTTGGTCGCTGCTGGCCTACGGGCAGCTCGCCAGCTTAAGGGGGCAGCACAGCGTGGCGCAGGGCGTGGCGCTCAAGGTCACCGCTGCCTTTGAGCGGCTGGGGGCTGAGCGGGGGCGGCTGGCCAGTCGGCTCCTCAGCGCGGCGGTGGAGGACCAGGCGGGCGACTTTGAGCGCGCGGAGCGCCGCTACGCTGAGCTACAACAGATCGTCGATGAGCGGGGTTGGCTCTTTGAGGGCGCCGCCATTCGGCTCAAGCGCGCGCGCGTGACCTTGGAGATGGATCGCCCCGCTGCGGCCTTTGATCTGATGCGCGCCGCGCGGGAGCGCATACAAGCGGCGCGGCTTGATCGCTTAGGCGCGTGGCTCTCGGCGGTCTGGCCTGCGATCCTCGCCGCGATGGGCGAGCCGCGCGAGGCCTTCGACGCCCTGGCAGACGCGCAGCTCCCTGAGGCGGCCATGCGCGCCAGCGCGCTCCAGATGCTCTCTGCGGCGCTACGCCAGCCGCTCGCCGCCCGCGATCCTGATCTCTTCGAGGCGCTGACGCGCTGGCATGATCGGATACAAGACGCGTAATCGCCGTCAGTAATCCTCAATCCCCAGATCATTCGCCAACTGTTGCAGCGCCTGCTGCTCTTGCGGGTTCAACCAAGCGCGCGCAGCGAACATCTCAAAGAAAAGCAGCTCACTGAGGGCTTTTGACAAGAAGATACAGCGATCTTCATTGTTGTTTTTATTTAAATTAAGAAACAACTGTTGGGTGTCAAGCTGACCACGCTCAGTAAAACCGACATTATCGAAAAGATCAGTAAAGCCATAATACTGCAAAAACGTAGATAAGCCATTCGCCAGCGCATCACCATGACCATTTGGTGCTGTTTTAAGGTGGATCTCAGCGAAGACCCGATTAAATCGGCCCACGATCTCGTGAAACTCGCGGATCTCACCGCTGAGCACGACCTCCTCCTCGGGCTCAGGCAGCGCCGAGCCGTTGATCTCCACGAAGCCTTGACGAAAGAGGATATGCAGCGTCTTGAGGGTCTCAAAGCCGCCGATCTTCGTAGATTGAATCAAGCTCTCGATTGTCCGAGGAGATGAAAGGAGAGACATCACCTTAATTTGAGCATCGGTAAACGCTTGCGTTGGCTGCTTCTGAGAGCGAACGACTTTAATAAACTCATGGGGTAAATCTTCGCGAAAATAAGCAAGCTCATCTACGCGCTGAAGCCCCTCCATCAAGAGCATCTGTGTATTAAGCGCCAATGGACTGGGGACAGACGCCGGATCAAGCTCTGTGAGATAAAAATTTCCTTCTTGCCACATCAAAATTGAATAAAAAATCTCTTCAACTTGATGACGAACGAAGCGATACAGGTCCTCTTGATTAAAATACTCTCGCTCGATGAGCCAGTTCCCCAGGGGGCGCCGCGCGAGGCGCGCCTCATGGCTGGCCTGCTCCAGCTCAGCGCGGTTGAGCCCGCCGAAGCGAAAGAGGACCTCGCCCAGCCGATCTGAGGCTTCATTAGACGAGGCGCCGCGCACCTCACCTTGATGAAAATGCAGGAGCTTACGCAGGCTGCGTCGAGAGAAGACCAACGAGCCCGACATCCGACCAGACGCCACTAAGTTAATGACATCGACCGGGGAGTGCATCGCCGCGAGATCACCTTGCAGGATGATCCGCTTACGAAACTCCTCATGCTTGATCTCGCGTTTAAAATTTTTAACGCGTTCGAAATGCAAGTGATCAAGATCAGCATCTTTCAACAAATAGAGTCCGGGAGAGCCAGAGAGACGATCTTTTAAATCGACGCCAAGGGCAAATACATGTCCGTGCTCATCGACACGGAGAAGGCTTTGATCGGTCTTCTCGCTCAAGTAGATTTACTTCTTTCGTCCAAAGAGCGGCTTACGCTTAGCGTTACGCTCTTCCAGCTTACGTTGGACATGCCTTAGCTCACTCTTAATCTCGGGGATATGACGACCGATCTCACTTGCTTTTGAGAGGGCTTGAACCGAGCGATCATAATCCTCTAAGACGCGATAGACACGACCGAGATAAAGATAAGGCTCATAACGCCCATCAAGCGTTTCAATTAAACCATTAAGCAGCTCAATCGTCTGAGATGCGACCTGAACAGAGCCTCCTTTGCTATAAACCACCATGAAATTAGCATAAGCATGAGCTGCTTTTGCCAATGAATCATCTGGTGTGAGGGACAGCGCCTCTGTCAGCTGACTTAGGGCGTTGACAAAGCTGCTGTTACCCAACAAGCGGATCGCGTCGCGCACGAGCTTCTCTGCTTTAAACACGCGCTCCATCTCGGCCTTGGCATCGGAGGGCCGCTGAGGGCTCTTATGACCGAGATCGAGCCCCGCGTCGTACTCCGCGCGCTTCTGCGGATCGGAGATCACCTCATGGGCTCGGTTTACAGCGATGAAGACATCTTGGATGACCTTCTTTTGAGCCTCAGAGATATCAAAGCGCGTAAAACGATCCAGGTGATAATCGCGGGCGAAGACGCGGAAGGCCGCCTTAACGCTCGCCTCATCTGCGTCGCGCGCCACGCCTAAGATCTCGTAATAATTCTTCTCCTCCAGGCTCGCCAGCAGCACCTCGGCCTGCGCCAGCTTCGCGCGCGTCGCCTCATTGAGTGGGCGAGCGCCGCGCTTCTCCTTGGCGCGGGCGGCGCGCGCCTCAGCGCCCTGAGGCTGTGGATTGGGCGTTGACTGCGCGGGCGTGGTGACCGCTGGGGCAGGGCGCGCTGAGGGGCGATGAACCGGGGGCGGCCTGCTCACCGATGGTTGTTGACGACTGGGGGCGCCGCGCATCGCGGGGGGGGGCGCGCCGACGGGGGCGCCGCGCATCGCCGGGGGGGGGCGCTCGCCGATCGCCTCGTCATCCCCTCACCC
>JAHJCH010000113.1 GCA_018813065.1 Myxococcota bacterium
CCCCGCCGAGCACGCCCCCGCCGAGCAAGCCCCCGCCGAGCAAGCCCCCGCCGCCGCCATCGCCGCCCCCGGTCAAGCCCTCGCCGGTCAAGCCCTCGCCGGTCAAGCGCGCCCCCGCCAAGCCCGCTCATCACGCACCCGCGCCGGTGGGTGAGGGCGCCCTTGAGATCCACTGCACGCCCTGGGCGGACATCTATATTGATGGTCAAGCGCGGGGCCGCACGCCGCCCGCGCAGGTGATCAAGCTCAAGGCAGGATCTCACACGCTGGAGGTGCGTAACCCTGGCCTTGATCCGCTCAAGGAGACGATCCAGATCCAGGGCGGCCAGACCCTAAAACGTAAAATCCGCCTGAGGCGCAGCCGATGATCCCGCTCCTGACCCTGGCCCTCCTGCTCCCTCAGCCGCTCGTTGAGGCCCTCGACGCCTATGATGATGGCCGCTACCCCGAGGCCTGCGCGCGGCTGGACGCCCTCACCGACGCGGCGGGCTTTGACGTGGAGGCGCGGCTCAAGGCCGCCAAGTACCGTGGCGCGTGTCACCATATCCAAGGGCAGCGCGGCCAGGCGGAGGCGGCTTTTACGGCGCTGCTCAAGCTCGATCCCGGCGCGCGGCTCGATCCCGTGACCTTCCCCCCCGAGATGCTGCGCTTCTTTGAGGCGCTTAAGGTCAAGCGCGAGGCGGAGGTCAAGCGCGAGGCGGAGATCAAGCGCGCGGCGGAGATCAAGCGCCAGGCGGAGATCAAGCGCCAGGCAGAGATCAAGCCCCAGCCGCAGAAGCACAAGGCCCGCGCGCTGGCCCCCCTTGGCTTGGGGCAGCTCCAAAACGGGCATCAGCGCCTCGGCTATACCCTGGCGGGGCTCCAGTTGGCGGCCCTGGGCTTCGGCGCGGTCAACCTCCTGCGCTTTGAGCAGGAGAAGACCTCCGGCGGCTTCTTGGCCGGCGGCGCCTTTAAAGATGAGGACAAGGCGGCCTCCCTACAGCGCCTCTATCTCGTCGGCTTTGGGGCCTTCGCCGCCCTGTGGGCCTATGGCGTCTATGACGCGCTGGCTCACTTTGACGATCCGATTGCGATCACCCCCACCCCCTCCGGGGTCAATGTCTCTGTGCGCTTTTAGAGAGAGGAGACGCATGCCCCGACTTTTAATCCTCGCCCCCCATGTGGATGACGGCGAGTTCGGCTGCGGTGGCAGCATCGCCAAGCTCGTCGAGGAGGGCTGG
The DNA here is from genome assembly GCA_018813065.1 of Myxococcota bacterium. Classification (GTDB taxonomy): domain Bacteria; phylum Myxococcota_A; class Bradymonadia; order UBA7976; family UBA1532; genus JAHJCH01. The sequence continues at coordinate 1,221 of JAHJCH010000113.1, forward strand.
GAGGCCCACTATGTGGCCTTCAGCAGCTGCCAGACGAGCCTCCCCGACCACCTCCCCCCCGATATCCTCGTCTGTGAGGTCAAGGAGGCCACCGAGGTCTTGGGGATCAAACCTCAACACCTTCAGGTCCTTGATTTTGAGGTCCGCCGCTTCCCCGAGCTGCGCCAAGAGATCTTGGAGTACATGGTTCGCCTCAAGGCCGATATTAAGCCCGATCTTGTCTTTATGCCTTCCAAGGATGATACGCATCAAGATCATCAGCAGGTGGCTCAAGAGGGCTTTCGCGCGTTTAAGACAACGCGGATGTTGGGCTATGAGATGCCTTGGAATAACTTAGAGTTCAGCACCACCGCGTTTACACTGCTTGAAGAGCGCCATGTCGAGAAGAAAGTAGAGGCGATGCGCTGTTATCGCTCTCAAGCGGATCGATTCTACGCCACGGGTGAGTTTATCCGCAGCCTCGCGCGCACACGCGGGGTTCAGATCGCCCAGCCCTACGCCGAGGCGTTTCAGGTCTTTCGGTGGCTGCTGTGAGCGCCAAGCGCATCGGGGTGGTCGGCTGCAAGCACACCACGCTTGAGCTGATCTTGGGGCTGATCGAGGCGGGCTTTGAGATCGCCCACTGCGTGACGATCTCGCCGGAGAAGGGCGCCAGTCAAGAGGTCGCCGGTTACCTGGATCTGCGCCCTGAGCTGCGGCGGCTGGGCGTCCCCTTTACGGTGGCGCGCCGCTACAGCCTCAAGAGCGCGGCGGACGAGGCGGCGCTCTTGGCCCTCAAGCTCGACGTGCTCTTGGTGCAGGGCTGGCAGCGGCTGATCCCCGATTGGTGGCTCGATGCGCTGCCCATCGGCGCCTTTGGGATGCACGGCTCCAGCAGGCCGCTGCCGCATGGCCGTGGCCGCAGCCCCATGAACTGGTCGCTGATCCAAGGTAAGGATCGCTTCTACACCCACCTCTTTGAGTACCTCCCTGGCGTCGATGATGGCCCCGTCGTGGGGGTCCAGGTCTTTGACATCACGCCTTATGATGACTGCTTGACCCTGCACTATAAGAACACGCTGTCGATGCTCCGGCTGGCGACGCGTCATCTCCCGGCGCTGCTGGCGGGGACGGCGCCGCGCGCGCCTCAGCCCACCGAGGGCGCGACGTATTATCCCCAGCGTCGCCCCGAGGACGGGCTGATCGACTGGGGGCAGGCCGATGAGGTCATCTACAACTTGGTGCGCGCCACCACCCGCCCCTTCCCCGGCGCGCGCAGCTACCTGGATGATGATCCTGCCCGCCTGATCACGCTCTGGCGCGTGGCCCCCTTTGATCGCCAGCTGACCTGGCCCTCGGCCACGCCAGGGGAGATCGTCGAGGTCTTCCTGGACGGCGCCTTCGTCGTCCAGGCGGGGGCGGGCGCCGTGATCGTGCATGACTATGAGGGCGCCGCTTTTACGCGCGCGGATCGTGGCCGCCGTTTGGGTCTGGGGGGCCACGCCCTCAAGGTCTGGTCGAATCTCCCCAGCTAAAGGGGTTCAACGGCCTAAAGGGGTTCAACGACCTAAAGGGGTTCAACGGCCTAAAGGGGTTCAACGGCCTAAAGGGGTTCAACGGCCTAAAGGGGTTCAACGGCCTAAAGGGGTTCAACGGCCTAAAGGGGTTCAAGGTTTCCCTTTCTTGCGGCGCATGTTTGGGTTCTGTCGCGGCGCATGTTTGGGTTCTGTCGCGGCGCATGTTTGGGTTCTGTCGCGGCGCACGTCGCGCCGCCGTAGCCAGGCGACGCGCGTTGGGCTAGGCTCCGCGCCATGAGCGACACCAAGAAGATCGCCCTCATCTCCACTGGGGGCACCATTGAGAAGACCTATGACGTCCTTGAGGGCGTGCTGGCCAATGACATCAGCGTCCTCGATGTGATGTTGGCCCGGCTTCAGCTGCGCGGCGTCTCTATCGTGCGCATCCCGCTGATGAACAAAGACAGCCTCGATATGAGCACCGCCGATCAGGATCTCATCGCGCGCACGGCGGGCTATCTCGCCGAGGCCTATGACGGCGTGATCATCGTCCATGGCACGGATCGGCTGGCGGAGACGGGGGAGCGCTGCTGCGCGGTGCTCCACGATCTGCCCGTGCCCATCGTGTTCACCGGGGCGATGCGCCCCTATGAGATGCGCGCCACCGACGCGCTACAGAACCTCACCGAGGCCCTTCTGGCCGTGCAGCTCCTCAGCCCCGGCGTCTACGTCGCCATGCACAACCGCGTGCTGCGCTTCCCCGGCGTCTATAAGGATCGCGAGCGGATGACTTTTGCGCAGCTCAAGCCCACCGAGGGCGCATAGGCGCGTCACGCCTCGACCCCTTGGCGCCTCTTAGCCGCACCATCAACGCAAGCTTTGGGGGCTCAAGTGGCCGTCAGTCGTACAAAACGCGCGATGACCTCGCTCTTTATGGCCTAGGGCTTCTTGCTCCTCAGCATCACGGGGATTGTCCTCTATATTGAACCTCAAGGGCGCATCGCTTATTGGACGGATTGGCGTCTGTTTGGGCTCTCTAAGGAGCAGTGGGGTGATATTCATATCCTCGGTGGGCTGATGTTCCTCATCGCGGGCATTTTTCACGTCTATTTTAACTGGAAGCCGCTCAAGAGCTACTTGGTGCGCAAGCGCCAAGAGGCGACGTATTGGCCGCCTATCTTGATCAGCGCCCTGGGCACCTTGATCTTGGTGGTGGGCACGGCGCTTGAGGTGCAGCCCTTTAAGAGCGTCTTGACCTTGGGTGAGGCGGCGAAGGACAGCTGGATCAGCGACGCCAAGCATGAGCCCCCCTTCGGCCACGCCGAGGAGGTGGCCCTTGAGACCGTTCCTTAAAACCGACCAGAACTTCCAGTAGGCATCGAGTTTGAGGCTGTGCCAGTGCCGGGCGCAGAGCCCGATCCCCTGGTAGTAAGCCTCCTGCCCAACGGTGAGGGCGAGGATGACGAGAGGCGACCTCGCCCGAATCCCGAGGAGCTGTCCCTGCAAAGCAGGTATCGCTCTCTCAGCACCCGTTTCACGTCACGAGGATGATCACCACGACCGACATCTTTGTCCCCAGAACGTCTGAGGATGCCGCTCGCTCCCACCCAATCGGCGTGAGCCCTTCGTCCACAACACTTGCAGACGAACTTGATTCCTGATCGATTCTGGCGTGACACGTAACCGCAAGAGGGGCATTCCTGACTCGTGTACGCAGGATTAACCTTCTCGACCAGAGCCTTTCTCTCAAGGTTGGTCTGCAAGGCTCGGTAGGCGAACCGCTTCTGCCCACGACAGCCCCGAAGGTCGAGGTCTTCGACCACGAACACCGTGTCAGGGTGCTTCCTGACCAGCGTGTTCGCCACCCGACCCGTCTCCGTCTTGACCAGTCCTGACAAGCGGGATTCCAATCGATCAAGTCGAGGCGAGTTTTCCTTGAATCCTTGACGTTGACGGTTGGCCCGCAGGCGCTTGATCCGTTGGTAGAGCTTGTCGAACTTCGGCTTGACGTGCTCTCCATAGAGCACCCCATCCGAAGTCGCCGCCAGAACGTTCAACCCGACATCTACACCGAGACGATGGGCGTCTTCAGGCGGCTCGGGGGCTTCCCAGGTGCTCTTCTCGACCGCCTCGAATCGCCATCGCCCTGTCTTGGTCTTGCGAGCCTGAATGCCCTTGGACAGATGATCGGCCTGCTGGATGTAAGGATTGCCGACCAGCGGGAGCCAGATCGACTGCCTGAATTCCAGCGACGAGACCCGAAGCCAGAAGTCCGCCGTGACTGTTTCACCCGGATCTTCCAGTCGGGCGGTCATCTTGGACAA
>JAHJCH010000012.1 GCA_018813065.1 Myxococcota bacterium
ACTGCCCTCATCCCGTTTCCTCCGTCGGTTTTTGGTTCGCACCTAACTCATCGGTTGGATTCGGGATTTTTCTTTTTCGGGGGGTCTTCAGGACCTCAAGGGCATGTCAGGGACTCTGCCAACTTTTCGGGGTTGCGCCCACGGAGAACTGGCTAAAAAACCTGCTCGTCGCGTCCTCTCTCGGAGGGACTAAGCACAAGGAATGATTGAAGAATTCAATCACCACAACAAGCGACGTAATCAGGAGCAATTGCGGATGCACACCCATCAGAGATTGGGCTGCCCGGGCGAGGGCCGAGGCAGGACGCCCAGGCCCGCGCCGCCGTCGGGGGTGCGCCCGTAGCTCTGACCCGGCGCCAAGGCGGGCAAGGCGATCCGATCCACCTCCGCCCCCGCCGCGTCGAGCAGGCTCAGCGTATCCCCCGCCGCGCTCAAGCTGAGCGCCAAATCCGCGCCGCCGCTGGGATTGAGGGTGAACAGCGTCAAGCCCGCCGAGGGGAGAGGCGACGCCGGGAGTGCCACGTCCCCGCCACGCGCGCTCAGCCGCCAACCCGCAAAGGGGGGCGGCGCTCCCGGATGGTATAGCTCCACCCAGCCCGCGCCGTCGCCGGCGTCCACCATCACCTCGTTGATCATCACGACCGGCGGCGGGGCGTCCTGGCCGCCGTCTGCGGCCTCGCCGCCCGCGTTGCTCGCCCCAGGCGTTGGCACACCCACCCCCCACTCGCCCACCCCGTCCGTGAGTCGGGCGAGGCTGCGCGTCGAGTCCTGTGGGCCAAACTCCAGCGCGTCAACCAGCCGCCCCTGCGGATCGCTGAGGCTCAGCCGCTCGCCGCCGCTGCTGAGCTTAAACGGCGCGCTGCCGTCCCCCTCGCCGTCGCAGAGGAGCACCAGGAAGCCGCGAGGGGCGAGGGCCGCGCTGGCCGGGAGCCGCCACTCGGCGCTGTCGTCGCTGAGCCGCCAGCCCTCCAAGAGCACCGGCGCGTCAGAGAGGTTGTAGATCTCCACCCAGTCCGGCTCTGTCTCGCTGTTGGCCATGATCTCATTGAGCCGCACAGGCAGATCTACGGCGGGGGGGAGGTCGTCGGTGAGGCCGCAGCCTAAGAGCAAGGCCAGCGGGAGGGTAAGTCGGTTCATGCTCTGCGCTCGTCGTCTTTAAAAGCCGCCGCCAAGGAGGGGCAGGATCAGCGCCTCGCGGGTGGGGCTTGAGCGCGGCGCGGGGGCCGGGTCATCCCAGCCCTGCGTATAACGCCACGCCAGCCCAATGCCCACCGGGATCCCCAAGGCCACGGAGGTTAAATACCATTGCTGCTCATGATCCTCGGGACCATAGAGCATAAAGAGCGCGGCGGGGCCGCCGAGGCCGCCAAGCAGGCCGCCCAGATCGAGCAGCCGCGCGCGCTCACGGCTGATGGGGTGACGCTCGGAGAGCCAGACCCCCGCCAGGATACCCAGGTTCGCCGCCAGCGTGCCCAGCGTAAAATACGGTGAACCCGCTTCAATGCCCGCGATGCCCATCGCCAAGCTCATCTCCGCCCCTGTCCAGGTGCCCACTGTATTGATCAAGCTCACTTGTCCCGCTGTGCGGTTGGCGTTTTGTGCCAGTAAGATCCCAATGCCTTGGCCAAGATAGCCCGATAACAGCGTGTCATAGAGGAGCGCTTCACCATCTCGCTTTAGGCCCACATTCAAGGCCGAGCCGTTCAGAATCATCCAAAACATCGATGAGTTAAAGAGGGCCGCGTCGGCGTCATTGACGCCATACTCTTGGGAGACATATCTGATCGCGGCGAAGTTGGCGTAGGTCGTGGTGAGGATCAAGGCGGAGCCCCAGAACATCTCCTCTTTGGGCAAGAGATCATGCTGGTCCAGCCAGTAGCTCAAGGCGACGCCTTGATAGATCCCAAATGCGCTGCCAAAGAGGAGCACCTCAGGCAAGCCCTCTTGGTCCTTGGCGCGCGCAGCGGGCGCGAGGCTCAGGGCCAATAGCAGCGTTAAAATTGACCTTGCCATAGGGGCATCACCATCTCGAACGGCTTGTTCTTTGTCTTTGTCTGCTCGCCCACGCGGTCAAAGCCCTCGGCGTCCACCGCCATCGCCACGCCGATGATCGCGCCGACGAACATCAGGCCCGTGATGGGCTCCCAGGCATCTGAGACGACCGCCGTCATCGTGCCCAAGAGCGCGCCGGTGGCCATCCCCAGGAAGGCGCCGAGGTTGACGTAGTTGATCTGATCCTCCGTTGGATCGTAGCGGCGCGTCAGGGCGTAGCCGCCGATCAGGCTCAGGGTGTTGAGCAAGAAGACGTCGCGGGGGAGGTGCTTGCCTGAGCCAAGGTGGAAGGTGGCGCCGAAGAGGAGCAGCTCCACCGTGCCCCATAGCCCCGCGCTGTTGATCGTCATCACCTGCGGCGGCGTCAGCGCCGCCTCCTCGCTGATCAGGCTCAGCCCCCCTGCGGTCAACGCCGTGGCCCCGAAGAGGCTCCAGATGAGGGCCTCGCCATCATCGATGAGCCGATACTCCGCCTCCAAGAGCCCCAGGTTAAAGGCCATCCACAGGGAGCCGGAGACGATGAAGTGCGCCTCGCCTTGATCAAACTGGGCGTGCTCGGCGGCCTTCCAAGCCCCATAGAAGGCGCCGCCGCCGAGGATCAGGCTGACCCAGGCGGCAGGGCGTGGGCGCAGATCCAGCTCCAGTGAGGTCCAGACGCCGAGGCCGACGCCATAGAGGGTGGCCCAGGTGGCCAGCTCAACCTGGGCGCGCTGCTCATCGCTCAAGGCGCGCGCGGGGCGGCTGAGGGGGGCGAGCAGGAGGGCGAGGGCGAGGAGGAGGGCGCGTCTCATGGTGAGAAGCTAACGCATCATGACCCCGATGGGAGAGGGATTCGACGGGGCAGGGGCGCTTGCCGTGGACGCCCCCCTCGCGTATCAAGGCGCTCACGCACACACAGAGAGGGAGAAGGCATGAGGTTGAGCTGGCTGATCACCGCGCTGGCGCTCATGGCGTCGGTGGCTTGTGAGGACGAAGCGCCGCGCTCTGCGCTGATCATCGACGCGGGGCGAGCCCTGGACGCCGCGCTTGATCAAGGCCTGGCCGTCGGCGATGGCGAGGTGGACGCGCCGCGCCTCGACTCAGGCGCGCCCGACGCCGCCCCCGACGCC
>JAHJCH010000114.1 GCA_018813065.1 Myxococcota bacterium
CACACCTCCAGCCCCGATCTTCGCAAGGCTTGGCTCGTCGCCTACCGCCTCTTCTGTGAGATGTGGCGCGCCGCTCTTGAGAAGTTCACCCTTGGAGTCGCGACGTCGTTGCCCGAGGAGGGGTGTAGGCCACCATGGTTGCCCTACACCAGGCCGGTGTCCACTCAAGCGTAGCAAGTCCAGGCACGCAAGAAGGGGCTTGAAGCGCATCGGAGATAGAGCGACCTTAGCGTGACAGTCACGAGGGGCCTGAGGTGCGGGTATGCGACGCTGGATGATGTTTCTCGCTTTGAGCTTTGTGGTGGTGGCGGCGTGCGAGCGCGATGAAGGGGAGGAGGCCGAGGGCGCGGACGCGACCTCTCCAGAGTCAGTGACCTTCCCCTGCGGTCCTCACGCGTGCGCGGCGGATCAGATCTGCGAGCGCGAGTATGGGGAGGGTGCCCACTCCATCGACTCCTCCGAAGGCAGCCCGGAGGATCACTTCGCGTGCGTGGCCGCGCCCGAGTCGTGCGATGGGGTTCCCATCTGTGAATGCCTCAGCTGTGAATGCTCCACCTCCCCCGAGGGCTTCGTGACCTGCGCCTATGCGCGCCCCTCGGCGCCTCCTCAGGGGGGGTGACGCTCGATCCGAGGTCGCGCTCCCGCTGCTCACCCTGGAGGTGTCACCACCCCCGGAGGTGCGTGCTCATCAGCTTCAACTCCATTCACCGGACCGATCCGGGCTGGTTTGGCCGCTATCTGCTCTGGGAGGGGATGCGCCAGAGCATCACGCTGGAGGTGCTGCGGGAGATGTTCGGGGGGCATATTGAGCGCTATCAGGAGATCTATCGCGCCCAGAGATCGTCGCACGCCTCCCAAGGCCACCGCCGCACCCATCTCGATGGGGGTTTGCTGAACTCAGAGCACGAATCCACCTGAAATTTTGCTTGAGGCGGGGGGAAGTCGATCTTCGAGGGGTCGAGATCTGGATCAGATATCAAGAGTGTCGCGATTACGCTTACTTAAGGTGGGGTGCTTAAATCACCTGTCCCCTTTGCATTTGATATAGATAACTCCACAAGTATCCAGAATGAGCCATCGACAATTAATACAACCACAAACTCTGTCACTATACCAGGTAATACAGTAAGAGAAAGCTCTTCTGTGTTTAATAGATTTCATCAACCGACTATATTAGATATAGATTCATTTATTAATGATGGAATTGACCAGTATTTGAGAGAATGGGATTTTGAGGATCAGGATCATATAAATAATAATGGTAATGTTCCATATTGGTATTCCAGAATATACATAGACCCCTCAAGCAATCTTACATTCCAAGAAGAAATATGTGAAAAATTAGAATTTGATTTCTATCATACTCCAGGCTATATGAATGAAATAAGAAGACAAGATTGGGCAAAATTCGGAAAAAACTGGAATAAATAAGGAAAAAAGGGACAAAAAGAATGAAAGAAACACTCTTGATGCTATGTTTAATCATGCTATTTGTATATGTCGAATCAGCCTGCGCAAATATTATTTTTCTTGAAGATCAAAAGTTGATTGACTATGTAGAATCGGCTAATCTTGATCTATTAAATCAAAAAGATTTAGAATATATATCCCAAAGTAAATATTCCTCATATATTTATTTAGAGGAGGCGCTTTACCGAGCATTCTATTGCTTAGACAAGGATACGTGTAAGTATCAACTCCTAAATAGGCTTCCTAATAAAAATCATGTTTATTTAAACTATGCAATGAATCGAATTCTTGAAAAAATAAATAAAAAAGGAAATATTGAGGAAGAGGACTACCGATTTTGTTCAGAATGGTTACTCTATGCTTATATGATCGGCAAAAGAAATGGGGATATCGTTGGTAAAAACAGACCAAATTTTTTTGGTCTATTGAAAAAATACGACCAAATTAAATTAGAAAATACAGCAAAGCGCTCTAAACTTGCCCAATATTATCGATATTTCGATCAAATCAGTTCTGATTCACCTAAAATTATCGATATTTTGATGAGTTTAAATATAGATATGGAAGTTAAGAGATTGCTCTTATCAGAAACGATTAATTTTAATTTTGATTTAAAATCAGAGCGAATTTATAATCTTAAAAAGATTAGTATGCATACTATTTTTAATCCCGAAATAAATATAGATCGAAATATTTTAATTGAACATATTAAAATGATGATAAAAATTGCGGTATCAATCGATGATAACAACTTTCTTAAAGAGATAAAAGATCGTTTAGATGATCTTGAGCTATTTAATTCAAGTAAAGAAATCAGAATTTGCAAACATGTCAATGCAGATATAAATGAATTTAACAAATGTATTTATACATATATCGGCCTCAATAGCGAAATAAATCTCCTTAAATACTATCTGAAAAGAGCATACCTAATGCAGTCATGGTCTAATACATTTGCAAATATGGAAAGGTATCATTGATAGAAATACTCCCGGCGGAGTAGGTGGCCGGAGTAGGTGGCACCCAGCCGGAGTAGGTGGCCAGCTGGCGGAGTAGGTGGCCAGCTGGCGGAGTAGGTGGCGGAGTAGGTGGCGGCAGTAGGTGGCTGCACTGGCGGCAGTAGGTGGCGCGGCAGTAGGTGGCACCCGCGGCAGTAGGTGGCACCCATGTGCTCTTTTGAGTCTTGATACTTATGTTGGCTTTGCTCCAAGCTTGCACGGCCAAGAGTGTCGCGATTACGCTTACTTAAGGTGGGGTGCTTAAATCACCTGTCCCCCGCTTGGTCCGCCTCTGCGGAATCTTGTAGGGTGTCGCACTTCACAGGCAACGAGGCTCCTCTTGAGCGAGACGCGCACGGCGCCAGAGCATGACGATCCACCCCTCCCTCTGCCCGCGCTGCGCATCCTCCTCGCCCACCATCGGCGGGCCGAGCGCGGGGCAGAGACAGACTACAACCTGCCCCAGCTCATCCGGCTCGACGGCCCCCTCGACGTGGCGCGCTTATCCGCGACCCTTGAGCAGCTCATCGCGCGCCACGACGCCCTCCACAGCCAGATCGTGGCGAAGGGCGGCGCGTGGCGCCTCCAAACGATCACGCCTCCCCCGCTCTCGCTGCGCGCCGAGCCCATCGCGCGGGGTGAGGCGCGGGCGCGCTTCCAGGCGTTCATCCAGCCCTTCGACTTGGCGACGGCTCCCCTCTCGCGGATCGGGCTGCTGCGCGAGACCCCCACCCGCCACTGGCTGATGTGGGATTTTCATCACGCGCTCGTCGATGGGGTCTCGTTGGGTCAAATCTTCGGGGAGATCGGGGCGGGCTACGCGGGGCAGAGCATCCCCGCTCCGCGCCTCACCTACGCCGATTTCTGCCGCGACGCCACACGCGAGATCGCCCCACCCCTCAGCCCGCCGCCCTCCCCCATTCCGTGGCTGATCGCCCCCTCGCCCCGCGCAGGGATCTTCGTCGAGGCGCTCGATCTCGACGCGGCGCGGCTCGCCCACCTCAAGGCCTCTTCGGCGCGGCTCGGGGTGCGCTTCACCGCCGTGCTCCTCGAGGGCCTCGGCCGCCTGCTGCGTCGGCTGACGGGCGTCGAGGCGCCGACGATCGGGGTGGTGACCGCAGGGCGCGCGCGGGCGCGCTTCGAGGGAGTCGTCGGGTGCTTCATCGAGGTCATCCCCGCGCGGATCCCCACGTCGGTGGGCCGCGTCGAGGCCACCTTGGCCGCCGACGCCGCGCTGACAGAGGGCCTCAACCGCCCCGTCGGCGCAGGCCTCTATGATGTCGTGCTCATCAACCAGGGCTTCCTTGGTCGCGCGGGGCTGCGCCTCGACGGGCGCGCTCGTCGCGAGGGGCTCGCCCTCACCCCAACGATCATCCGCACGGGCTTGATGGGGGCGACGCTGGCCGTCGAGCTGCTGCCGACCGCCACAGGGGCGCGCCTGCGCGCGGAGCTGAGCGGGCGCCTCCCCCCCAGCCTGCGCGCCCGCCTCCTGCCCCTCCTCGTGGCGCTCTTGGAGGCCGAGGAGGACACGGCGCGTTGGCCCACCACCCTCCCTCGCGCCCTCACGGCGGCGCCCGCCCTCGACGGCGGCGATCTGATCGAGGCGCTGCGCGGCTCGGCCCGCCGCCACCCCGCGCGCGTGGCGCTCGTCACGGCGGCGGGCCGCCTCACCTACGCGGCGCTCTTCGAAGCGGCGGAGGAGATCGCCGAGGCCCTACGCGCCTTCGATCCCCCGAGCGTGATCCTCGAGGTAGAGGCGCCCGTGGATCGGGTGGCGTTGGCGCTCGGCGCGGCGCTGGCGCGCATCCCCTTTATGTTCATCGAGGATCACCTCCCCGAGGGCCGCAAGGCCCACCTCCGCGCCCTCCACCCCGGCGGCCTGCGCTTGGAGACCCGCGCTTCATCAAGCTGGAGCCGCCTGCCCGGCGAGGGTGTACGCCATCCAGGGATCTTGGCCCTCCTGTTCACCTCCGGCAGCACCGGCGCGCCCAAGGCGGTGCGGCTGCGCGCCGAGGCGGCCCTGCGCTACGCCCGCGCCTTCACCCAGCGCGTCGGCGTCACGCCCGATGATGCGCTCGCCACGCCCGCCTCGTTCATGGTCGATATCGCCCTTGAGGCCCTCCTCGGCGCGCTCCTCAACGGCGCGGCGCTCTACCCCATCCCCCGCGCGTTGGCCCTCGACGGACAAGCCACCGCCGCCGCGCTGCGACGCGAGGAGATCACCCTCCTCACCGCGACCCCCTCTTGGCTGGAGGCGTGCGTGGCGGCGGGCGGCACATTGACGGGGTTGACGATCATCTCGGGGGGGGCGCCGCTGCAGCGCCGCCTCGCCGTAGAGGGCCTCGCCGGTTGTCGCGTCTTCAACACCTACGGCCCCACCGAGGCCACCATCGCCTGCCTCGCGCATGAGGTCTCCGAGGCTGATCCTGAGCGCCTCCCGTTGGGGCGGCCCTTGCCGGGGTATCAGATCGTCATCGCCGCGGAGGGGGAGGCGCAGCCTGTGGGGGTCGGCGGGGAGCTGCACATCGGGGGGCCGCAGTTGAGCGCGGGCTACACCACCCCCGAGGGGCTCGCGCCGCTCAATCTCGTCACGATCCGTGGGGTGGAGGGCGCCCTCTACCCCACCGGGGATCTCGCGTGGATGGATCTCGACGGCGTGATCCACTTCGCGGGGCGGCGAGATCGACAGGTCAAGCGGGCGGGGTGGCGCGTGGAGCTGGCCGAGGTGGAGCGCGTCTTGGCGGCGCGCCCCGACGTCTTGGCGGCGCGCGTCGAGGTCGTCGAGGGCGCGCTCCACGCGTGGATCACCCCCAAGGGCGCCTTCGACCTTGAGGCGACCCGAGCGGCTCTGCGTCATCACCTCCCCCCCCAGATGCGCCCCTCGGCCCTCTTCGTCAACGGCGCGCGCGCCGCGGAGGGTGGCGCGTCGGCGATCCCCGAGGCGCTGCGCCCCCGCCTAGAGGCCCTCTTGCCGCGCTTCGCCGAGGCGCTCGGCGCCGAGATTGGCCCGCACACCGACCTCTTCGAGGCGGGCGGTGACTCCCTCTCGGCGATGCAGCTCTATGCGGCCCTGAGCGCCGAGTGGGATCTGGAGATCAACGATCTCTTTGAGCACCCCACCCCGCTGGGGATCGCCGCGCGGCTGCGCCCCAAGGCCACCGGCGCCGAGCTGGAGGCGCGCCTGCGCGCGATGCTCGAGGTGCCCACCCCGTCCTCACCGTCACACGCGCCGGTGAACTTCACCCCCTCCACGCCGCTCCAGCGTCGCGCGATCTTGCTCACCGGGGCCACAGGGGACGTGGGCATCCACCTCCTCCGCGCGCTCATCGAGGAGACGACGACGCGCGTGTACGTCGGCGTGCGTGGGGGCGTCGAGGCGGGCGGCGCGCGGCTGGCGGCGATCTTCGAGGCCCGCTTCGACGCGCCGCTCGATATGGAGCGCGTCACGCTGCTCGACTATGACCTGACGGCGCCCCTCTTGGGGTTGGGCGAGGCGGGCTTCACGGCGTTGGCGCGCGCCTGCGACGGGATCCTCCACGCCGCCGCCTCCATCAAGCTCGTGGGGCCGCTCGACGCGGCGTTGGCGATCAACCACGCGGGCACCGAGGCCATCCTCGGCCTCCTGGCGCGCAACCCCAAGGCCGATCTCTGTTACATCTCGACGACGGCGCTGGATCACCTCGACGGCGCGCCCCACAACCCCTATCTGATCTCCAAGGCGCGGGCCGAGGCGGCGGTGATGGCGGCCCGTCAGCAAGGCGCGTGGGCCTCGATCTACCGCGTGGGTAACGTGGCCTTCGACGCGGCGACCGGGCGGACACGTCACGACATCGAGGCGAGCGCCTTCTACCGCTTCCTGCGCGCCGCCCTCGCCACGGGCGCCCTCTTCGATGGACACCGCCCTCTCTTCAACTTCACCTACGCCGATCAGCTCGCGCGCGGCCTGCTGCGCCTCTGGCATCAACCCACGCTGCTGGGGCGCGACTTCACGTTGAGCAACCCCCATGATCTGAGCCCCCGCCAGCTCCGCGAGGGGCTGACCCGCGCGGGCTACTCACTGGAGGGGCTGACGCCCGCTGCCTTCGTCGAGGTGTGGGCGCGTCAGCCCGCCACGCGGCGCGGTGATCTCGCCCTCGCCGCCCACGCGCTGGCGTTGATGGTCGCCGTCTCCCAGCCCGCCTTCCCCAACGCGCGCTCCTGGCTCAAGGCGCTCGACGCCCCCTTCTCCCCCCCCACCGCGGCGCACCTCCGACGCATGGTCGATCACTGCGTCGCGCGTGGCTTCTTCGAGGCCCCCGCATGAGCACGCGCTTCTTCGAGTGGACCCTTCAGCGCCGCGCGTGGCTGCTCCTCGGCGCGGCGCTCCTCCTCATCCCCCTCCTCCTCGGGGCGCTGCGCGCGCGCCTCGACTTCGACGTAGAGCGCTACTTCCCCGACGGCGACGTGGAGATCGAGCGTCTCCACGCGCTCCAAGATCGCTTCGGCGCCAGCGGCCCCGCGATCCTCACTTGGCGCCAAGCCGGGGGGTTCTCTGACGCGGACCTGCCCGCCCTCGCCTCGGCGGCGCGGATCTTCGAGGCGGAGGGGCTTGAGGGGATCTCGTGGATCGGCTCGGTGATGCGGCGCTACGCGCTGGACTCCCTTGAGGATCTCTTCGAGGACGAGGGGGACAACCCGCTCTACGAGGGGCTCTTGTGGAGCGCGGATCGCGAGACGGTGGTCTTCACCGGGCGGCTCCCCGCCGCGCGGGATCATGACGATGGGCGGCGCGCGCTGAACACAACGCTGACGGCGGCGCTGGCGTCGCTGGAGATGGAGGGGCGGACGCTGACGCTCAACGGCGAGCCCATCCTCCGCGCGCGCTACCTTGAGATGATGGCGGTGGATCAGGTCAACCTCATCGGCGGCGGGGTCCTGCTCACCTTCCTCATCATGCTGCTCGTGACGCGCAGTGTCGCCCACTCGCTCTTGACCCTCGCGGCCGTGATCCCCGCCTATCTGCTCGTGCTGACGGTCCTGGCGCTGACAGGGCGCCCCGTGACAGCGGTGATGTCGATGCTGCCCATCATCCTGCTCGTGGTGGGCCTCTCGGACACGATCCACATCCTCACCCCGCTGAGGGCGCCGCGCGGAGAGGTTGGCTGGCGCGCGCACATCGCGCGGACCTTCGCGGAGATCGCCCGCCCCTGCCTCTTCACCAGCTCCGTGACGGCGTTGAGCTTCGCGACGCTGGTGACGGCGGGGGTGGGCATCATCGTGGACTTCGCGCTGGCGACGGCGCTGGGGATCTGGGCGACCTTCGCCTTCTCCATGCTCCTCTTCCCCCCGCTCCTCAGCCTCCAGCGCGAGAAGGCCGTGGTGGCGCGGCCGACGCCGCGCGCGGTGACGTGGCTGTTGGGGCTCGGCGCGCGGCGGCCCAAACAGGTCCTGGCCCTCTTCACCCTCAGCGCGGCGGCGGCTGCGGCCTTCGCGCCGCAGACCCAGATCGAGGGCCACATCCTCAACGATCTCCACGATGGGGCCCCGCTCAAGGAGGATCTGCGCCGCATCGAAAAGCAGGGCTTCGGCGTCTTTCGCGTCAACATCGTCCTCGACGGCGCGCGCGCCCCGCTCTCCCCCGAGCTGCTCGACTTCAACGATGAGATCGCCCGCTTCGCCCGCGCCTTCGGCGCCTCAGCGAACTCTTCGAGTTCACTTCGTCTCGGGCGCGCAGCGCCCGGCGAGGAGAAATCCAAAGGATTTATCCGAGGGGGCGAAGCCCCACGTTCTTGGCCTGCTTCGCGGTCCAATTCATCGCGTACCACGCCGCAGGTCATCAAGGCGTTGACCCTCAATGACTTCATCGGCGAGGCGCTCAACCTGCGCGGGATCCCCTTCACGGCCCAGACGCGCGCCCGCCTCGACTTCTCCGAGGTCGAGGCGGCGCTGCGCGAGGCAGGCCGCGACGGGGATGGGCCACGGCTCCTCTACGATCCCGAGACCGGCTCAAGCCAGATCCTCCTCTTCGTCGAGGACGTCGGCTCCGAGGTGATGCGACCTCTCCTCGCCGAGCTGGACGCCCTGGCGCGCCGCGCGGGTGGATCGATGGCGCCGCACGTGACGGGGACAGTGTGGCTGACAGAGCGCACCTATGCGGCGCTCGTTGGTGACTTCACGCGCTCCCTCGGCGTGGCGGTGGTGATGATCTTCGCGATGCTCTGGCTCGTCGGCCGCTCATTGCCCCTCGCGCTCCTCGGCCTCATCCCCAACTTCTACCCGCTCCTCGCGCTCCTGGGGGTGATCGGGGCCACCGGCTACACCCTCAGCCCTGTCTCGCTGCTCATCTTCACCGTCGCCTTCGGGCTCGTCGTCAATGACACCGTGCATATCCTCAGTCGGGTCGCGCTGGCGCGGCGCGCTGGGCGTGAAGGGGCCGCCCTCATCCATGAGGTCATGGCGATCTTGGGCAAGGCGATCATGACGACCACGCTCGTCCTCGCCGTGGGCTTCGTCGTGATGACGCGCTCTGCGTTTCAGACGATCTTCGATATGGGCTTTTTGATCCCCACCGCGCTTGTCTTCGCCCTCCTCGCCGACGTGATCTTGCTGCCCGCGCTCTACATCACCGCCGGGCGTTGGGTGGCGCCTCCGGCGCCTCGGGCTCATGTTGCGTGACCTCTCGACGCCCGAGGCCCATCATGATGCCCATCATGGACAGCCCATTCTCCGCCAAGCTTAAGCGGCTCCGCCGCAACCTCAGCCTGCGGGGGGTCTTTCTCCTCCTCGCCTTGGGCGTCATCTTGCCCGCGCTCGCCTCCACCTCGGTGGGCATCGTCGCCCTCGTCATCGGCGAGGGCGACGACGATCTCGTCATCGGGGTGCTGGTCGTCTCCTTCACCGCCGTGGCGATCGGCGCGTCCGTCGCCGCCACGATCCTGCTCGGCGTGCGCGCCCGCACCGCCCGACTCCAAGCGGATCTGCTGGCCAACGTCAGCCACGAGCTGCGTACGCCCCTGGCGGTCATCCGGATGTACGCCCAGACGCTCCAGCACAAGCGCTTCGAGCGCCCCGAGCAGGAGGAGGCCTGCGTGGAGACCATCATCCGAGAGACGGAGCGGCTTGAGGCGATGATCCAGCGCGTGCTGACGTGGCGGGCCGCCGCCAAGGATCGAGACGTCGCGGCGATCGAGCGCGCGCCGCTGAGCCCGACGGTGGCGCAGGCCATCGCTCGCTTCCAGCGGATGCTGGCGCCCGGAGAGGTGGAGCTGGACGTCGAGCTCGACGCGGAGGTCCAAGCGCGGCACGATCCCCATCAAATCACAGAGTCGGTGCTCAACCTCTTGGTCAACGCGCATAAATACACACGATCGCCGCGCCGCGTGCGCGTGCGCACCCTACTTCAAGGTGAGATGGCCGCCATCGTCGTCGAGGACAACGGCGTGGGGATCCCTCACGCGGAGATCAAGCGGATCTTCGATCCCTTCTATCGCGTGCAGCGGACGAATCACAAAGCCGCGGGCGCGGGCCTGGGGCTGGCGATCGTCCGTCATATCGCCAAGGTGCATGGGGGGCAGATCCTCGTAGAGAGCGAGGTGGGGGTGGGCAGCGCCTTCACCCTCCAGATCCCGGGGGCGGCGCCATGAGCGAGACGATCTTGGTGATCGAAGACGAAGACGCGCTCCGCGAGGGGTTGGGCTTGAACCTTCGCCTCGCGGGCTATGAGGTGCGCCTCGCCCCCGATGGGATGACGGGGCTAGGGCTGGTGGTGGAGCTGAGCCCCGCCTTGCTCGTGCTGGATATGATGCTGCCGGATCTGGATGGCCTGGAGATCATCGACACCCTGCGTGGGCAGGGGGATGATGTGCCGATCTTGGTGTTGTCGGCGCGGAGCACGACGGAGGATAAGATCGAGGGGCTGAAGCTGGGGGCGGATGATTATCTATCTAAACCTTTCGAGCTGTCCGAGCTGCTGGCGCGGGTGGAGGCGATGCTGCGCCGCCGTCGTGCGCGCGTGCGAGAGCGCTTGTGCTTCGGTGAGATCTGCATTGATATGGAGGCGCGGGAGGTGACACGGGCAGATGAGGTGGTGGCGCTGTCGGCCAAGGAGTTTAATCTATTGTATTTATTGGCGCGTTCGCCTGGTCGGACTTTTAGTCGGGAGCTGATCTTGGATCGCGTCTGGGGCTGGGGCTTTGAGGGGACCAGCCGGACGGTCAATAATTTTATATTGAGCTTGCGGCATAAGCTGGAGGATAACCCCAAGCGGCCGCGACATATCAAGACGGTGCGGCAGGTGGGGTATAAGCTCGTTCGATAACGCTGCGCGTGAGTAGGCAGTGGACAATAGAGCGTTGGAACAGCTCTAAGATTTGGCGGAGTGAGGTAAATATCCACGTCTACTAAAGAATCGCCCCGTATTCGGGGGGAGGATACTTATGTCGATGTTTTCGCTGATCATCGCTCTCCTGATCACGCCCGCCCCCGCTGAGGAGCGGCTCACCTTAACGGTGACACCCTACGCCGAAGATCTACACAGTTGGTCACCGGCGCGCGTGGATGAGGCCATGAGCTTGGCGGCGTGGTATCTCAAGAAGTGCCGTATTGACCTTGACTGGGCGCCGATCAAGCCGCTGCGCCCAGGCGATGAGACCGACTTAACGACGCTCCAGCGCACGAACCGTCACGATGAGCTGCTCTTGTTGTTGCGGGCGCCAGGGGACCGGCGCGCATACGCGCTGAGCGGCGTGGCCAATCTGCGCCGCGTCCACGGTGGCTGGGTGGCGGAGACGGCTTGGACCAACACGATACTCGCCCTCGCGGAGGTGCTTGGCCGAGGTAAGCTCAAGCGCTGGCCGAGCCCTGAGGGGGCAGACGGCGAAGCCTCGCGGGCGTTGGCGCACCTCGCCATGCTCTACGCAACAGCGCAGGGCTGGATCACGATGGCCCCGGCGATCACCGAAAAGCACTGCGCCTTCCTGCAACGGAGGCTGAGCCACCTCAGCAAGCAGCGGCCTCGACAAGCGGGCGGGCGGAGGCCTCTGAGCGAGAAGGGGCCTCAAGCGATCCATGGCTTGACGCTGCCACGCGCGCCCCAGGCGCTGCTTATGGCCGATGTGCCAGCCCGTGATGCCTATCAAGCGGCGGTGAAGGTGGCCGCAACCTCTTGGCGTCTGCTCACGTGGTATCCACACCAAGTGCAGCTCCATAAAGGCGTCATCGAGGTGCCGGGCGAGGGCCTCGCGCTGCTGCGCGTGGGCTGGATGCCGCTGTTTATCTCGAAGAACAACGACGCGGTGCATATCACCTGGGCGCATGTCTATGCCCGCGACCTGAAGCAGTACCGTCGAGGGCGTCGGCTCAAGGGCTGCGCGCGGCTGCTCGCCGCCGATGTCGTACAAGCGGGTCATGACCTGCCCGCCCAGCATCCAGGCGTGGCGATGGTCGTCTGTGACAATCGCGTATATCAGATCACGCCGCTGCTCTCTCACGATGAGCGCGTTGACACGCTGCCGCCCATGCGTTGGGCCACGATCACGCGCTGGGGGCCTGGCCGCGCGCAGCTGATCGCCGCGCATCCGGACGGGGTGGGCGTCTATACCCTGTGGCCTGGTCATCCACCGCAGCGGGTCAAGACGCCTGAGGCGGTGGCCGCGCTGGCGGCGCTCGCCGACGCGCCGATTTGGCAGGGTTTGGGCGTCGAGCCCGTGCAGTTAACCCCGAATGTTCTGCGCACACCCACGACATCGCGGCCTCTGGGTGATGGCGCTCGGGCGTGGTTCAGCGGGCATCAGCAGCGGGCCTTGCGGCTCAAGGCCACGGCGAGCGGCTTGAGCTTTCGCAGCGACAGCCTGATTGGGGGCGCGTCGCGCCAGGTGACTTTGCCCGTAGGCGCGATCTGGGCCATTCAACCCGGTGACGTCGGGCCGCTCTTATGGGCGCTGACCCTCATCAACGGGCGTTGGCATCTGTATCCCGCTTTCGAGCCCGGGTGGAGTATGAGCGTTGAGCCATAGGCGCAGGGTGAGGCTGAGCCTGCGCTTAAAAAACGACAGCTGTCGTAATTAAGCGCCGCGCGCGGCTTGGCAGAGATCGAGGATGCGCCGCGCGCGGGCGTCCCAGGTGTACGCCGAGGCCACCTCCAGGGCGGCGGCGGCCAGCGCCTCCATCCGCGCTGGCGCCGCCAACGTCGCTCGCAGGGCCTCCGTGGCCGCAGCCACGTCGTCGGGGGGCACCAACACCGCGTCCTCATCGTTTAAAAGCTCGCGCGTGTCAGGCGCCCTCGGCGCCAAGATCACCCGCCCCGCCGCTAAATAGGAAAACAGCTTCATCGGCAGCACCGTGTTGCCATGCCGCGTCAGCGGCGCGCCCGTGGGCGGCACCAAGAGCACGTCCGCGGCGTAGAGATACTCCACCGTCGCGGAGTACGCCTGCCAAGGCGCGAAGATCACGTTCTCCAAGGCGGCCCCCTCGCGCTCCAGCGGGCCGCCCGGCCCCCTGGAGCCGACGATCAAGAAGCGCACTTGGGGTAAACGTCGCGCCATCTCCAAGAGCAAGCCCACGCCCTTCTCAGGATCAACGCGCCCGGTGTAGCAGGCGATCGGCTTGTCATCGGGCAGGCCAAGGCGCGCGCGCGCCTCGGCGCGGCTGAGCCCTTGAAAGCGGCGGGGATCAAAGCCGTTGTGCTGCACTGAGATCTTGCCTGGGGCGACGCCCAGGGCGCGGAAGCTCTCCGCCGCGTGCTCTGAGTGCGTGGCGAGCCCGATGAGGCGCGGGTGGGCCAGGGCGCGGCGCAGCGCGGGGCGCAGCGCGGGGAGCTGTGTCGGCCAAGGCCGGTATGTCTCGTAAAAAACAGGCAAATCACGCCGCAACGCGGCGAACAAGACCGGCAGGTGACGGGTATGAATCCAGTCCACGGCGCGGAGGCGAGGATCAGCGGCGAAGCGCCGCGCGAAGCGCAGCTTCTGGATACCGCGCAGCTGAGGCGCGGTGGGGCCGACGTTGAGGGCCTCGAAGGTCAGGGGGCCAGAGATGTCATAGTGGGCCTTGAGCGCGTCGTCGTCGTCGCCCAGCGTCGTCGCCCACAGCGCCACCTCAGCGCTTGTGCGCGCCAAGGCGGCGGTGGTGTTGACCACCTGCTCCGAGTCCGCGCCGAGGTTGGGGAGGGGTTGATCATAGGCATAGACAATCTTGGGGGACATGAAGGCTCCAGTGCTGCGAGGCGCGCCCGCTTAGCACAAAGTAAGCCTGTGGTGAAGGGGCGGGGCGCGGCTCACCGCGCGGCGCTGAGGGCCTCGAAGCTGCGGCGGGCGAGGTGCTGCGTGCGCTTGAGCGCGTCCTCATTCAAGCCCAGGAAGCGGGCGTAGGGCTGCGCCGCCTCGGGGAGCGGCGCCTCATCGGGCTCCAGCAAGGCATAGGCGAGCTGATTGGCGAGCTGCACGACGCCGACAAGGCCCCCGTGCGGCTGGGGATCGTGGTGCTGGGTCGCGACGTCGAGGAAGGTCTTATCAAAGCGCCACTTGGTCAAGAGCGTCGCGCCGAAGCGCCCATGGAGGCTGTCGATGATGGTCATCACCTCGTCCTCGGGCAGATCATCCTCCTCGTCGGAGAGGATCTGGTAGAGGACCGCCTTGCCGATGTCATGGAGGAGCCCATGGAGGAAGTAGCTGGGCGGGTTGGGGGCCTCCAGCTCATAGGCGATCTGCTCGCTGAGCGAGGCGGTGATCAAGCTATGAACCCACAGCGCCTTGATCGCGCCCTTGCGCCGCATCGTCGAGAAGTTAAAGAGCTGTTGATTGCACTCAGTCATCAAGAACTTGCTCAGCTCACGCGAGCCGACGCGCATGATGGCGTCATTGAGCGTGCGGGGGGGGCGACCACGGCCCATAAAGAAGGGCGAGGCGCCCAGGGCCATCAGCTTGGCGCTGAGGGCGGGATCGCGCTTGACGACCTCCACGAGCTTAGAGACGTCGTAGTCTGGATCAGCCAGGATGCGGTTGACCTGGGCGCCCGTCTCGGGGGGCTGGGGGAGCTTGAGCGGGCCGCGTTGGGCGCGGGCGATGACGCGCTGGATGGCGGAGCGGGGCGCCGCCTCGACGCTGGGCGGCGGGGCCACCTCGGCGGGTGTCCCCTCGGGATCAACGCCCAGCTCAAGGGCGCGGTTGATCCCATCGCGGGCGCCAGCGGCGTAGAGCGCCAAGAACAGCCGCCGCAGCCGCGCTTGGGTCGGCGCGCCGAGGTGCCCCAGCAGCTGATGACCCAGCGCCCCCTCCTCCAGCTCATCCAGCAGGCGCTCGACGCCCTCCCCCTCGGGCAGCGCCACCACCACGCCGCGATGCTTTATCCGCGTCAAGCTCACCTCCGAGCGCAGGTTATACCGTGAACGGCGGCGCGCTCCAAAAACGACATTCCTCATAAGATTGGCCGCAATGTTGCGCCATCAAGGGCAAGGACAATTGCATCAAATGATTTAATTTCAATATCTTAGCTGACTTAATGGTCACGCCGCGCGCCCCGAAGATTTCTCCCGCATGACGATTCACCTTTCTTTCTAAATTTTCTAAACTGACGTCTGGACGCAGCCGTTAGGGCGTAAATATCTCCAAGGGATAATGGGGGAGCTATGCAACAGCAGACGAGCTTTGGGCAGATTCTATATCGACGACGCAAGGAGCTTGGGCTCACGCAGAGCCAGCTGGCCAGGATGATTGGCGTGCAGCCTAACTACATAGTTTATCTAGAGAAAGGTGAGCGCCACCCCTCGGATCGTACGGTCAAAAAGGTGGCCGTGGCGCTTGAGCTTGATAAGGGAGAGCTGTTCCTCGCGGCGAATCCACAGGTGCGCGACTTTCTAAACGTAGATGAGGATAACGTGATCCACCACGAGTACTTGCCCATCGGGCTTAAAGCGCTCTTGGAGGATGATGATCTATGCAATTTATTTGATATTACTGGCGAAGAAATCGCACTTTTGGCGAAAATTCGCTTTGATGGGCGTGTGACAGAAGCTCAACAGTACTTATCTCTCCTATTAAATATAAGATATATCTTCTCTTAGTTTTATTTATCCTCTGAATGGGTCAAATCAAGCGCGTAATGCGCCCAGATTCGGAAACTCCAAAAGCCGAGCTTGAGCGTCAACGAGTCCAGCGCGTCTTGATCCTCCGAGACCCGCAGAGCGAGGCCACACCCCGCCGTCGCCGCCGCGCGCATGGCCTCCACTAAGAGGAGGCGGCCTACGCCGCTGCCCCGCTGATCTGGCCGCACCGCGAGGGCGCCGACCTCCCAGGCGTCGCGCAGCGGGTAGATGATCACCGCCCCAACGTCCTCCCCACCCCGCGCGGCGATCCGCGCCCAGGCGCGCCCCGCTTGGATGTCCTCCTGGTCAACCCAAGGGGGCGGCCACGCCTGGGGATCAAAGGCGCGGATCAACGCCGTGAGGCGCTCGGCGTCCACGCTGGCGCGCAGCGTCGCGCTGTGAAAAGCCGGCGCGACCTCCTCGACCTCGCCATCCCAGCGCCTCAACGTACACAGCTGTCGTGGCTGGAAGCCCTCGCGCTCAAGGAGCCGCCGCGCCGCGACGCTCGTCGGATCAAAGCTGGCGTAGGCGCGCCTCTCCTGCCTCAAGAGCCGCCTCAGTAACGCCCGGCCCACCCCACGCCGCCGATGCTTGGGGATCACGCTCACCCCGATGGCCGACCACCCCCCCATCTCTCGACGCCAGCAGACCCCAAGCGCGCTCCCATCCCGAACGGCGAGGTGCGCTTCTTGGCTGCGCTCAATCCATAAAGCAGAGACCGGCGCGGCGAGGAAGTCGCCCATGCGGATCGCTGAGAGGCAGCTCGTCAGCGCGCCGTGGGGGGCGAGGCTGAGCGGGATTAAATCGTAGGTGTTGGTGCTCTCCACGCCCACGCTCCATCCTGGCTTGTGCTCCTCCTTATGGCTCAAGCGCGCGCTGAGGTGAAGTCTATCTTTTGTATCTAACCTGCTCTGATTCGTTGATTTCGCGCCGCGAGGGCGCGGCGATTTTTAGGCGGTGAGGCTTGTCAGTCGCGGAGGCTTGCTCTCATCATCTGGTACGCAGCTCGCAAAATAAGTTTTGCGTGAGTTTTGCGAGTCCCGCGCAAAGCACCCTTAACATCCATCAGGAGGCGCCCTTGTGATAGATCAGATCCCCCTTCTTGGGCTCACGCTCTTATTGGCCGCGCCCCCCCCCGCGCCCATCCCTCGCCCCGGCGCGGGTGAGTCGGAGGCGGTCATCGAGGTTCAAGGCTTTGGCCGCTACGCCATTCAAGCGCAGAGCCCACGCGGCGCCACTGTGCGGCTCCTTGATCGCATGACCGGCCTCAGCGCGCCCGCCGGTGAGGTGGGCCGCGTCGATGGTCGCCTCGATGTCTTCCTTGAGCGCGGCGAATATAAGATCGTCACCCAAGGGCCGGCGGATGAGCAGGGCCAGACCCTCTTGCACGTCCGGCCCTTCTCCGAGCGCGGCGCCGATCAAGCCCTCGTGGAAGGCCAACCCCTCACCACCGCTTTGGATGATCTTGAGTCGCTGAGCTATTGGCTGGAGCTGCCCCTCCCCAAGCGCGTCACCCTGGAGGCCGCCGGGCGAAACCTGGAGACCCTGCGCTTGTGGCGCGATGGGGCTTGGCTCGATCCCAACACCCCTCAGTGCGCGGTGATCTCCCCCACCCCCACACAGCCCCTCAAGCGCTGCCGCTTCTCCGCGCAGCTGCCCGCCGGGCTCTATCGCCTCAGCCTCTACGGCGGCCCCAGCCAGCCCTGGACCACCGCCAGCGACGCCCACCCGCTGCACCTGCGCTGGGGCATCCCGCGCCTGGGCGCAGAGGGCTACAGCGCCCAGGTCATCAGCGCCTTCGGCGAGGACCTCTTCATCGCCCCCTCCGGCGCTGATCGCTTTGAGCTGTGGCTGAGCCAACCCGCGCCCATCGCCTTTAAGGTTGAGCGCCTCTGGAATCAGCCCTTCGGCGATCCCGAGCGGGCGCTCAGCGCCCTGAGCCCCCAGGCGCGCGTGCCGACGTTGAGCCTCTATGAGGGCAGCGACGCCGAGCGCTTGGTCACGGTGCAAGGTCAGCCCGGTCAGGGCTATCGCCTCTGGCGTTATGAGGAGGCCTATACACAAGGCGCCCTCAGCCGCGACGGCGATTTCTTCTTCTCGTTGATCCCCGCCGCGCCCCTCGCCGACGTCATCGACGTCACCTTGCTCCTCTGGCAGCAGACCGAGGCGGGCGCCAAGGAGATCGCCGCGCAGCTCATCGAGATCGGGCCAGGTCGCGCTTATCAGGGCCGCTTTAACGTCGAGGGCGAGGTCAGCTTGCTCATCGATGTGTTGGCGCGTGGCAGCTACCCCTTCTATGCGGAGGGCGCGCGCTTTCAGCTCAAGCCGCTGGTGATGGATGAAGAGGCGCCGTTTGAGCTGGCGCCCTTCGCCGAGAAGCGCCTGGAGGAGCTGGAGGCGGGCCGCTACGTCTTGACCCTCAAGAGCGACGCGCCGCAGGCGGTGGCGCTGCGGATCGGCCTGGGCGCGCCGACCCCGACCCGAGGCGTGGCCCAGATCCCCCAGCTCCACCTGGAGGGGGGCACGAGCCTCTACTTCCGCGCCGGCGAGACGGGCGCCCGCTTCGCCAAGCACCTGCGGCGGCTGCCCCTCGATCTGGAGTCGGCGCTGCCCTTGGTGCTCTTGCCCGGCGAGACGATCGAGCTGCCCATCGCCCCCAAGGTGGCGGGCGTCATCAACGCCTTGGCCGTTGAGGGCGCGGCCCAGCTCTCCCTCGACGGCGGGCCTTGGCGCGCCGAGGTGACCGCCGCCCCCGGCGCGGCGCGGCTGCGCGTCCGCAGCGCTGCGCCCACCTCCGCCCTCTTCAGCCTCGCCCTTACCCCCGCGCTTCAAGCCCTCAAGGCCCCCACCACGCGCCCTGAGCCCCTGGTGGGGATCAAGCTGGGCGCGCCGCTGGCCTTCGCCGTGACGCCCAACACGCCCTACACCCGCAAGGTGGAGATCGACGCGCCGGGCTTCTACATCGTCGAGAGCGCGGGGCTGCTGAGCGTCCGTGGGCAGCTGCGCACCCGCACCCGCCCTGAGCTGGCCACCAACACCGGCGGCGGCCCGGGCGGCAACGCCTGGCTCTCCGCCTTCCTGCGCCCCGGCGACTACGCCGTGACCTACACCCCCCAAGGCCGCTCCGCCGGTGACATGAGCGCCCGCGTGCGCGCCGCCACGCTCATCGAGGCGGGCGCCTTGGTCGATGGTCGCCCCGCCCGCGTGGAGATCCCCGCCGACGCCGTGGCCCGCTTCACCTTTGAGATCCCGACGGCGGGGCGCTGGCGCGTGGAGGCCTTTGGCCTGGGGCAGACCCTCCTCTGCCGCGTCGAGGACGAGGCGGGCTGGCCCATCGGCGCCGTCGATGGCCCCTGTGATCGCGCCCTCGATCTCAAGGCGGGCCGCTACGCCCTGCTCTTGCCCGCCAAGCGCGTGGAGATCACCGCCCAAGCGCGCATCAGCCGCGTCCTCGACGCGCTGACCGTCAAGGGGCATGGGCCGCACGCCGTGGCCTTGGGCGCCTCCGTTGAGGCCCTCTGGCGTGAGTCGCCGCAGCGCGAGCCGGATGTGTGGACCTTTAGCCTCCCCGCGCCGGATGAGATCACCCTCAGCCTCGGCGACGCCATGATGGGCCAGCTCCTCGACGCCCAAGGCGCCCTCATCGCGCCCATCCACCCCGGCCAAGCCCTCAAGCGCGCGCTGCCGATGGGGGATTACCGCCTTGAGATCCGCGCCCGTCGCCGCGATGACTTCCGCGCCTATACGCTCGATTTACGCAGCGAGGCGCTCTTAGCGGGGCAGACGCGCGAGGTGGAGGTGCTCAAGTCCAAAACGCTCAGCGTCTCCATCGGCGAGGCCGGGCGCTATGTCTTCTCCTCCTTCGGCCAAGCGGATCTGATGGCCCACCTCTACGACGCCCAGGGCGCGCTGATCGCGCATAACGATGATCGCCCGCTGGACTGGAACTTCCGCCTCTCCGCCCAGCTCAACCCTGGGCGTTATCGCTTGGAGATCGAGGACTTCGAGGAGCGCGAGCCCTGGGCGTGGCGCTGGGAGGCGCCCAAGGAGGCGCGCGTGGAGCTGCGCCGCGTCACCCCACGCCCCGGCCCCGCGCTGCCCCCCAACGCGCCCCTCACCGCGCCGATCGCCGATGACGCGTCGAGCCACCTCTTCGCTCTCGATGGCCTGCGCCCCGGCTTGATCGAGGTGGAGGTGCGCGGCGGCGAGGCGCT
Source organism: Myxococcota bacterium (assembly GCA_018813065.1). Taxonomy (GTDB): domain Bacteria; phylum Myxococcota_A; class Bradymonadia; order UBA7976; family UBA1532; genus JAHJCH01. The sequence goes on from JAHJCH010000114.1 coordinate 19,737, forward strand.
GGAGGTGGCCTTGGATGCCCAAGGGCCGCGTGGCTGGGCGGAGATCGCCGCCACGCAGGGGGTCCACGTGCAGTTTAAGGCGCTGACGACCCCTGGCGCGGCGCATCGCCTGCGCGTCTCCTCGATGGATCTGCGCGGCGCGCCGGCGACGATCTCTTGGCGCGCGGTCCAGGTCCCCCGCGTCGAGGCGGCCCGCTTGGCGCGGACCCCGACGACGGCGGACGGCGCCTATGTGGTCACGCCGCCGGGCCTGTGGCGGCTCTCTCGCGCCGATAACGTGCTGGTCTGCGACAGCCTGCCTGGCGCCTGCGCGGCGCCCACCTCCACGCTCATCTACACCCAAGGCGGCGGCCTGTTCTTGCTCGGCGAGGGCCTCACCGCCGCCCCCGTGGTGCTGGCTGAGGGGGAGGGCCTCAAGGTCAACGCGCCGGGGCCACGGCGCCTGGGGGTGGCCGCCTCTGAGGGCGCGCCTCGTGTCCTCATCGCCCGCGCCTCGGGGGGCCGCCCGCTCCTGGCCTTTGGTCCTAAGCCGACCATGCCCGGCGCCGTCAGCGCCAACGGCGCCCTGGCCGTCGATCCTCAAGGGGGCGCCACGGAGGCGATCCTCTGGCCCGCCACCGGCGAGGTGGCCACGGCCACGCTGCGCCTCACGCCCCTGCGCGCCTTGCCCTCACGCGCCGTGGCCTTGGGCGCGGTGGATCTCAACGTCCCGCCGCGCGCCGCGCTGCGCTTGACGCCCCCGCGAGGGCGGCTGCGCTTTGAGCTGAGCTTGTCCGAGGGCTTGGCCGCCGAGGCGCTGGCCCTGCACTGGGCCGACGGCGCGGCTTTGCATATCCAAGGCGAGCTTGAGGGCGCGCTGACCCTCTACAACCCCACCGAGGCCCCAGGCCGTGTTGCTCTGTCGCTACGCGAAGCGCTACGCGGGGAATGCAAGGCGCCCTGCGCCGCGCCCATCGCCGTGGGCCGCCCGCTGGCGGAGGTGCTCTTGAGCGCCGGGCGCTACGCCGCGTCGATCCCCGCCGCCGAGGCGGGCGTCACCCTCCACGCGCGCGGCGGCGCGGCGCGCTACCTCCGCCATGATGGCCGCCTCTTCGACGGCGACGCCGCCCCCGTTGGCCCCGGCGGCGTGCTGCTCATCGAGCACGCCCCCGGCTCGATCTTCGCGTGGATCGAGGCCCAGCCCGGCGCGGGCCCCTGGCCGCAAGCCGAGGCGCCGCCGAGGGCGATCACCAGCCCCACGCGCTTGGAGCTTGAGGACGCCGCGCGCCTACAGCTCGACGTCGGCGGCCCCGCCCTCCTCCACGTCCGCGCCCATGGCACGCTCGCCGCCCGCGTGCAGACACAGGGCGGGCGCGCTGACACCGCGCTCGTCAACGGCGCCTTTGATCGCTGGCTGCCGACGGGGCAGGCCGAGATCCACCTCCGCGCCCTGCCGCGCGGCCCCCTCGGCGTGGTGGACATCAGCCACAGCCCCGCCGTGGCGCTCCAAGAGGGCGTCGGCCCCCAGGCGCTGCTGCGCCCCGGTGAGCGCCGCGCCTACACCCTCAGCCTCAGCAGGCCCCGCACCATCGGCTTCGGCCTGCGCGCCGACGCCGATCGCGTCACGCTGGAGATCCGCCGCCCTGACGGGACGCTCATCGCTGAGGGTCTGGCCCAGATGACCGCGCTGGAGGCCGGGGACTATATCCTGCTCCTCCACCTCCCCCCCGAGGGCAGGCCCACCCGCGTGCGGCCCGTCGTCTTGGGGCTGACGCCCCCCGAGGCGGTGCCCCCAGACGTGATCGAGTCCTATCAGCAGCAAGCACAAGGAGGTGACTGAGATGAAGCGGTTGACGCTCATCGCGGCCCTGCTGGCCACCGCCGCCTTCGCCGGAGAGGCCCTCTTTGACGCCCTCGCCCAGCGCCCCGCTGGCGAGGGCGCCCAGATTATCCCCGACGGCCACCTGCGCCGCTGGGATCCGATCACCGTCTTCTTCACGCAGCCTCAGGTCAAGGCGGCGGGCGCCGAGGCGAGGCCCGAGCGCTTTATGCGCCTGCGCCCCGCCCAGCCCGGCGCCTATGAGTGGCTCGACACCAAGACGCTTCAGTTTCGCCCCGCCGCGCCTTGGACCCCCCTCACCCTCGTCGAGGTGGAGGCGGGCGGGGCCACGGCGCGCTTGAGCAGCCTCCTCCAGCCCCCCATCGAGGCCAGCCCCTCAGAGGGCGAGGTCTCCAGAAAACCGGCCTCGCGGATCACGCTGACCTTCCGCGGCGACACCGCGCCGATGACGCCCGAGGCCCTCGCCAGCGTCGTGCGCGTCGAGGTCGAGGCCCTGGCCTCGGATGATCGCCGCGCGCTGACGGCTGAGGACTTCACCATCAAGCGCCTACAGCGCGCCAGCGCCGAGGAGCCGCTGAAGTACACGCTGCTCTTTAAGTCGCCCATCCCCCTGGGGCGACGGGTGACGCTGCGGCTGGGCCTCTCCCTGGAGGCGCGCCGTGAGGCGGCCTATCAGCTGCGCTTTGAGACGGCCGCGCCCTTTGAGATTGAGCAGCTCGCCTGCGAGCACGGCGAGCGGATCGCCATCGCCGCTGGCGCCACGCTCTCCAAGAGCCGCCCCATCACCTGCGACACCGGCGCGCTGAGCGTGCGCTTCACCGCCCAGCTCAAGGACAACGTCGATCCGCTGATGGCGCGCAACCTCCTGCGCTTCGATCCCGCCGTGGAGGGCCTGACGTGGTCCTCGGCGGGCGATCGGCTGGAGGCGCGTGGCGCCTTTGAGCGCGAGCGGCTCTACGCGCTGCGCCTGACCCCCACGCCCCTCACCGACAAGGACAACCGCCCCCTGGAGCTGGCCGCGCCCGTGACCGCTTGGCTGCGCTTCAAGGCCCCCAACCCCCGCCTCAGCTGGGGCGAGGGCGCGGGGCTCTTGGAGCTGCATGGCCCCAAGCACCTGCCCATCGAAGGCCAAGGCATCGAGCGCGCCGATCTGCGGATCTACCGCGTCGATCCCCTCAGCCGCGATCTCTGGCCGCTCAACGGCACGCTCAGCGTGGATGAGACGATCCAGCCGCCCACGCCCGGCTACCGCCCCACGCCTTGGGCGGAGGCGCTGAACATGGACGATGATGATCTGCTGCCGCGCCTGCGCGCCTTGGGCACGCCCAGCCTCTCGACGCTCGTGGATCTGCCGTTGAAGGCCGAGGCGGGTCACGCGGGCTTGGACCTGGCGGCGCATCTCCAGAAGATCGAGGGGCGCGTCGCGCCGGGGCACTACCTCGTGGGCCTGCGCCGCCTCGATCAGCCCACGCGCGAGTGGCGCCGCGTTCAGATCACCGATCTCTCCTTAGCCACGGTCGAGGGCCGCCAGGGCGTGCGCTTCGTCGTCACGCGCCTCGCCGACAGCGCGCCGGTCTCAGGCGCCACCGTGCGGCTCGAAGGCCGCGTTGGCCCCTCGTGGAAGTCGCGCAGCTGGGGGACGATCTTTGAGGGCCAGACCGACAAGGCGGGGATGCTGGACTGGCCCGCCCCCGGCGACGCGCTCAACGAGGATCGGATCATCGCCCGGATCAGCGTCATCAAGGGCAAGGACACGCTGGTCCTTAACCCCGCCCGCGCCCCGGCGTACTTCGAGGACGGCCACTGGCGCGGCGTCGGCTGGCGTGGCTGGATGGCCTGGGCCTTGGAGCGGCGCAATGAGCGCGCCGCGCAGCCTGAGCGCCTCGCCCACGTCTTCACTGAGCGCCCGATCTACCGCCCGGAGCACGAGGTCCACATCGGCGGCTGGGTGCGCGACCGCTTCAAGGGCGAGTTTACGCCCGTCAGCGGCCCCGCCTACCTGGAGATCATCAACCCCGAGGGCCAATCAGAGCGCCTGGACATCACGCTTGGCGAGCAGGGCGAGTTCTACCTCAAGTGGTCGCGGGAGGCCCCTGAGACGGGGCTCTATCGGATCTACCTGCGCGACAAAAATGACCGCTTCCTGCGCAGCCAATCCTTCCGGATCGAGGCCTACCGCCTGCCGCGCTTCAAGGTGGATCTCGTCGGCCCCAAGACGGTCCCCTCGGATCGCCCCTTTGGCGTGGACTTAATGGCCTCGTACTTCGCTGGCGGCAAGGTCGTTGGCCGCCCGCTGCGCTGGCGCGTCACCCAGTTCCCCTACCGCTGGACCCCCAAGGCCCGAGCGGGCTTCCTCTACTCCTCCGATGGTCGCTACAGCCGCGTGCGCCGCTTCGAGGCCAGCCCTGAGCTGACGCAGCAGGAGAAGACCAACGCCGAGGGCGGCGCCCACCTCGACCTCGATCCCAGCATCGAGCCCAACGCCAGCCCGCGGACCTATGTGGTCGAGGCGACGGTGACGGGCGCGGATGATCAGACCGTCACCACCACGCACCGCGTCAACGCCGTGCCTGCCTTCGCCGTGGGCCTCAAGATCGATCGCTTCTTGCCCAAGGCCAAGGCCCTGGAGCCTGAGCTGATCGTCGCCGACGCCGAGGGCGCGCTGATCGCGGGCCAGCGCCTTGAGGTGCGCCTCCTCCACCGCCAGTGGCACGCCCACCTCCAAGCCAGCGACTTCGCCGACGGCGAGGCCCGCTACATCACCGAGATCGTCGATGAGGAGGTGCTCAAGCAGGTCGTCCACAGCCAGGGCGAGCCGCTGAAGCTGAGCCTGCCCATCGCGGCGGCGGGCGTCTACATCATCGAGGCCAGCGCCACGGACAAGCTGGGCCGCGCCCAGGTCGTCGCCGTGGATCTCTACGCGGGCGGCGAGGGCGCCGTGGGCTGGCAGAAGCCCGAGGCGGGCGTGTTCACCGTCAGCCCCGATCAGCCTCGCTACGCCCCCGGCGAGCAAGCCCACCTGACGCTGCGCAGCCCCTTCCAAGAGGCCGAGGCGCTGATCATCGTCGAGGCCCCCGAGGGCAACCAATATCACTGGCGGGCGGTGCGCCAGGGCCAAGCCACCTTTGATCTGCCCATTGATCGCCGCTGGATGCCCAAGGTGCCTGTCCACGTCATGCTCTCGCGTGGCCGCGTCGCCGCCCCGGATCACCGCTCCAACACCGATCCGGGCCGCCCCAAGACCCTCGCGGCGACGCGCTGGATCGAGGTCCAGCCGGTGGATCATCAGATCGACATCGAGCTTAAGCACCCCGAGGAGCGGATGCCGGGCCAAGCGATGGATCTGGAGATCAAGCTCAAGGACCCCAAGGGCGCGCCCCTCAGCGGCGCGGTGACGCTCTGGCTCGTGGACGCGGCGATCCTGACGCTGGCCCAAGAGCAGCGCCTCGATCCGCTTGATGACTTCATCACCACGCCTCAGAGCGTCGTGCAGATCCGCGACGCGCGTAACCTCGTGCTGGGCCACATCCCCTTCTCGGAGATGCCCGGCGGCGACGGCGGCATGGACGATGACATGGCCGGCTTTGATCGCCTCACCGTGCGCAAGGACTTTAAGCCCGTGCCCTACTTCGCCCACGCCCTTGAGGTCGGCGCGGCGGGGCGGACCGTGCAGATCACCCTGCCTGATAACCTCACGCGCTTCGCCATCCGCGCCAAGGCCATCAGCGGCCCGGATCGCTTTGGCGCGGCCAAGAGCGCCGTGGATGTGCGCCTGCCAGTGCTCGTCCAGCCCGCGTTGCCGCGCTTCGTCCGCCCGGGAGATCAGCTGATCGCCGCCGGGATTGGGCGCGTGGTCAGCGGCGAGGGCGGGGCGGCGGCGGCCCGCTTAACCGTAGAGGGCGCGGTGGTCCGGGGAGAGACGACCCTGCACCTGACGCTGCCCAAGGCGGCGCCCGCGCGGCTGGAGTTCCCCTTGGAGGTGCCCGCCGCCGTCGGCGAGGCCATCCAGATCCGCTTGGGGCTGATCCGCGCCGCCGATCAAGCGGGCGACGCCTTCGAGGTGCGCCTGCCCGTCCGCGAGGATCAACGCTGGCAGACGGCGGGGGCGACGCTGCGGCTCAAGGCCGGCGAGGTCACGCCGGTGCCGCTGCCCCAGCCCGAGGCCCGCGAGGGGCAGGTTGAGCGGCGGCTGGTCTTCTCCACCCATGAAGAGGTCCTCGCCGCGCTGGCGGGCTTGGCGTCCTTTGAGCGCGAGCCGGTCTACACCACCGAGCAGATCCTCAGCCGCGCCAGCGCCTACTTGGCCCTCAAGCAGCTCGATGACCTGCTCGATGAGGGCAGCCGGCTGCGACTGGAGGCGGCCACGGAGGCGGCGCTGCGCTGGCTGCCGCTGGTGACCAATGACGCGGGGCGCGTGGCCCACTGGCCGGGCGGCGGCGGCTCGGTGACGCTCACCGCGCGGGCGCTGATCTTCATCGTCGAGGCCAAGGCGGCGGGGATCGCCGTCTCCCCCGAGCTGGAGCGGCCGCTGATCCGCGCGCTGCGCCAGGCGCTTCGCTCGGACTACGGCTTCTTTGTCAAGGGCGCCGACTGGTATGAGCGCGCCCAAGCCCTCGCCGCGCTGGCCGCCGCCGGCCAGCTCCAAGAGGCCTACTTCTCCGAGCTGGCGGGCAAGGCCCGCTTCGTGGGGCTGGCGGGCCAAGCGGCCTTGATTCACGCCGCCCTGGATGGTGGACGCGCTCAAGATCCCCTCGTCGCGCGCCTGGTCAAGCAGCTCCTCGACGGCGTGCAGCTGCGCCGCCATGAGGGACGGATGATCTACGCGGGGCTGGCCAACCTGGGCGCCTACAGCCCCGAGGTCTTCCACTGTGAGACATTGGCCCTCGCCGAGATGACCCGCGCGCTCCTGCGGCTGGGCGTCGCAGATCCCAAGGTCGAGGCGATGGTCAACGCGCTGGTGGCCCTGGGCCGCGAGGGGGGCTGGGGCTCCACCGCCAACAACGCCGCCGCGCTCAAGGCCCTCAGCGCCCGCCTCAAGCAGCCCGGCGGGCTGGTCAAGATCGGCCTCATCGAGCCTGGCTTTAATCGCGAGGTCCAGATCCACGCCGATCAGCCCATTGGCCGCGACGTCAGCCCGCGCGTGACGCCGATCAGCCTCCTCAGCTCTGGCGCCGTCAGCGGCCTCGCTCGCCTCCGCTACCGCCCCGCGGGCGCCGCCTCCAGCCTCGCCCCTGAGGCGGCGGGGCTGATCGTCGAGCGCGAGATCCTCATCCTCCGCGACGGCCAGGAGATCAGCCGCGCGCGGCTCAACACCCCCGATCAGGTCATCGCGCTCAAGCTCGGCGACGTGGTGGAGACGCGCGTGCGGGTGATCAACCCCAGCGATCGCCACTTCGTCGGCGTCGAGGCGCCCTTGGCGGCGGGCATGGAGCCCCTCAACCCAGGGCTGGCCACGGCGCCGCCTGAGGCCAAGCCCAGCCAAGAGGACAGCCTCGGCGCCGATCACCTCGCGCGGCTCGATGATCGGATCTTCTGGGCCTTCGAGGTCTTGCCCAAGGGCAGCTATGACTTCTTCTTCCGCTCAAGGGCGGCCTTCGAGGGTCGGTTTATCCAGCCCCCCGCCTGGGCGGAGGCGCTCTACACCCCCGCTGAGCGGGGCCGATCCGCAGGCGCCGTCATCGAGATCCGGCGTTGAGCCCCCGCCTCGCCCGCGCCGCGCGGCTGCTGTGGCGGCTGACGCTCTTGGGCCTGGGGTTGAGCCTGATCTTAGGCGCAGCTCTTTGGTACAAGACCAGCGCGCGGGTGAGGCTGGAGGCCCCCGCCGCGACCCTCCGCTTCGTCGATCATCACGGGGCATTCCTGGGCGAGCGCGCCGACGGCGATGATCCGCGCCTGGGCTACTGGCCCATCGACCCCTCAGCGCTGCCCTCGCGCGTCGTCGCCGCCACCTTGGCCATCGAGGACAAGCGCTTCTTTGAGCACCCCGGCGTGGATCTCAAGGCGGTCGCCCGCGCCGCGATGCAGAACCTGCGCTCGGGGCGGCGTGTCTCCGGCGCTTCTACGCTGGCGATGCAGCTGGCGCGGCTCCAAGACCCCGCCGCGCGGGGCTGGCGCAGCAAGCTTTTGGAGGCGGTCACGGCGCTGCGCCTCGTCCATCGCGATGGGCACGCCTCGGTGCTGGCGCATTACCTGCGCATCGCCCCCTATGGCAACAATGTTCACGGCATCGCCTACGCGGCGCGACGCTACTTTGACAAGCCCTTGGCCGATCTCAGCTGGGCGCAGATCGCCTTCTTGGCGGGGCTGCCCCAGGCGCCTGGACGGATGAACCCCTATACGGCCTCTGGGAAGCGCGCCGCCGTGGCCCGAGGGCAGCGGATTTTAGATATTCTGCGCGCCGATCAGGTCATCGAGGCGGTGGATTGGCGGCGCGCGCGGCTGGAGATCGCCGATCTGCGCATCCCGCCGCGCCCGACGCGCCCGCCCGAGGCGATCCACGCCCTGCTGAGCTTCGATCCCCCCGCGTCCTTGGGGCCGCAGATCAGCACGCATCTGGATCTGGCGCTCCAGCGCGACCTCCAGGCCAGCCTCCAGGCGCAGCTTGAGGGCTGGCGCGCCGACGGCGCGGGCAACGGCGCGCTGATCGTCGTCGAGCGGCCATCCAGCCTTGATCCAGAGGCCCCCGATGGCGCTGGCCGCTGGCGCCTGCGGGCCTTGATCGGCTCGGCGGACTATCACGCGGCGCGCGATCACGGGGCCATCGACTTTACGCGCGCGCTGAGGCTGCCTGGCAGCACGCTCAAGCCCTTCCTCTACGCGCACGCCTTGGAGCAAGGGGCGTTGCGACCCACGCAGGTCATGGATGATCTTCAGCGGGCGCGCGGCGGCGTCACCAACGCTGATCGCCGCTTCCTGGGGCCGCTTTTGCCCCGCGTGGCCTTAGCCAACTCGCGCAACGTGCCCGCGGTGGAGCTGATGATGCGCGTGGGCCTGCCCGGCTTCTTTCGCCTGCTGGGCGAGCTGGGGCTCCATGACGGCGAGGCCGATCCGCGCCGCTACGGTGAGGGCCTGGCGATCGGCGGGATGCCCACCCGGCTGATCGATCTGGCCCGCGCCTACACCGCGCTGGCCGGGGATGGGCGCTTGGCGTCACTCAGCCGCTTTCTGGGCGAACCGCTGCCGCCAGCGCGGCGGATCTTCTCCGAGGGCGTCGCGCGGCGAGTCACCTTGATGCTGTCTGATCCGATGGCGCGGCTGCCCACCTTCCCCCGGATGGGTCATGGGGAGCTGCCCTTCGCCGCCGCGATCAAGACCGGCACCTCGTCGAGCTACCGCGACGCGCTGGCCGTGGGCTGGAGCGAGCGCTACTTGGTCCTGGCCTGGGTGGGTCGCCCCGACGGCCAGCCCACGCGGGGCCTGTCGGGCTACCGCGCGGGGGCCGCCTTGGTGGGCGCCACCCTGCGGCGGCTACACCCTCAAGCGCGCGATGGTGTCAGCGAGGGCGGCTTCCCGGCGCCCGAGGGGAGCCAGCCCGTCAGCCTCTGCGCCCTGAGCGGGCAGCGGGCGACGAGCGCCTGCCCCAGCCGGATCATCGAGCCGCTGCTGCCCCAGGAGGTGCCCCACGCCGACTGCGCTTGGCACACCCGCGATGACGCCCGAGGCGGCGTCTCGCTCCACCTCCCCCCGCGCTATATGGCCTGGGCCAATGAGCGCGGCCTGCCCGCCCACGCCCGCGAGGCGCCTTGGGGGCCGCAGGACGAGATCAAGGTTGAGCTGCTGACCCCGCGCCCCAACCTGCGCCTGCGCCTCGATCCCGACGCGCCCGCCGCGCTGAGCACGCTCAAGCTCCAGGCGACGGTGGAGCCCCCCGTCGAGCAGGTGGTCTTCTATGTGGATGGTCGCCCCTTCGCCGTGGTCGATCCGCCCTACACGGCCCGCTGGCCCCTGCGCCCCGGCGCCCATGTCATCGAGGCCCGCCTGCCCTTCAGCGATCTCCGCTCTACCCCTGTGCAGCTGATCGTTCATTAGAATCTTCTCTCGCTCAAACGATGATCTTCTCGTCATCGCCGCCGCAGCCCCCCGCCCCAGCGCGCCCCTCGCTTGGCACATAAAGCGCACAGGGCGCCGGCCACCGAAAACAAAAAAATCCACTGACCCCGGCGCGGCCTCATGACAAGATGCCGTCACGCCCCAGCGATAGGAGTCTCATCCATGGCTCATGATGATTTGGACGAATACGGCCGCGGCCGACGCGCGCGCACCGGCGCCAGCGAGCTGATCCTCTCCGTCGGCGAGTACGCCTACACGCAGGACATCACCTCCGGCATCATCAAGGTCCACACCGGGCCGACGGTGGTCAACATCACCGGGCAAGACATCCCGGTCGTCTATGAACCCGCGACCCGGCTGTTTAACCGCAGCTCCCTCGATGAGGCGCGTCAGCAGAGCCCCCTCGCGCCCCAGGGCCACTACTGCATCCTGTGGAACCCCAGCGAGGACGCCAAGCACCCCGAGCCTCGGGATAAGCAGGTCGCGCCCGATCTCTTGATGGGTCAGCGGGTCAACATCCCCGGCCCTTGCACCTTCTCGCTGTGGCCTCAGCAGAGCGCCCAGGTGCTCGAAGGCCATCACCTGCGCTCCAATCAGTACCTCTTGGTGCGGATCTATGATGAGAAGCAGGCCCGCGCCAACTGGAACCAGGCGGTGATCAAGCCCGCCCAGGGCGAGGGTGAGGATCATATCGTTGAGCTTCCTCTGGATATGGGGGTTGGTCAGCTGATCGTGATCCGTGGGGATCGGATCTCCTTCTATATCCCGCCCACCGGCGTAGAGGTGGTGCCGGAGTATAACTCTGAGTATGTGCGTGAGGCGCTGACGCTTGAGCGCCTTGAGTACTGCATCCTCATCGATGAGGACGGCAATAAGCGCTATGAGCGCGGCCCACAGGTGGTCTTCCCGCATCCATCGGAGCACTTCTTTGAGGAGCCCGCCCGAAACGGCGAGCGCGCCCGCGCGTTTAAGCCCATTGAGCTTAACGAGATTCAAGGGCTGCACGTTAAGGTCATCGCCGACTATGAAGAAGGCAGCCGCAAGTACAATGAGGGTGAAGAGCTGTTCCTGACGGGGAAAGACATCTCGATCTACTTCCCTCGCCAAGAGCACTCGCTGATCTCCTATGACGGCAAGTCCAAGCACTTCGCCACGGCGGTGCCCGCTGGCGAGGCGCGCTATGTGATGAACCGCAACTCCGGGACGATCCGCATGAGCATCGGCCCCACGATGCTGCTGCCGGACCCCCGCGAGGAGGTCATCGTGCGGCGCGTCTTGACCGAGAACCAGTGCCGCTTTTGGTACCCCGGCAACCAAGAGGCCCTGGAGTACAATCGCCAGCTCCGCGAGATGGCCCGCCGCGCGCCGACCACGCGCCAAGGGGTCGTCTCCGAGGGCGAGGTGGGCCGCAGCCGCAAGCTGAGCAAGCACGGCCAGCGCATGGAGGCCAGCAGCGTCAGCTCAGACACGCCAGCGGTCCTCGCCGATGAGTTTACGCGCGGCTCGACCTACACCGAGCCACGCACGGTGACGCTGGACACGCAGTTCAGCGGCGTGCCCAGCATCAACCTGTGGACCGGCTACGCGGTGATGGTGATCTCACGCACGGGTGAGCGGCGCGTGGAGCTGGGGCCAAAGACCATCTTGCTCGGCTACGATGAGTCCATCGAGGTGCTCTCGATGAGCACCGGCAAGCCAAAGACCACGGATAAGCTGGTGCGCACGGTCTACCTGCGCGTCAAGAACAACCAGGTCAGCGACATCATCAAGGCCGAGACGTCTGATCACGTCAACGTGAGCATGGCGATCTCGATGCGGGTCAACTTTGAGGGCGATCCTCAGCAGTGGTTTGAGGTGGAGAACTACGTCAAGTTCCTCACGGACCACGTTCGCAGCTTAATGAAGGGTAAAATCCGCCAGATCAGCATCGAGGACTTCTATGCGCGCTCCGAGGACCTCATCCGTGAGATCCTCTTGGGCGTCAAGGGCGAGTCGAGCCATCGTCCTGGCCTGTTCTTCAAGGAGAACGGGATGCGCGTCCACGACGTGGAGGTGCTCTCGGTCCGCGTGGGGGATGAGCACATCGCCAAGCTGCTCAACCAAGCGCAGCATGGCGCGGTGGAGTCCAGCATCGCCTTGGGTAAGGCGGAGCGCGACCTTCAGATGATGCAGCGCATGGAGCAGATCCAGCGCGAGCGGGCCTTGTCCGAGGCGGAGACGGCCCGCAGCAAGGCGACGCTGGAGGCGGAGACGATCTCTCGTGAGCTGACCCTGCGCTTGGCGCGGATCACCTCGACGGTCAAGGAGCGCGCCGAGCAGCTGGAGGCCCAGAAGGCCGCCGACGCGGTGACCGATGAGGCCAGCCGCGCGGCCTTGGCCCGCGAGCAGCTGGAGCGGGCGCAGGCGCTGCGCTTCGAGCAGGAGGAGGCGCTTTTGCGGCTGAAGGCCCTGGAGGCGGAGACGGCGGCGGTCGTCGCCCGCTTCGGCGCGGCCCAGGAGGGCTTCTCCGAGGCCGTCCTGACGCTGGGCAATCAGGAGACGATGGTCAAGGTGGCCGAGGCGCTGTCGGTGCAGAACATGCTGGGCGGGGCCAACTTCGTCGAGGTGGTCGGCAAGGTCTTCGAGGGCACGCCTTTCGCTGGCGCCTTGGAGAAGGCCACCAAGAAGCTCAAGTAAGCCCCTCCGCCTCCAAGTCCAAGCCCTCTAAGGCGCCCAGCGCTTGATGATCGGTCTGATCCAAGCGCAGCGGCGTCAGCGTGAGGTAGCCCTCCGCGTTGAGATCGCAGTCGCTGCCAGGCGTCGGCTTGAACCCCAACGCCCCGCCAATCCAGACGTAGGGCTTGCCCCGGGGATCGACGCGCGCCTCGACGGTGTGGCTGTAGTCGCGCCGCCCCAGCGGCGCCAAGCGGACGCCCTTGGGCGCGCCCTGCGGCGCGTTGACGTTGAGGATCAGCGGCGCGGGGCGCTTGAGCATCCACGCCGCCAGCCGCGCGGCGAAGGCGGCGATGTGGCTGTAGTCCGCGCCCGCGCTGAGGCTCAGCGCCGCCGCCCGCAGCCCGTTCATGGCCCCCTCGATGGCCCCCGCCGCCGTGCCCGAGTAGTGGATGTCCTCGGCCAAGTTGGGCCCTCGGTTGATCCCGCTGAGGACCAGATCGGGGGGGCGCGGCAAGAGGTGGTGGATGCCCACATAGACGGCGTCGCTGGGCGTGCCGCTGATGGCCCAGCGCAGCGGCCCTCGGGGGCTGATCCGCAGCGGGTGGTGAAGGCTGATGCTGCGCGCGCAGCCGGAGCGCTCGCGATCGGGGGCGATGATGGCGACCTCGCCCAGCGGGCTCAGCGCGGCGGCCAGCGCCTCCAGGCCAGGCGCGCCGTAGCCATCATCGTTGGTGAGCAGGAAGAGGGGCATGGGCGCTCCAAGGGCTCAGTTCGAGGCGAGCTCGACGCGGCGGTTATGGGCGTGGGCCGCCTCGTTATTGCCCAGCTCCAGGGGCATCTCCTCACCGAAGCTCATCGTCCTGAGCCGATCGCCGTTGACGCCGAGGGTGATGAGGTAGCGCTTGACGACGAGCGCGCGCTTCTCGCCCAAGGCCAAGTTGTACTCGCTGCTGCCACGCTCATCGGCGTGCCCCGACAGCGTGATCTTCTTGTCGGGGCGGGCGTTGATCCACTGCGCGTTGTGGTTGAGGACCTCGCGATTACTGGCGTTGACCTCGAAGGCGTTGAAGTCAAAGAAGACGGTCTGTAGGCCCCTGCCCGCCGTGGCGTCGAGGGCCGCGGCGTTCTTGTCCTCCTCCAAGAACGCCTTGACGCCCTTGGGCTCGACGCCGTTCTTGGGCTTGAAGCACTCCTCGCGGCGCGCCGCCGCCTTCTTCTGCGCCTCCTCATAGAGCTTCTTGGCGGCGATGGCTGTCACCTTGGCCTCGTCGTACTTGCCGTCCTTGGAGAGCTGGTTGGCCTTCTGCTGCATCCGTTGGGCGGCGGCGTACTCCTCGGGGGCGCAGCGCTGGGCCAACACCGCCTCCTTCATCGCCAAGTCCACCTCGCTGAGTTCTCTCTGCGGGGGGCCGCCGCAGCTGATAACGAGCAGGCTGAGCGCGATCCATGTCCACGAGCGCATGTTCACCTCAACGCTGCCAGAAGGGCGTGAGGTACTCGCCCTTGCCTGTGCTGATTTGGGTCTGCACGCGGCCATCCGCGTTGGTGATATAGAGCTTGGATTCGCCGTTTCGGGTGCTGGAGAACACGAGATAACGGCCATCGGGGGACCATGAGGGCTGCTCATTGTTGCCTTGGTTCTGCGTCAACCGCTCCAAGGCCCCGTCCGCCACGGCCACCGTAAAGATATCAAAGACATTGCGCTCATCACGCGCGGTGAAGGCGATCTTATCGCCGCGTGGGCTCCACGCAGGGGTCTGATTGTACTCGCCTTGGAAGGTCAGCCGCTTTTGATTGCCGCCGCCAGCGTCCATCACCCAGATCTGCGGGGTGCCGTGACGATCGCTGACAAAGGCGATGCGCTGGCCGTCGGGGGACCATGTGGGGCTGGTGTCGATGCCCCAGTGGTTCGTCAGGCGCTTGATCACCTCGCCGGTGGCCCCGTTGAGGAGGTAGATCTCCGGGTTGCCGTCCTTGCTGAGCGTGCAGGCGATGGTCTTGCCGTCCGGGGAGAGCTTGGCGCCAGTGTTGAGCCCCTCGTAGGCGGCGAAGGGGCGGACATGGCCGCCGCTGTAGGTGAAGAGGTGGACGCCGCCGTTGCGGAAGCTGGTGAAGTAAATCCGCCCCCCACGCCAGCTCGGCAGCATGTTGATGCTGTCGCCTTGGGTGATCCGCGCCTCATCGTAGCCATCGGGGGAGACGGTGTAGATGGCTTTGCCCCGCTTGAGCCGCTTGACGAAGACGATCTTGCTGAGGAAGAAGCCGGGCGACTTTGTGTAGTAGCGCAGCACCTCGTTGACGAAGCCGTGGGCGTGGGCGCGCAGCTGGGGCAGATCGACGGGCAGGGCGGCGGCGGCTTGGTAGGGCGCCGGCAGCGTGATCCGCTCGTTGCCATCGACGCTGAAGAGGCGCATGTCCACCGAGACGCGCTGGCCCTCGATCCGGTAGCCGATCTTGATGAGCCCCTGCGTGCCGGCGTTGAACCAGGCCTTGAAGTCCGGCTCCAGGCCCTCCTTGGCGGGATCGACGAGGTAGGCGCCGCGCGGGATAAAGTTGAAGTGCCCTGAGATCTGTAAATCGCGGATCACCGTGCCGGAGAGGGCCTCGGTGATCCCCCGCGTGTCGGGGACATCGCCGAGGTTGACGGCGTTGGGCACGGCCAGCTGGATCAGCGCCACGTCGCTGGGGTTGACGGGGACGTCGATCCCGCCGCCCTCACCTTGGGCGTAGGCGCCGCCGCTCAGCAGGCAGAGGGCCGCGATGAGCCTGGGGAGATATCGGGTCATGGCTGGGACCTATAATTCTCGGGAATTTGAGGGGTTGTAGCCTAAGAGGCGGCTGAAAGCCACCACGCGCAGCGGGCGCGCGCGGCGGACCGAGGCTCAGCGCGTCGGGGCGGCGATCTCGTACTTCTTCATCAGCTTTCTAAAGTATTTACGATCAATGTCGGCCTCTCGGGAGGCGTGGCTGATGTTAAATTGATGCCGCTGCAAGAGATCGAAGATGTACTCCCGCTCAAAGTCCGAGACGATCTGCTCCTTGGCGTCCTTGAAGGAGACGAGCGGGTTGATCGGCGGGCGCGAGGGCGGCGCGGGGCGGCGCGGCGCGCTGGGCGGCGGGCTGCCTTGCTCGATGACGTGCCGCGGCAGATCATCAGGGCTGAGCGTGACCCCCTCGCAGAAGCTGCACGCCCGCTCCATGACGTTGAGCAGCTCGCGCACGTTGCCCGGCCAAGGGTAAGGCAGCAGGTGGTTGAGCGTGTCGATCGACAGGCCCTTGACCTTCATCTGGCCGTCCACGTCGCGGTTAAAGCGGCCTTGGCGCAGGAAGTGGCGGACGAGGAGGGGGATGTCCTCGGGCCGCTCGCGTAGTGGTGGCAGGAAGATGCGCACCACGCTGAGGCGATAGTAGAGGTCTTGACGAAAGCGCCCCGCCTTGACCTCCTCTTCGAGCTTGCGGTTGGTGGCGGCGACGACACGGACGTTGACCTTGACCGAGCGGGTGCCGCCGACGCGGCGGACCTCGCGCGTCTCCAAGACCCGCAGCAGCTTGGGCTGCAAGTCCACGCTCAGCTCGCCCAGCTCATCAAGGAAGATCGTGCCGTTATGGGCCATCTCAAAGAGGCCCGGTCGGGCCATGATCGCCCCGGTGAAGGAGCCCTTCTCATGACCAAAAAGCTCAGACTCGATCAGGTTCTCGGGGACAGCAGAGCAGTCAAAGATGATAAAGGGCTGCTTGGCCCGCAGGGATTTCTCGTGGATGGTGCGGGCGACGACCTCCTTGCCGGTGCCCGTCTCCCCCTCGATGATCACCGTCGCGTCGCTGGGGGCGATCTTCTCCAAGATCCCGAAGAGCTCGCGCATCCGAACGTTTGTCCCGATGATCTCCCCAAACCGCTCGTCCTTGAGCGGCCGAATATGGACCTCCTCATCCACGCTCTGGAAGCGGATCTTGGTCTTGCCCAAGGAGAGCACGCAGCCGGGGGTGAGGTAGGCCTCCTTGATGCGCACCTTGTCGATGAAGCTGCCGTTGGTGCTGTTGAGATCTTGGAGGACGTAGGCGTTGCCCTCTTGAGAGATCCGACAGTGGTAGCGGCTGACCGTCTCGTCCCTCAGCGTGAGGTCATTGTCCTCCATGGCGCCGATGGTGATGGTGGTCTGGTCGAAGATGGTCTCCTCCCAGCGTTCACCGCGCTGCACGGCGAGCCGACACTTCCGCAGGTGAAGCGTCGTGCCTCCATCATCTCGATAAGCGATCTGTGTTGGAGGGACATAGTCGGGGAACTTTTTTCCCATGGCGGCAGTTTGCGCGGCGCTCCTGCCAGCGTCAACCATGATCACGGCGTGAGGCGGGGGCGAGGCGGGCCGTGTCGCGAGGGTGAGGGCGCTTTCTCCTCCCGGCGCTAGCGCCTCGCCCCCAATCTACGCATAATGCGGCCTGTCTATGAGGCCCCGGAGGCATCCTGCGCGCGGCGCTTGCGCCGCTCGACCGCAGCGGATCGAGTGACTGATGAATGAGCAGTTTGGGCGTTACACCCTCCTAGAGCGCGTGGCGATCGGCGGGATGGCCGAGATCTTTCGGGCCAGCGCCTCCGGCTTCGGCGGCTTTGAGAAGATCCTGGCCATCAAGCGCCTGCACCCACGCTTTAGCCAGGACGCGGACTTCATCGAGATGCTGATCGATGAGGCGCGCATCACGGTGGAGCTGACCCACAGCAACATTGTCCAGATCTATGACCTGGGGAAGCTCGAAGACCACTACTACATCGCCATGGAGTACATCGACGGCAAGGATCTCTATCGGGCGATGCGGCGGCTGACGGATCAGCGCCTCGTCTTCCCCATTGACGCCGCCGCGTACATCGCCATGGAGGCCCTCGCCGGTCTCGACTACGCCCACCGCAAGAATGACAGCCGAGGTCGCCCGCTCTCGATCATCCACCGCGACATCTCGCCGCAGAACATCCTCCTCTCCTTCGAGGGGGACGTGAAGGTGGTGGACTTCGGCATCGCCAAGGCGGCGACGCGGGCCACGGAGACGGAGTCGGGGATCATCAAGGGCAAGTTCTACTACATGTCCCCTGAGCAGGCGAAGGGGGAGCGCCTGGATCACCGCACGGACATCTTCAGCCTGGGCATCCTCTTCTATGAGATGCTGACGGGCGAATTGCTCTACAAGGACGAGGACGACGTCAACCTCCTCAGCCGTGTCCGCCGCGCCGACATCGATCTCCCCAGCCGTGTTCGCCCTGAGATCCCCACCGAGCTTGAAGACATCGTGATGAAGGCGCTGGCGCGGGAGCGTGAAGATCGCTATCCATCCGCCCAGCATATGCAGCGGGATCTGGAGCGATTCCTGCGCGATTACGGCACGATGTTTAACAAGAGCCACCTCAGCCAGCTGATGCAGGTGCTGTTTGATGAGGCCCAAGATCAGCGCGCGGGCGATCTCCTCCAAGGGCGCGACGATTACATCATCGACAACCAATCGGTGATCATGCGGATCCCAGAGGTTGAAGATCACGGCTCGATGGAGCCCGAGTTCATCTCTGAGTTGATGGAGCTGGGCGATGACGAGATGGAGGTGGTCGAGGACCCCTCCTACCGCTCCGCGTACGCCCAGCCCAGCTATGAGCAGCCGCAGCCCGGCTATGCGCAGCCCAGCTATGAGCAGCCGCAGCCCGGCTATGCGCAGCCGAGCTATGAGCAGCCGCAGCCCGCCTACGAGCAGCCGAGCTATGAGCAGCCGCAGCCCGCCTACGCCCAGCCGCAGCCCAACTACGCCCAGCCGCAGCCCAACTACGAGCCGCAACAGCCCAGCTACGCCCAGCCCGCCTACGAGCAGCCCCCCAGCTACGCCCAGCCGAGCCCTCAAGGCGGGCAGGCGCGCGCTGACTTCGCCGTCGGACACCAAGTCGTCGGCGCCGACTATGACTCCATCGCGGCCTCCTTCCCTGGCGACGATCCCTTTGAGGCCGAGGAGACGCGGGCCTTTGATCCGCCCCCGCGCGGCGCGGCGCGCGCCATTGAGCCAGCGCGGGCCCAGCCCTTATCTCCGCCGCGCGCTG
>JAHJCH010000115.1 GCA_018813065.1 Myxococcota bacterium
CGCCCGCGTCACCGCCGCCGCCGACGTTGCCCTCACCGCCGCTGCCCGCGTCACCGCCGCCGCCGACGTTGCCTGTGCCGCCGCCGCCGACATTGCCTGTACCGCCGCCGCCGACATTGCCTGTGCCGCCGCCGCCGCCGCCAACCGCGCTGTCAAAATAAACAACGGGGTCTTCGCCGCCGCCGTCATCACACGCCAGCAGGCCAAGCGCCGCGATAAGGCAGATGAGCTTCCCTCTCATGGGGTCCTCCTCGACCAAAAATGGGGGCTCACCTTGCTATGAAGCGCGGGGATAAATCCAGGGCTGTTTTTTGCCTGGCCGCGAATTTTTTGGGTGGGTTAAAGGCTGGAAAATAAACAAAAAAAAAGGCCGACTTCGTTTGAAGTCGGCCTTCTTCGTGGAGCAGAGGGGGATCGAACCCCTGACCTCTTGACTGCCAGTCAAGTGCTCTCCCAGCTGAGCTACTACCCCGAGAGGCGAGGGGGAATCTACCCGCGAGAGGGCGGGCGGTCAAGGATTTTTTTTAAAAAAAGACACCGCCGTGATCAGGGGGTCTTCTTTGTCTTGGGCGCCTTGGCGGCCTTGGCCTCGCGCTTCTCTAGGCGACGCGCCACGATGGGCTGACAGGCGGGGGAGATCTGAGCCTTCTTCGCCTCGACGCAGGCGCGGATGCGGCCCTCGCCGGGCTGAACACCCTCGCACAGCTTCTTGATCTCGGCCATACAGGCCTCTTGGCTCTCGATCTTGGCTAAGCGCTTCTCCAGCTTGGGCTTACACGCCGCCGAGATCTGGCCCTGCTTCTCCTTGAGGCAGGCGCGGATGCGGCCCTCGCCGGGCTTGACGCCCTCGCACAGCTTGTTGATCTCGGCCATGCAGGCCTCGTGGGCCTCGATCTGGGCCAAGCGCTTCTCCAGCTTGGGCTTACAGGCCGCCGAGATCTGGCCTTGCTTCTCCTTGAGGCAGGCGCGGATGCGGCCCTCGCCGGGCTTGACGCCCTCGCACAGCTTGTTGACCTCGGCGGTGCAGGCCTCGCGGGCCTCGATCTTGGCCAAGCGCTTCTCCAGCTTGGGCTTACACTCCGCCGAGATCTGGTCCTGCTTCTCCTTGAGACAGGCGATAATGCGGCCCTCGCCGGGCTTGACGCCCTCGCACAGCTGCTTGACCTCCTCTCGACACTTCGGATTGGCGTGCGCGACGCCCACAAGGCTCAGCGCCAGCAGGGAGGCTTTGATCAACCCAATTTTCATAAAAACATCGCTCCTTGGAGGGCCGGTTTAACCGCCAGGGTGAACTGGCAGGGCAGGTTAATGACGCGCTGAGGGCCAGCACAAGCCCAACAAGACCCGTGCTTTAAAATACGCCTCCGCCCAATAAGCGCTGAAGGAGCGCCTCCGAGGCGGGGGACAGGGAGAGGAAACGCACGCCCATGCCCGAGGGCTCCAGGCCCCCCGCGTGGACCACGCGGACGACCTCGCCCTCGCCCTCGATCTGCTCTAGATCCGAGTCGATGACCGTAAAGCAGAGGTTGACCATCGTCCCCACTGGGAGGGGGCGGGCGGAGCGGATAAAGCAGCCCGTCGGCGAGAGATCCTGCGCGTAATCGCCGATCTCGCTGAGGGTGGCGAACTCGCGGTTGATCTCCGCCCGCGCGCCGACGCGGCGATCCTCGCTGCGCACGCGCTCCAGGGCGAGGCGCATCGCCTCCGCGCTCTGAAAGCGATCCTCGGGGTGCTTGGCGAGGGCCTTAAAGATCACGCGCTCCAAGCGCGCGCTGATCCCACGCGCCTGAAGCGAGGCGGGCAGCTCGTTGATGTGCCGCATCAAGATCTGAAAGGGCGCGCCGCCGCCGAAGGGCGGCTCACCCGCCAGCATCTCATAGCCGACGATCCCCAAGGCGTAGATGTCTGAGGTGGGCGTGGCTGCCGCGCCTTGGGCCTGCTCAGGGGCGATGTACTCTGGGGTGCCCAAGATCAAGCCCGTCTGTGTTAGACCAGCGCCGTGGTGACGGGCCTTAACGATGCCGAAGTCCATGATCGTGATCTGCCCCAGCGGCGAGCGCATCAAGTTCCCGGGCTTGACATCTCGGTGGATCAGCCCGCGCTCATGGGCGTGGCTGAGGCCCGCGCAGGTCTGGATAAGCGCCTCCAGCGCCTCCTCTTGGGGGAGCCCCTCAGCGCCCTCCATGCTGCGCGCCGTCAAGCGATCGCGCACCGTCTCGCCGTCGAGGTGTTTCATCACGAAGTAATGCAGCCGCCCCTGCTGCCCGATGGCGTAGACGGGCACGATATTGGGGTGATCCAGGCAGGCCATGGCCCTGGCCTCGCGCTTAAAGCGGGCGACGACCTCGGCGCTGAGATCAAACTGCTCGGGCAGCACCTTGATGGCGACCTTGCGCCCCAAGGCGAGATCCAGGGCGGCATAGACGACGCCCATCCCGCCGCGGCCCAGCTCAGAGATGACCTCGTACTTCTCCTCGAAGATCAAGCCCACCTGCGCGGGCTCGCTGGCGCTGAAGTCAAAGGACACATCCCCTTGGGAGAGCGCGGCGCCGCAAGCGACGCAGCGCGTGGCGGTGGGGCTGCTCTCATGCTGGCAGTGCTCGCAGCGCAATGGCTCCTCCGTTGGCTCACCTGCGAAGAGGCGCGCCTTGATTACCATCATTTGAGCCGTGACCTCAATCGAGGGGGGGAGCGGGCGGATGAAAAAGTGAGCGGCGTGCCCTCAGAGCAAGGATCTTGTCGCGGAGATGGGCTGGATCAACTCTCCGATCAAAGATCTTGCTCCAAAAGTCGGCGGTGTGAACTTTCCGATCAAGGATCTTGCTCCAAAAATGGGCTGGGTCAATTGTCCGATCAAGGATCTTATCGCGGAGATGGGCGGGGTTAAGGATTTGAGAGCAAACATGGTCGAGACACTTCATCGGTTGGCGCAGCGCTTGGCGATCGCCGCGCTCTTATGTGGGTTTGTTGAGGCGTGCGCGGGAGAAGATGAGCGCCTCTGCGGAGGCGCGGACTGTGGCGCGCCCTCCGCGCCCCAAGCCCGCGATGGAGACGGGGATGGGGTGATCGACGCCGTTGATAACTGCCCCGCTGTCTTCAACCCCGCTCAAGCCGATGTCGATGGAGATCGCGTTGGCGATCTCTGCGAGCGAGGCGCGGTGACCGCGCCCGTGTCTACCGAAGAGGACTGGGACGGCGATGGGATCCCCAACACGCTCGATAACTGCCCCGAGGTGATCAACCGCGCCCAGCTCGACGCCAACGGCGACGGCGTGGGCGACGCCTGCCAAGCCCGCGCGCCGCTTCAGCGAGACTCCGATGGAGATGGCGTGTTCGATGACGCCGATAACTGCCCCTGGATCGCCAACGCGGCCCAGACCGACACCAACCGCGATGGGCTGGGCGATGCCTGCCAAGGGGGCGCAGAGGACGCGGCGGACTCGGACCGCGATGGCGTCCCCGACGCCCGCGATAACTGCCCGTGGATGCCCAATGACAACCAATCCGACGCCAACGGCGACGGCGTGGGCGACGCCTGCCAGCCCGGCGTCCAGCCTGCCCCCGATGGCGATGAGGATGGCGTCCCCGACGCCCGCGATAACTGCCCCGAGCTGCCCAACCCCGATCAGCTCGACGCCAACGGCGACGGCGTGGGCGACGCCTGTCAGTCCGGCCCACAGCCCGCCCCCGATGGCGATGAGGATGGCGTCCCCGATGCCCGCGATAACTGCCCCGAGCTGCCCAACCCCGATCAGGCAGATATCAACGGCGATGGCCTCGGCGACGCCTGCGCGCCGCTGCTCGTCGAGGAGGGCACAGTGGAGCGCCCGTTGATCATCCCCGGAGATCCCGACGCCCCCGACTTTATGGATGAGCGGGACACGACCCAGGCCCCCTCCGATCGCTTCGACAGCTATCCACCCAATGACACCAATGAGGCGGGGCCGGAGTTTATCTATGTGTTGCAGCTGCGCGAGCGCGTCGCCCTGCGCGCCTTTATCGAGGCGCCGGAGCCCGAGGGCGTGGATGTGGATGTCCACCTCCTCGCCGCGATCGAGCCGCTGGTGCTCATTGAGCGCGGACACCATGAGGTCACCGCCGATCTGGCGCCAGGGCGCTACTACCTCGCGCTCGACACCTACGTCAGTCAAGGCGTGGAGATGCCCGGCCCCTATCGCTTGACTGTCCAGCTGGAGCGGATCGCGCAGTCCGAGCCGGTGGAGCCCATCGAGCCCGTCGAGCCGGGTGATTGGGCGGGGGTGGGCACCTGTGAAGACCCGCTCATATTGGGTGAGCCCCTCCAGATCCCCAGCGTCATCCGCGAGTCGCGCGACACGCGCTCGGCGCCCTCCGACGCCATCGACGTTTATCCCCCCAGCGAGGTGGATGAGTCTGGCCCTGAGTACATCTACACCTTCACGTTGGATCGAGCGGCGCGGTTGAGCGCCATGCTGGCGGCGCCCGAGCCCGACGGCGTTGATATTGATGTACATTTGCTCGACGCGCTGGCGCCCATCGGGCTGCTCCAGCGCAGCAACACTGGCGTCTCTCAGCTCTTACAGCCGGGGCGCTACTACCTCGCCCTCGACACCTACGTCAGCGGCTCGGGGGTGGCGCGCCCGGGCCGATATGATCTCACTCTCCGCGTGGATGAGCCGATCCCCACGGGGCCGGGTTACTTCAACGACTACATCCTTGCCGCCGTCGATGAGCTGGCCACGCATTATGCGCTGCTGGGCTATGACAGCAGCGTCTTGACCCATGACATCCCCTATGGCGACCACGGCACGATCTCGCGCTCGGGCGGCGCGCGGACGATGTGCGTCGCGGCGGTCCTGGAGGTGATCTTGACGGCGATGAACCTCTACGCCGAGCAGACGGGCGATGACTCGGTCTTCGACTTCCTCCCGCAGCGGAGCTGGGAGCGGCTGGGCGCCAATGACTTCAAGGCGCATGTCTGGGTGAACCATGAGCTGAACTCGGGCGGCACCGCCGACGCGCTGCGCAACTTCGGGATGGGCGAGGTGGTCCCCTTCGAGGCGCTGACGCCTGGCTCATTTATCAACCTCAACCGCACCAACGGCACGGGTCACGCGGTGGTCTTCCTCGCCTACCTCGACATCGAGGGCAATGAGTTACCGGCGTACAGCGAGGCGGTGATCGGCTTTAAGTATTTTTCCGCCCAGGGCGGCTACGAGGTCGGCGCGGGCGGTTTGGACTTCCGCTGGGCCGTCTTCGACCCGTACGGGCGCCCCGAGATGCCGGGGCGGCGCGACGCGACGGTCATCGAGAGCAGCGATCAGCGATTGTTGAACACCGGCGTGATGTGGTCGCCCGATCGCTGGGTGCCCATCCACGGAAAATCCGCCGCTCACTTCGAGAAAGGGGATGACCAGGACGTCTCCGCCTTTGATCCCGATTACTTCACAGGGCAGACGATCGACGATCCCTGAGGCGCGCAGCACGCGCCGGCCCCCCGTGGAGGTATCCCCCCCGTGGAGGTATCACCCACCCGTGGAGGTGAGCACGTGGGTGCCACCTGCTCTGCCACCTGCTCTGCGGGGCCACCAACTCTGGGTGCCACCGACTCTGCGGGGACGAGCGCAGGCCAGATTGCGCTTTTTTGGGGGATTTTTTTGACACTGCGGATCCACCGCCGCGTCTTGTTGCAGCCCCCCCCGTCGATAGGAGCACCCGATGCGCACCCTCGCCCTCGCCCTGGCCCTCGTCCCTGCGCTGATCCTCAGCGCCCAAGCGCGCCCGCGCGCCTTCGATCGCGTGGATCGGATCATCCGCCACCAAGACGACGCCATCCAGCGCCACGCCCGCGCCGAGCGTCACGCGCGCCTCTTCGAGCAGCGCCACGTCGAGCAGCGCCGCGTCGCCGAAGCGCGGATGCCCGCCCGCGTCGCCGATGTCGTGCAGCGCCGCGGTGAGGTGGTCGTGCGTCATCACGAGCAGCGCGTCGAGCACGCCGAGCGCCACGTCGCCCGCGCCCGCCAAACGAAGGCCGCCCACGCGCCAGGGCGCCTCGGCGCCCTCTTGGAGAAGCGCAAGGATATGGCCGTCGGCGCCAAGGAGCCTGCGGCGTCCAAGCAGCGCGGCGATGAGAAGAAGAGCGTCTTGGAGGAGCGCAATAAGTATATGCGCGTCAACCCCGCCACCAAGCGCCCCGTGGCCCTCCCCGCGGGCCTCCCCGGTAAGCTCAAGCGGGCCATCGAGGCCCACCGCCACATTCAAAACCACGAGCCCTTCTAAGCCCCCCGCCGCCCCCGCCCCCCCTTTTTCTGTTCGGCCCCGCGTTTAATCTTTGGATATTCATGCGCGCGGGGACATACTCAAGCGCACATCATCTGGATCTGCCATTCCAATACTAGGAAATGGTTTAAGAGGGGGACGCTATGTTCAAGAGAATGTCTATCCGAAAGCGCGTCGCGGTGATGTTATTGATCTTCTACGCGCTCTCGATCGTCGCCACGGCGGCGGTTGGCTGGCTCTTTATGCGCGCTGAATCAGATGAGATCTCTGAGGATAAGACCAATCTATTTAGCGCCGTCATGGAAGCCAATCGGGAATATATGGTTAAAGTGCTGCGGCCAAAGAGCCTAAAGATGCTCCCCGATGCTTACTTTCCAGAGGCTTCAGTGGGGATTGTTATGCTCTCTGAGATTGGCAGCATTATTCAAGAGAAGCACCCCGAGTTTATCTATAAAATTGCGTCCGAAAATCCGCTCGATCTTCACAACGCCGCTGATATCTTTGAGCGAGAGACGCTTGATTATTTTAGAGAGACAGGTGTCAGCGAGTGGCGAGGCCGAATGGGGCGTGATGGTAAAGAATTTTATGCGATTGCCTCTCCAATGAAAGCTAAACCAGGGTGTATGAAATGTCATAGCACGCCGGATGTCGCGCCGCCTGAGATGGTGGCTCAATATGGTAAAAAATCAGGGTATAACTATAAGTTAGAGGAGATCGTTGGCGGCACCTTTGTTTATCTCCCGGCTGCGGTGTCTTTTAACCGCGCGATGAACAAGCTTTTGATATTTATGGCTTGGTTTAGCGCGTTCTACTTCCTCGTCATCTTTATCGTAGACCGAATTATTTTGTTCAGCGTCGTTCAACCGGTGGAGTCGCTCGCCGCCACCGCCGAGTCCTTGAGCATGGGGGATCTGGACGTGGTGTTCGAGGTCAAGACCGAGGATGAGATGAAGGTCCTGGCGGGCGCGTTTACCCGGATCAAGGTGTCCATGCGCAAGGCGATGGATCTCTTAGGTGAAGGCGAGTAGCGCCGCCTCGGCGTCACGATATTACGACACCTGTCGTATTTAACCCGTCCTTGCTTCCGCCACGCCGCGCGTGTAGATCTCCCGCCTCCACGCCACTCTACCTCACGCTTCAGGAGGACACGATGCACGACGACGCGCTGATCCGCGCCTTGGGCTACGACGGGACCATCCGCGCGGTGGTCGTACGCTCCACACACCTCGCTCAAGAGATCTCCAGGCGCCTCGACGCCGGCCCCGTCGCCAGCGTGGCCCTCTCCCGCGCCGCCACCGCCGCGTTGATGATGGCCTCGGGGCTCAAGGGCTTTGAGCAGCTCGCCCTCAAGGTCCGCGGCGATGGCCCCCTGGGGCAGATCTACGCCATCGCCAGCACCGATGGCGTCGTCCGCGCCACCGTGGACGCGCCCCATGTCGAGGGGCTGCCCGAGGCGGGCGCCTTGGCGCCCTTTATCGGCGCGGGGCAGCTGACGGTCCTGCGCAGCGTCACCGAGGGGGGGCTGACCTATCAGGGCGTGGTGGCGATGTCCGCGCAGGAGATCGCTGAGGATCTGTCTCATTATTATCTCCAAAGCGCGCAGCTGCCCACGGCGGTGGGCCTGGGTGAGTGGCTGACCCCTGAGGGGATCTCGGCGGCTGGGGGCTTCTTCGTCCAGGCCCTCCCCGGCGCCACAGACGCAGATCTGGCCGAGGTGGAGGCGCGCATCGAGCTGTTAGGCGGCTTGGGCGTACACCTAGAGGCCGGGATGACCCTCGATGAGCTGCTCAATCAGCTGCTCAAGGCCCCCAGGATCGTCGCTGAGCACCCCGTGCGCTTCGGCTGTAACTGCAACCGCGAGCGCTACGCCCTGGCCCTCAGCCGCCTCCCCGCCTCCGATCTCGACGCTTTGCGTGAGGACCCCTCGATCACCACGCGCTGTGACTTCTGCGGCGCTGAGTATGTCTTCAGCCGCGAGGATCTGACCGGCCTTGAGGCGCGCTCGTGAGCGCAGCAGGGCTGGCGCGGCGTGGCTGGTCTGGCTCGATCTTCTTCGGCTTCTTGATCGTCGGCCTGACCCAGCTCGGCGCGGCCTTGATGGGCCTGTGGCGCCTCGACAGCGCGCCGTGGATCACCGGCGTGGGCGTGATCGCGGCCATCGCCTTTGAGATCATCCATCGCCGCGCGGATCGGCGCCGTTTTGCCCCCGCCGTGGCCTTGGCCGATGCCCTCTATGCCCACGCCGCAGGCCAGGGGGAGGTCGCCGCAGGTTGGCACGCCGGGGCGCCCTTCGTGCGCGGTCGCCTCGACGCGCTGAGCTTCGTCTGTCACTTCGAGACGGCAGGGATGGAGGCGCTGCGCGTGGCCCTGGTCGTGGAGGCGCAGACCAGCGCGCCGCTGTGGCTCGTCGCCAAGGACGGGCCACGCCCTGAGCGCTTCTTTCGACGCCTCAGCCGCCGCTGCGCTCCGCTGAGCAGCGCCGCGCTCTATGGCATGGCCTTGGATGAGGCCTGCTCCGCGCCGCTGCTCGATGATCCCCAGTTCGAGGCGGCGGCGGCGGCGCTCTTGGCCCTCGATGAGGGCGCCATGCTGGATCTGCAAGGCGACTCCGCAGGCTGGGACGCGCCGCTGCGCCCCACGCTGACGGCGGAGGATCTGTTGGATCGCGCAACACGCTTGGCGGCGTTGGCCGCCATCGCGCGGCGCCTGGCCCCCACGCCTCAGGGCGAGGCGGTGAGCGAGGCGGCGGCGTGATCTTCGAGGTCGAGGGCTTGGCTCAGCGTGTGGCTGATCGCGCCCTCTTCGAGGGGATCGACCTGCGCTTGAGCAGCGGCTGGCGTTTCGTGATGGGGCCATCGGGGCGGGGGAAGACCCAGCTCTTGTTGGCGTTGGCTGATCTGCGTCGCCCCGCCGCAGGGCGCGTGACCTTGGACGGCCACCCCCCAGCGGCCTATGCCCCCGGCGTCTGGCGTCGCCGCGTCTGTTATGTGCCTCAGCTCCCCCCCAGCCTGCCCGGCGCCCCTGAGGATCTCATCCAGGAGGTGGCGCGCCTGCGTCACCACGGCGCTTGGGCGCGCCCCCCCTTGGAGTGGGCGCAGCGCTGGGGGTTGGAGACGCTGGCGACGCCCTGGGCGCGGATGTCCGGCGGCGAGCGTCAGCGGGCGCTCCTGGCCATCGCCGTGGCCCGTGATCCAGACGTGCTCTTGCTCGATGAGCCCACCAGCGCGCTGGACGTAGACACCGCGCGCCGCGTCGAGGCGGATCTGGCGGGGCGCTGCGGCGTGTGGGTGACGCATGATCCCGATGCGCCGACACGGCTCGGCGGTGAGGTGTTATCCCTATGAACAGCTTGCCGATCTCCACGCTGGCCCTGGTGGGCGCCGCCGCGCTCCTGCTCCTCAATGGGGCGCTCTCCATCGCCCTGCGCTTGGAGCTGGAGCGCAAGCTCTTGATCTCCGCGCTGCGCGCCGTCGTGCAGCTGACGATCCTCGGCGCGCTGCTCGTGCCCGTCTTTCGCGCCGCGCACCCCTTGGCGATCTTCGGCATCAGCGCCCTGATGATCCTCATCGCCGCCCGCGAGGCCGCCGGGCGCGCCAAGCGCGGCTATCGTGGTGTCTACCTCAACACCCTCGTCGCCCTGCTCCTCAGCGGTCTGCTCATCGCCGCCTTGGGCACCGGTGTCCTCATCGGCGTCGAGCCCTTCTGGGCGCCGCGCTACTTTATCCCCTTCCTGGGGATGATCCTCGGCAACAGCCTCAACGGCGTCTCCCTGGGCCTCGATCGCGCCTTGGCCCTCTTGGATGAGGGCCGCGACGCTGTGGAGCTGCGCTTGGCCTTGGGCGCCACCCGCTGGGAGGCCGCCCGCCCCGTCGCCGTCGAGGCGATCCGCGTGGGCATGATCCCGATTATCAACACCATGAGCGTGGTGGGCTTGGTGAGCATCCCCGGCATGATGACCGGGCAGATCCTCGGCGGGACGCCGCCCGAGGAGGCGGCGCGCTATCAAATCCTGATCTTGTTCTTGATCACGGCCTCGGTGGCCATCGGC
>JAHJCH010000013.1 GCA_018813065.1 Myxococcota bacterium
CCGCCCCGGCCCCGGCGCCCGCGCCCGCCCCAGCGCCCGCCCCAGATATCTCATTGACCAAGGAGGTGGAGTGATGGCGGGCGGCAGCCTTGGCGGCGATGAGGACGGCGGCATCGTTGGCATCAACGTCACGCCGCTCGTCGATATCATGCTCGTGTTGCTCATCATCTTTATGGTGGCCTCGACCTACATCGTCAAAGAGAGCATCGAGGTCGATCTGCCCAAGGCGGCGACCGGCGGCGAGACGCTCGACACGACCCTCTCGCTGATCCTCAAGACGGGGGGGCAGATCTACCTCAACGGTGAATCGATCACCCCCGATAAGCTGGCGGCGGAGTGTCGCCGTCAGTCGGCGAAGGATCCCAAAATTCAAGCGATGATCGCCGCCGATAAGACCACGCCTCATGGGGAGGTGGTGGAGCTGATTGATCTGATTCGTCAAAACGGCGTGGTGACCTTCGCCATCAACATCGACCCCAAGGCCGCTGATCCTTTGCCGCCGTCGCCCTCAGGAGAGGAGGCGGCGGAGGAGGCGCTTGTGCCTGAGGGTGAAGGATCTGAGTGATGTACGCCCTACAAGATGAGCCCGAGCGCGGAGGGCGCCGCCTCCTCCTCGTCACCACGGGGGTGATCTTAGCCGTTGGGCTCCAAGGGGGTGGGCTGTGGGCGGCCAAGACCTTCGCGCCCAAGCCGAGCGAGAAGAAGGCCCCGATCAAGATGTTGATCTACAAGCCACCGCCGCCCCCCGAGCCCAAGCCCGAGCCCAAGCCTGAGCCCAAGCCCGAGCCCAAGCCCGAGCCCAAGCCCGAGCCCAAGCCCGAGCCCAAGCCCAAGCCCAAGCGGCGACCCAAGCCCAAGCCCAAGCCCAAGGCCCCGCCGCCCAAGCCGGAGACGGCGCCCACGCCCAAGCCGCCGCCCAAGAAGCCCGTGCCGCTCCAGGTGGGCTTGACGCTCAGCAGCACCAGCGCGGCGGGCAAGGGCCCGGCGTTCCAGGTGGGCAACACGCAGATGGGCGCGGTGGGGCGCACGGCCAAGGAGGCCGTTACGGCTCGCGCCACCCCTGGCCCTGCGGTCAAGCCCCAGCCTCAGGCCCCGCCGGTGCGCAAGAAGGCGCGGCCCAAGACGATCATCAAGCCCAAGTACACCCGCGCGGGCCTCAAGGCTGAGATCGAGGGCACCGTGACCCTCTTGGTCAGCATCAACGCGCGCGGCGAGGTCACCCAAGTCAAGATCCTCAAGGGCCTCGGCTACGGCCTTGACCAAGCGGCCGTCGAGGCCGTCAAGCGCTGGGTCTATCGCCCCGCCACGGTGGACGGCGAGCCCGTCGCCAGCACCAGCCGCGAGAAGGTGGAGTTCATCATTGAAGACTAAAGCCTGGCTCTTGTTTGGCGCAGCGCTGCTCCTGGCCGCGCCGCGCGCCTTTGCGGAGGAGGTCGAGGGGGAGGCCGCGCCCCAGGGCGTGCTCACGCGCCCGCCGGAGCTGCTCCAGTTCGTCGAGGCCACCTACCCCCCCCAGGCCATGGCGGCGGGGACGACGGGCTCCGTCTTGATGCTGTTGACCATCGACGAGGCGGGCAAGGTCACGGAGGTGATCGTCCAAGAGCCAGCGGGCAACGGCTTTGATGAGTCCGCCGTGGTTGCCGTCAAGCAGTTCACCTTCCGCCCCGCCGAGGTGGATAACGCGCCCGCGCCGGTGCAGATCGCCTACCGCTATGAGTTCACCTTGGAGACGCAGGTGGAGACGGTGGAGGCGCCCGTGGACAAGGACAACCCCACGGGGGAGCTGCGTGGGCGGCTCTTGGAGCGTGGCACCCGCGCGCCGCTCTTGGGCCTCAACGTGCGCCTGGGCGAGCGCGCCACCCTGAGCAATGAGCGGGGCGAGTTTGTCTTCGACAAGGTGCCCGTCGGCGAGGTCAAGATCATCATCGACGATCAGGACTACTACACCCTCGAAGATGAAGAAGAGATCCGCCTCGGCGAGATCACCGAGGTGCGCTACTACCTAGAGAAGCGCTCGGTGGGCGATCAGACCGTGGTGGTGGTGGGCAAGCGTGTGCGCAAAGAGGTCGCCCGCCGCACGCTGACCATGGAGGAGATCCGCAAGATCCCTGGCACCAACGGCGACGCGCTCAAGGTCGTCCAAAACCTCCCTGGCGTGGCGCGAGTGCCCTTCGGCGGCGATCTGATCGTGCGAGGCAGCAACCCAGGCGACTCCTCACCGGTCATCAACCGCCATGGCATCCCCGTGGCCTACCACTTCGGCGGGCTGCGCAGCGTCTTCCCCAGCGAGCTTTTAGAGTCCATCGACTTCTACCCGGGCAACTACGGCGCGGAGTATGGCCGCTACAGCGGCGGGATCATCGACGTCAAGATCCGCCGCCCCAAGGAGGACCGCCTGCATGGGCGCGTCGAGGCCGACTTCTTTGACGCAGGCGTGCTCTTAGAGGGGCCGTTGCCGCTGATCGACGGCGCCACCTTCGCCGTGGCCGCTCGCCGCAGCTACATCGATCTCCTGCTCAACGCCGTGATCCCCGAAGACGCGCCCATCAGCTTCGACGTGGCCCCGCGCTACTACGATCAGCAGGTGCTCTTGGACTGGAAGAAGAAGGGCCACCGCCTGCGCTTCTACTACTTCGGCTCCAATGACCGCCTGGAGCTGGTGCTCAAGGAGGCCAGCGCCCGCGATCCCAGCGTCGGCGGCGACATTGAAAACGAGATCGGCTTCCACCGCTTCTACGCCGCCTGGGACGCGCGGCTGAGCGAGGACGTGGAGCATCACTTCAGCGTCTCCTTTGGCCCCAACCACCTCTACTTCGCCGCCTTTGACCAGCTCTATTTCAACCAAGACATCTGGGTCTTCCTGATCCGCGACGACATCAGCTGGCAGGTCAACGACACCTTTAAGCTGCGAGCGGGGCTGGACCTTGAGCTGTACTCGGGCGACATCCGCATCATCGCCCCCTTCCCGCCCAAAGAGGGCGAGGACCCCGCGCCGCTGGGCACCATGGAGCTGATGGAGGTCAACGAGAGCATCTTTGTCCAAGATCCGGGCGCCTGGCTGGAGGCGGAGATCAAGCTCTTTGACGACAAGCTCCTGATCGTGCCGGGCCTGCGCATCGACTACAACCGCACCTTGGAGGACTGGGCCTTTGATCCGCGCCTCAACGCGCGCTACACGCTGCGCAAGGGCACGGTGATCAAGGGCGGCGCGGGCTGGTACAACCAGCGGCCCTTCTTCGACGAGTCCGACGAGACGTTTGGCAACCCCAACCTTGAGCAAGAGCAGAGCTTCCAGGTGTCTGGCGGCGTCGAGCAAGCGCTGACGGGGCTCTCTGAGGGGCTGGAGCTGGACGTGGTGGGGTTCTACAAGCACCTCTACGACTCGGTGGCCCCCGTCGAAGACCCCGCGATCCGCTATGAGAACATCGGCACGGGGCGGATCTATGGGCTGGAGGTGCTCCTGCGCCAGAACCTCACCCGCCGCTTCTTTGGTTGGATCAGCTACACGGCCATGCGCTCCGAGCGCAAGGACGGCCCCGACGAAGATTGGCGCCTCTTCGACTTTGATCAGACCCATATTTTCACGGCCTTGGGCACCTACAAGCTCACGAATAACTGGGAGGTGGGGCTGCGCTGGCGCTACACCACCGGCAACCCCTATACGCCCAAGAACAAGTGTATATATGATTCCGACAATGACACCTGCATTGCTTACAATTTGCCCGCCAACAGCGAGCGTATCCCCCCGTTTCATCAGCTTGATCTGCGCGTGGAGCGCCGCTGGATATTTGATCTGTGGATCTTGAGCGGCTACCTCGATTTACAGAACGCGTACAACCGCGAAAACCCCGAGGGGGTGGGCTATAACGAGGACTACACCCAGCAAGAGATCCGCTCGGGGCTGCCCATCATCCCCTCGCTCGGCTTCAGGGGGGAGTTTTGATGTCTACGCACCGCGCGCCGCTGTGGATCTTGGCCCTCGCCCTGGCCTGCGGCGGGGCTGAGGAGGACCCGCCCAATCTCCTCAAGGACGCCTACCGGGTTTTGGCCGTCGAGGTCAGCCCGCCCGAGGCGCGCCCCGAGGATCAGGTCACGCTGCGGGTCCATGATTACAACCCCACGGCCTATGATGAGGCCCGCCCCGAGGTCGCGCCCTTCTATGTATGGTCGGTCTGCCTCTACTCGCTGGGCGCGGCCACGCAATATGACTGCGCCGATCCCATGCTGGAGCGATATTTCAGCACCGATGGCCCCGAGCTGACCTTGGATCTTGGCCCCTCGGGCCTGAACGTCCGGCTCATTCTCGCCGCGCTGAGCCAGGCCATCCCCCCCGAGGTCTTGGAGGAGTTTGGGATCAAGCCGCCGAGCTTGGAGGAGGGCTTTGATATCTTCGTGCGCGTCTACAGCGGGCTTGAGGGCGAGGCGCGGCGCGAGTCGGTCAAGCGTGTGCGGATCAGCGAGGCGGCGGCGCCCAATCAAAACCCCGGTGTGCCGCGGATCATCGCCGAGCAGACCACGGTCAAGCCCGGCGGCGAGGTGCCGCTGCGCTTAGAGCTGGCCGAGGGCAGCGTCGAGATGATGCAAGCGGGGCCGGAGACCTTGCAGTACAGCTGGTATATGACGGTGGGCGAGCTGGAGCGCTTTCGAGGCAGCAAGGACCAGCTGGAGAACACCTTTATGGCCCCCGACGAGCCCGGCCCGGCGCGGGTCTTTGTCTTTGTCCGTGATCAGCGCGGCGGGGTGTCCTCTGCCCATGTGGATCTCACCGTCGCGGACTAGCGAGCGGGCCTAAAGCCGGTCTGGCTCAAGCGCAGCATGGGCCCAGCCTTCTTACGGGTCATCACCTTGAGGCTCTCATCATCATTGAGCCATGAGCCGCCGCGCTTGACCTTCTCGCGGCCGCCGCTGACGCTCTGCGTGGCCAGGGCGGGGGCGCCGGTATAGTTGGGGTGGTAGCTATCGGCGACCCACTCTTCAACATTGCCCACCAGATCGCAGACGCCTTGTTGGCTCTCGCCGCCCTTCTTGGCGCAGACGGCGCCCGCGCTGCCCTTACCGCAGCCATCGCCGCTGGCCTTGATCGTGGCCCGCCCGCAGCTGGGCGCCTCTTGCCCCCAAGGATAGCTCCAGGCCTTGCCCGCGCTGCGCGCCGCGTACTCCCACTCCGCCTCGGTGGGCAGGCGCGCGCCGATCCAGTCACAGAACGCCTTGGCCTGATGCCAGTCCACGCAGTTTACGGGGTGATTGGCGCGCCCGGCGCGGCCCCAGTTGCAGCCCGCGCCCCGGTTGGGGGCGGTGCAGACCTTGGCGTTGACGCAATCGGCGTACTGCTTGACGGTGACCTCGTGCTTGGCGAGCTGGAAGCGCGGGACCGTGACGACGCGCGCGGGGCGCTGATCGGCGGGCCCGGCGTTATCGCCCATCTGAAAGCGCCCGCCGGGGAGGGTGATCCAGCTGATTTGAGGCTTCTTTACGGCGGTGGCTTGCCCCGCGCGCTTTACCTTGGCGTTGGTGGCCTTGGGCGCCCCTTTGGGCGTGGCGGCCTTGGCCTTGGTCTTGGCCTTCTGGGTGAGGCAGCAGCCATCCTTATCCTTGGCGATGCCCTTGGGGCAGCGGCGCTGACAGGCGGGCTTGGCGAGGGCGGGGGCGCTGAGGCTCAAGGCGGTGATGAGCAGCGCGCAGACGGAGAGCATGGGACGCATCGGGGCTCCTTGATGTGATGTGCGCCTGATAATGGCCGAGCGCAGGCGCGCTTTCAAATCGACAATCCTTGAGCGACCACAGCGGCTTTGGCAGGCTACGCCAGGCAACACCACCAAGGGCGCGCCGCGCCCCAAAGGCACACCATGCGCGCTGACACAGAGCCCACCACTGACACAGAGCCCGCCGCTGAGATCTGGACAGAGGCGATCTGTCGGGCCTACACCGAGCAGCTCAGGGGCGTCATCCGCTTTGACCATCGCCGCTGGGCCAAGCGCGTGGATCGGGCGCTTGGCGTGTTGAGGGAGGGCGCGGTGATCTTGGACGTGGCCTCTGGCCCAGGCTTCCTCCTCTTTGAGTTGGCGCGGCTGCGGCCTCAGCTCACGCTCATCGCCCATGATCTCTCACCGCACATGGGGATCATCCAGCGCGAAGAGGCGCGCCAGCGTGGGCTTGAGATCGAGGCGATTGGCGGCCCCGCCGAGGCCATCGAGCGGGCCAGCGCCACCGTGGACGTGGTGACGTGCAAGCAGCTCCTGCATGAGTGCGCGGACGTCGCGCAGACGCTGGCCGAGATCCACCGTGTCCTCAAGCCGGGCGGGGTCGCCTTTATCATCGACTTTGATCAAGACGGCTCACGGCTGGCGGCGCGCCTTATCCACCTCTTTATGCGGCTCAGACGTGGCGGCGTGATCGCCGACAGCTTCTGGCGCTCTTACTCTGCGGGCTTCAAGGGCAGCGACATCAAGGCCAAGCTGGAGGCCGTGGGGTTTGAGCCTGTGATCTATCACCGCAGTGGCCCCAACTACATGATGATCGCGCGCAGGGCGGGGGCCGATGAATGAGGCGGCGCGGCGCGCAGGCCTGGCGCTGTCGCTGATGGGGATCATGCTGGGCTGCGGCGATGATGACGAGGCCCCGCGCGCGGGCGACGCCGAGATCGAGGCCACGGCGCAGAGCAGCTGGGCGCCCGGTGGCTGGATCATCGACTACAGCGTCGAGGGCCGCCCGATCATCGCCGAGCAGTACGGCCTGGGTGGGCCTGTCTTACTCTTGATCTCCGCCATCCACGGCGATGAGCGCGCGGCGGTGACCTATGGGGAGCGGGCGCGCGCCGCCTTGCTCGCGGGGCTGGCGGAGCGCGCGGGCGTGCGCGTCATCTTTATCGGCGCGGCCAACCCGGATGGGATCGCCCGAGAGACTCGGCGAAACGCGCGGGGGGTGGACATCAACCGCAACTTCGCGGCCCAAAACTTCGGCGAGGGCGACGGCGAGGGGGGCCGCGCGCCGCTCTCTGAGCCTGAGAGCCGCGCCTTGACGGCCATCCTTGATCGCGCCGCCCCGGCGGCGGTGATCAGCGTCCATTGCTGTGTACCGACGATGGACTATGACGGGCCAGGCCAAGGGCTCGCCGAGGTGATGGCCGCCGCGATGGGCGAGGCGGCGCGCTTCCCGGTGGAGCGTTACGGCTCGATGCCGGGCTCCATGGGCAGCCTGGTGGGCATCGACCGAGGGATCGCGATGGTCACCGTCGAGTTCGCGTTAAGCGAGATCATCGCCGTCGATCTCCAGCTTGATGGCGTGGCCCGCGCCGTCGAAGCCGCCGCGGATTGGATCGCCCAGCGCGCCTCGGCGCCGGAGATCGACGGCCTGGAGATCATCCAAGCGCCTGGCGCGCCGCTGGAGACGCTGACGGGGCGCTCTGCGGGCGGCCTCACCCTCCGCGCCGAGCGCCTCGGCGACGCCTCCGGCCCCCCAACACTCCTGCTCAGTGGCCTCATTGACGGAGATCGCCGCGCGGCGGAGGTCGCCGAGCACTTACGCCGGGCGTTGATCCACGAGATCCCCCAGCCTGCGCCGCTGCTGATGGTGACGCAGGCCAACCCTGACGGCGCGCAGACAGGCTCAGGGCGCAACGCCGACGGCGTGGAGGTCGCCGAGGACTTTATCAGCGGCGCGCGGACCTCCCCCGAGGCGGCGTTCCTCGCCGAGCGCCTGAGGATCTCGCCTGGATTGGTCATTCATGTCATCGCCGATGAAGTGGACAGCGTCGCCACCTGGGGGATCGAGGGCCTGGAGCCGCCCGCGCGCCTATTGGATCGTGGTCGTCCATCTGATCCTGTCTCACGCGCCTTTATCGAGGCGGGGGCGGCGGTGGTGGTCTTTGGGGTTCATGGGGCTTGGGCGCGGGGGGATGATCAAGAGGGGGACGCTTCACCGAGGCGGGACCCGGCGCTCTTCAGCGCCTTGGCGCGCCGCGCGCTCACCTCAGAGGCGCATTGCATTGGAGATGGCCGTTGTGACGTGGCCTGCCGCGTTGATCCGGACTGTGACTGCGCGTGCGACTATCACGCGCGGGTCTGTGAGCCTGCCGCGCGGGGCGTGGTGACGGTGTGCGGCTGTGATCCTGACTGCGCCGACGGCGCGGCGGCCTGCGTCGCCGAGGGGCACTGTGATACATGGTGCCCGGCGGGGGCCGATCCAGACTGCTAGAGCGATCTTACGCCCGGTTTTAGAGGAAGCGCTTGACGCCTTCGACGCCGTCTGAGCGCAGATCCGCCGAGAACTGGTACTCAGGCTCCACCAGCTCGTTGATCTGGGCCATGACCAGCTCGGTGATCGCCTCAAAAACCTCGCCATGAGCGCGGCCCGCCGCCGCGCTGAAGGGCGTAAACGGCTCAAGGATGCGGTGCGGCCGCAGCGCGGGGCCGTCCACGGCCAGAGGAGCGCCGATCCGATAGGTGATCCGCCCCGCTTTGGCGACAGGGGAGGCGCCCGGATAGACGCGATCGCTGCCGCTGCACCCCACCGGGATGATGTCCACGCCGAGGTGCTGGGTGATCTGCGCTAAGCCGGTGTGCCCACGGCTGAGCCGCCGTGAGCGCGTGCCTTGGGGGAAGACGAGGATGTGGTTGCCGCGCGCCAGGCCCTCGCGGCAGAGGCGGATGACCTCACCCATCATCTGATCAAAGAGCGCGTCAAACTCGGCCTTGAACTCGGGGCGGCGGCGCAAAAAGCCCTCGATGGGGCTCAGATCAACGCCCGAGGCGCCGTCGATGAGCCCACGCAGCGCGCGGTACTCCGCTTGGTTGGGCGCCCGCTGGGTGATGGCGCGGAACTCGGCGCTGAGGACGTAGCCCCGCGAGGGGATGGGGATGTTGTTGGCCCACGTCATAAACCGCGCCATCAGCGGGTGCTCGTAGTACTTGCCCTTGACCCAGGTGGCGATAAAGCCCCGCCCAAAGCGGTAGCGCAGGGTGTATTGGAAGGGCCAGTAGTTATAGCGATCCGTGTGGTTCATGGCGAAGAAGACGCCACGATCTGCGGGGACGTGCTCGATCCCCTCGACGATAATCTCGGTCTTCTTCGGCAGGCGGTAGTTGAGGTCGAGCGCTTGGGCGACGATCCGCTGTAAGAGCGGCTGGCCGCTGAGCTTGGTCTGCTTGAGCCGCTGGAGATCGAGCATTCTGGGTGACCTGATGATGGCGGTGATGTTGGGCGGGGTTATACCGGAGCCACGGCGCGGGTTGAAGCGTCAGGGCGCGTCCTTGGCGCAGCGGAAGCCGACGAAGAGGTAGCGCTTATCCTTGGGGGCCTGGGAGCGGCTGATGCGCCCCTTTTGATTGCAGACCTCGCGGAAAGAGCCCCCCCAGACCTCGGCCTTGAGGCCAATCCCGCCGCCCTCGACCCACTCCCAGACGTTGCCGACGAGATCAAGGCAGCCCGCCTGGGAGGCCCCCTGCGGGTAGGCGGTGACGGGCGTCGTGGTGTTGATGTCCATCTCGACGCTGTTGCAGTAGCCCGGCAGCCAGCCCCCCCAGGGGAAGGGGGCGTTGTCTGGCCCGATGGCCGCGGCCTGCCACTCCTCGCTGCTGGGCAGCCGCGCGCCGCGCCAACGGGCGAAGCGCTTGGCCTCCTCAAAATTGACGCCCACGACCGGATGATCCAAGAGCGTGATGGGCGGTTGAGGCCCGTGCCAATGTGGCGGCGGGTTCATGCCCGTCTTTTTGACGTATTCGTAGTATTCAGTGTTCGTGACCGGGGTCTTATCGATATAAAACGCGTTGGTGACGTGCCGCTCGCCGTCGGCGTCCTCGAAGACGCGATCATCGATAAAGGCCATCTGATCGGTGCCGCGCAGGATCGCGGGGGCGGCCTTCATGCCGATGGTGCTGCTCTGCCTGGCGGGGGCGCGCGGGTGTAGCTCGGGTGGGCGTGTCTCTTGGCCCTCCAGCCCGGCCAAGGGGCCTGTCATCGGCGCGCGGCCCTCTACGCGGATGGGGCGGCCACGCTGGGCGACGGTGGGCGCGCTGGGCGGGGGCGCCAAGGCCGAGGCGGGGATCGGCGGCGGCCCTGAGCGCGGCGTGCGGCCAGGCCCTGGGGGGCACGGGGTAGAGGGTTCGCGTG
This sequence comes from Myxococcota bacterium, assembly GCA_018813065.1. Classification (GTDB taxonomy): domain Bacteria; phylum Myxococcota_A; class Bradymonadia; order UBA7976; family UBA1532; genus JAHJCH01. Next base: position 10,108 of record JAHJCH010000013.1, read on the forward strand.
GGGACGCCACGGTCACGCTCCTGCACTACTCACGAGCAGTGGCGCCGCGGGATGAGTTGTGGGCGCGGCGCGATTTGACGGGCGAGGCGTGGCGATTCAGTCCAACTCGTTGAACGC
>JAHJCH010000116.1 GCA_018813065.1 Myxococcota bacterium
CGCCGCCCGCCACGCCGCCGCCGCCCACGCCGCCGCCGCCGCCCTCGCCGCTGTCTGCCTCGCCGCCGTCCACCTCATCGCAGGCGCAGGCGCTCCAGCTGGCGCCATCATCGGCGCAGATCTGCGAGACCCCCTCACAGCCCTCACAGGGCAGGATGGCGCCGGGCTCACAGAGGGCGCCCGCGTCGGGGAGCTTGGCGACGGCGGTGTCCTCATCACAAGCAGAGACGGCGAGGCTGAGGGCCGCGCTCATCAGACACAAGGGCAGGGCAAACTTGAGCTTTCGCATCTGGGCTCCGGTGGGTTAATCGCCGCGAAGGTTAGCCCATCAGTGACCCTTCAATCGAGCGAATCTGTGGAGCTTATGACCGGTTCGGTCTACAACCAAGCGCGAGCCATCAAACGCACACGGCGGAAGAAGGAGCACCACACGCGATGCGACTCGTGCTGATGTCCGACACACATCGACGCCACCCTGACATCCCCGAGATCCCCGAGGGAGACATCCTGATCCACGCGGGGGACTTCACGGGGCGAGGCCACTCCAAAGAGATCAAGAAGTTCAGCCGCTGGATGGCCGCCCAGCCGCACCCATATAAGATCATCGTGGCGGGCAACCATGACTTCCTCTTCGAGACGGAGCCTGAGCGCGCCGTGGGGCTCCTCAACGGCTGCATCTACCTCTGTGACAGCGGGATCGAGATCAACGGGCTGAAGATCTGGGGCAGCCCGATACAGCCTTGGTTCCTCGACTGGGCCTTTAACGTCCGTGAGGACGAGGCGCGGGCGCGGACCTGGGCGCAGATCCCCGATGACACCGACGTGCTCATCACGCACACGCCGCCCTATGGGATCATGGACGCCAACGAGGCGGGTGAGCCCTGCGGCTGTCGCCCGTTGAGGGCGCGCGTGGCGCAGCTGGGCCTGGCGCTGCACGTCTTTGGGCACATCCATGAGGGCTATGGCGTGACCCAGATCGATGACACCCTCTTCGCCAACGCCGCGATCTGCGATGTGCGCTACCAACCCACCAACGCCCCGATCGTCATCGACCTGGAGCCGCGCCGTGCAAACCAACAAGGAGACAACACACCATGAAGAAGCAACGCTCCGCCTGGGGGTCTGGCCTCACGCTGCTCTTGGCGCTGCCAGCGCTCTCCATCGGCCTGGGGATCCTCTACCTCGCCTGGGAGGGGCGAGGAGGCTGGGATCACGATGACTTCCTCCTGATCGGCGGGGGGGTCGCCGCGCTGGGCGTCCTCTTATCCTCGGCCTTCATCGGCGCGCGCAGCCGAGGCGTGCTTGGCGCGCTGCTGATGCTCTTGGGGCTGGGTGGCCTGGCGGGCGGCATCTACCAACTGCGCCTCACGCGCGAGGCGCGCCGCAGCGCCGCGCGGGAGGCCTACGTCCCGCCCATCGACTACGCGACGGGCCAGCTCTGCCGCACGGGCGAGGGCATCGCCAAGGCGCGCCCCTACGCCGCCGAGAGCGCCAAGCCGCGCGCGCTCTACATCCAGGGCGTCGAGACCTATGACTACACGCCGCCCAAGGCCCATGAGGCGCCCTTCAAGGCGCTCTTTGCCTCGGCGGTCCCTGAGCTTGAGGTCGTCGCCTGTGTGCGTCGGGTGATGACCGATCTGGGCGCCTGCCCGGGCGACTATGAAGGCCGTACGCTCCTGCTCAAGCGCGAGGATCTGCACATCAAGGTCTACCAAGCCCAAGCGGGGCGGCTGCTGGGGGAGATCAAGCAGCCGGGGCCGCCGCCCGAGCCTTGCCCGATGTCGGCGAAGTTCTACGAGGACGCCAAGAGCAGCTGGTGGTTTACGCCGCACCCGATCACCGAAGCGCACCTGCTCAAGCCGCTCTTGACCTTTATCGAGCCCAACGCCCAGCCCACGGGATCGCCTTGAGGTCACTGAGACGAAGCGGCGCGTGGGCGCTGCTCTACCTCAGCCTCTACGCCCTGGACGCCTGCTGGCCCAGCGCGGCGGCGATGATGGGCTTCGCGCTGACCTTCCTTGGGCTGAGCCTGACGCTGGTGCTCTTGGCCTACGCCGCCGAGGCGCCGCGTCGAGTGGAGGTCTTGGCGCTGATGGCCGTGTGGCCCTTGAGCCTCATCGCGCCATCGCCGCTGTCGGCGCTGTTGAGTGGCGGCGCGCTGCTGATCGTGGGCGTGGAGGCGGGGGCGTGGGTTGGGCGGCGGGTGCAGGTCGCGGGGCACCTCTGGCCGCTGGCCTTGGTGGCCTGCGCGGCGGACGCCTGGAGCGTCGCCAGCCCCAGCGGCCCGACGCAGCGCATGCTCAGCGCGCCGGAGAGCGCGTGGTCCTTTGCCAGCGCGCTGCTCTTGGTCTTACCCAGCCCAGGCGTGGGGTTAGCGCCGATCCTGGGGGTCGCCGACGCGCTGATGGTGGGCCTGCTCTTAGGGGCGGCGCATGCCCTTGGGCTCAGCGCGCGGCGCCTGGGGCTGGGGATCTTCCTGGGCCTTATGCTCTGCCTCATCGCCCTCCTGTGTTTGGCGCGGCCACTGCCGGCGCTGCCCTTTATCGCCGTGGCGGGGGTGGCGGCGTTGGGCGGCGCGGCGCGGCCCGCCTTTAAGGATCTGCTGGCGGCGCTGCTCTTCTGCCTCTTCTTCGTGGGCTTGGCGCTGTGGTGAGCGGCGCGCTTTGAGCGCGGAGCCGTCGTGCCGCCCCGCCGCCCGCCGCTGAGCCCTTTTGCCGCACCCCCGCGCGTGTTAACTATGCCCCTCTGACGCAGAGGTGGATGATGGACACACACGCCCTCATTTTTGAGCTTTTGATTCGCCAAACCGAGGCCGCCGAGGCGGGCGCCCTTTGGATTGATTACCTGGTCTATGGTGGGCTGACCTCAGTCCTCTTAGTCTTCCTCTATAAAGCCCTCAAGCAGCCCCCCCCCGCCCTCGAAGATCAGCGCCCCAAGCCACATGAACCACAGCTCCCCAAGAAGACCGAGGAGGAGCTAGAGGCCGAGGCGCGCCGCGCCTTTAAGATCCCACAGGTCGAGGCGGGCACCACGGGGCGCACGCGCGTCCGCCTCGCCGCGCCCGAGGCCGCCGCCGCACCCACCGAGGATAAGCCCGCTGAGCCCAAGCCTAAGCCCGAGCCCGAGCCTAAGCCCAAGCCCGAGCCCAAGCCCGAGCCCGAGCCTAAGCCCGAGCCCAAGCCCGTCGTCGAAGAGGCGGAGGCCGCAGGGAAGACGCTGCGCGAGGGCCTCTCGCGCACGCACGAGGGCTTTATCAAGAAGCTGACGAAGCTCTTTGGCGCGGCCCAGGTCATCGATGATGATCTGCTCGCCGAGCTGGAGGAGGCCCTCTTCACGGCGGATGTTGGCGTGCAGACCAGCCTCAAGATCGTCGAGGAGGTGGAGCGCTCCATGAGCGGCGGCCTCAATGATCCCGCCAAGGTCTGGGCGAAGCTCAAGGACAAGATCCACGAGATGCTCAAGGTGGACGCCCCCGCCTTGGATCTGCGCGCGGCCAAGCCCTTTATCATCATGGTCGTCGGCGTCAACGGCGCAGGGAAGACGACCACCATCGGCAAGCTCGCCAAGCAGTACACGGATCAGGGCCTGCGCGTGCTCCTCGCGGCGGGCGACACCTTCCGCGCGGCGGCGGTGGAGCAGCTGGCGGTCTGGGCGGAGCGGGCGGGGGTGCCCATCGTCAAGGGCGCCGAGGGCCAAGACCCCTCCAGCGTGATCTTCGACGCCTGCAAGCGCGCCGTCAGCGAGGGCTTCGATGTCTGCATCGCCGATACGGCGGGGCGGCTTCAGGCCAAAAAGGAGCTGATGGATGAGCTGGGCAAGGTCCACCGCGTGATGGGCAAGGCCGCGCCGGGCGGCCCTCATGAGGTCTGGCTCGTCCTCGACGCCACCAACGGCCAGAACGCGATCAGCCAGGCCAAGGAGTTCACCAAGGTCGTCAACGTCACGGGCCTGGTGTTGACCAAGCTCGATGGCACCGCCAAGGGCGGCGTGGTCATCGGCATCTCCGATGAGATGTCGCTGCCCGTGCGCTACATCGGCATCGGCGAGAAGGTCCAAGACCTGCGCGTCTTCGATCCGGTCAGCTTTACAGAGGCCCTCTTCGGCGACGCTTAAGCCCTCGCAGATCCCCCCGCACGGCGGAGGGTTTTTTATTGTGGGGCCGAGAGGCGGCGTGATAGTAAGCCAAAGCTTTAAGACTCGGGATTCGGAGGCTATGGACCGAAGAACGTGGGGATTGGCGACGCTCATCCTCTTCGCGGCGCCAACCCTCAGCGCCCAGGAGATGACCTTCAGCCTAGATGACACTGGTGGTAGCGCAGATGCCCCCGCCGGGGATCCTGTGGCGGGGGATGACGGCGGCGCGATGGACTTCGGCGTGATCGACACCGAGGAGGCGGTCAAAGAGCAGGCCCGCTCCAAGCGCGCCGAGAACGACCTCATCCGGACCATCCAGCACCGCCCATTTCTCCGACGCAAGCGCGCGGAATTTAACCCTTTTCTGGGCTCCAACGTCAACGACAACCTGGTCAACCTCTTTGTCGCGGGGGGGAACCTCAACTTCCACCTCACCGAGGTGATGGCCATCGGGGTCAACGGGGGCTACGCCCTGGGCTCAGAGACGGCCCTCTTCGATCGCGTCATCGAGGACTATCAAGTCTTCCCACAGATCTCCAAGGTGCTGTGGTATGGCACGCTGCACTTCCAGTACGCGCCGATCTACGGCAAGTTCGCGCTCTTTAACTCTTGGATTATCCCTTGGGATGCCTACGCGGTCTTAGGCGTCGGCTACACCAAGACTGAGCTTGACGGACACCCAACTTTGGCGGCGGGCGTGGGTCAGCGCTATTTCATGAACCGCTGGTTCACTGTCAATATGGAGCTGCGCGATAACATCTTTAATGAGGAATACCCCAGCGGCAGCGAGCTGGTGCATAACCTCCTCTTTACAGCGGGCGTCAGCTTCTTTATCCCACCTGATTTTGAATATCGGACGCTGAGGTGAGGCGCGCATGAATCAAACACATCGACGCCTTAGCCTTACGCTCCTCCTCGTCCTTGGCGCGGGCCTCAGCCACGCCGAGGAGCCCCGCCGCCGCACCGCCATGGAGCGGCTGGAGGAGGGCGACGCCATCCGCAACCCCTTGCTCTTGCGCGGCGGGCGGTTTGAGCTGGAGCCCGTCGTGGGCTTCACCCTCGGCGACGCCTTTCGACGCACGGCGCTCTATGGCATCCGGGCCAACTATCACATCAGCGAGGCCTGGGCGATTGGCCTGATGGGCTTCGGCGGGCTGGCGTGGGACACTGGCTTGGGTGAGCGCCTGGTCACGACCCGCCCCGAGAAGGTCAAAGACGGCAGCTTCTCCGATATCAAGTACATGGGGACGCTGGAGCTGACCTACACACCGCTCGTGGGCAAGTTCGCGCTCTTTGGCCGCAAGGTCTTTAACTATGACATCCACGGGATCGTGGGCGTCGGCGCCAACGCCAGCGGTGAGGGTAAGACCGAGAACACCTCGCTCACGCCCACAGCGGGCTTGGGCGTGCGCACGTTCATCACCAAAGGGATGTCGATCAACGTCACCTTCCGCGATTACATCTACAGCCAAGCCCTCAACACCGTCACTGAGCGCGATAAAGAGGGCAAGACGGTCACCAACGCCTCTGAGGCGGAGTGGAGCAACCACTTCGCGCTCACCGTGGGCCTGGGCGTCTTCTTCCCCCAACAGCCGAAAATCGGTAAGTAACCCACAACCCTCGGCGAGCCACCATGCACGCGCTGCGACACCTCCTCTTCGGCACGGCGACGCGGAGGTGGGGGGCGCTCCTCCTCTCCGACGCCCTCTTCTTTGGCGGCGCGCCGCTGATCCACCGCTACATCGATCTGGAGGCGCGCTCACCTGGGCTGGCCTTCACCCTCTTTGCCCTCTGGATGGCCCTGGGCATCATCGCCGCGCTGTGTACGCTCATCGGGCTGGGTCCGCTCCTCTTCGGCGCTCGCTTTATCCACCAGCTCCTCAAGGATGAGATGGCGGCGCTGGACGCGCGCATCGATGGCCGAGCCGAGGTCGAGGCCGATGAGGACGACGAGGAGGCCGCCATCCAGTCCCTGCGCCGCGATCACAGCGCGCGCTTTGGGATCTACTTCATCGGCTTCGCCGCCCTCTTCGTCATCACCAGCGATCAGCTCAGCGGCGGCTTTATGTCGCGGTTCACGCATCCGGGCGTCGCCATCGTACACATGCGCAGCCCCCAGCCCGCCACCCGCCGGACTGGGCTGGAGATGCTGACGACGCGGCTGGACTTCCACCCCAGCGATGAGGTCAGCCGGGTGGTGCTCGCCGCCCTCGACGATCCTGATGAGGGCGTCGCCGCGCGCGCCGCCTTCGCCGCTGGGGGCTTGGGGTTGGACGCCACCGCGCCGAGGCTGGCGCAGATGGCCCGCCAGCAGCCCGCGCTCAGCTTCGCGGCGATGATCGCCCTGGGGCGTGTGGGGCGGCGGCTGGACGACAGCATCAAGCCCGAGGTCCAGCGTGTGGCCCGAGGGCTGGCCGACGCGCAGGGCGCGCAAGCCGAGCCGCGCGCCTTGGCGATCATGCTGGGGATGCTGCGCGCCCCTGAGATCCAACGGCTGCGGGCCATCTTCGAGGGCGCGCCGTCGTCTGAGGCGCGCGTCGCCGCCCTGTGGGCCTTGGGAGAGCTACGCGACGCGCAGCTCTTTGAGATCATGACCACGGCGCTGCGCGATCCCGATCTTCAGGTGCGCTGCGCGGGGGCTGTGGGGTTGGAGAAGATGATCATCTTCGAGGCCTCTGTGCCGTTGCAGGCCGCCTTCGAGGCGGTCAAGGACCCCGCCGCCCGCTGCGAGGAGGTCCGCGTCCCTGTCCAAGAGGGCGGGCCAAAGATCGTGATGCTCACCCAGCGCCTCTATCACATCAACCTGCTGCGGGCGATGGCGACCACCGATGATCCCAAGCTGATGGACTGGCTGGTGGCGCATCAGGAGGGGGTCGCGGCGGAGACGCATGATCTGATGCGTAAGCTCTACGAGCGGCTCAAGAAGAAGGACGCGCGCGGGGAGCTAAACCGCCTCAAGCAGAAAGATCAGATCAGGGCGCTGCGCCGCGTCGAGGGCGATGACGCCAAGGTGAAGGCGGCGGAATGAGCCCCAGCGTCTGGTCCTTCGGGGGCGGCAAGGGCGGCGTAGGCAAGTCTTTGATCTGCGCCAGCGTGGCCATCGAGCTGGCCAAGCGGGGGCAGCGCGTCTTGGCGGTGGACGCGGATTTGGGGGCGGCGAACCTGCACACGCTCTTAGGCGTAGCGCGCCCGGCGCGGACGCTGGGTGACTTCTTCGCCGCTGAGGCCGAGGCGGGCTTGATGCCCTTCACCGTCGAGACGGAGATCGAGGGGCTGCGGCTGCTGAGCGGCGCGGCGAGCATCTTGGAGGACGCCCACCCTCGGCCTGCCGAGAAGCGCCGGCTGGCGGCGCGCCTATTGGCGTTGGACGTGGACGCGGTGCTCATCGATCTGGGGGCGGGGGCGCACTATAACACCATTGATTTCTTTAACTTTTCTGGGCGCGGCCTGGTGGTGACGGGGCCTGAGCCGACGTCCATACAGAACGCCTACGCCTTCCTCAAGTCGAGCGTCTTTCGTGCCTTTGAGCAGCTCTTACCGCAAGAGCGCTGGATTGAGCGGCTCTTGAGCCGCGCCATCAAGCCCACTGAGGTGGGCCGGGTGGACTCGGTGGATCGCCTGTTGGCGGCCTTCGAGGCCCAGTCCCCCGAGGTGGCCTCGGCGGCGCGCGTGTTACTGGCGGCCTGTCCGGCGCGGCTGGTGCTCAATCAAGCGACGCCCAAGGAGGAGCGCAAGATCCTGGCGGCGGTGGAGCTGGTATGTCGGCGTTATTTGAGCCTCTCGCCGCCGCACCTCAGCAGCGTGCCCATCGAGCCTGACATCGCCCGCGCGATACGGCGGATGAGGCCGGTGAGCAGCCCGCCGGGGACTCACTTTCATTACAACATCCAGCGGCTCCTCGACGCCCTGTTGGCGGACCCAGGTTCGCCGAGGCTGGAGATCTTCCCCGAGCCCTTGGCGCCGCCCGCGCCGCCCGCGCCGCAGGTTGAGGGCGATGAGCTGTCGCGGATGAAGGCGGCGCTGGAGGCGATGCGCGCTGGCGCCCCCAAAGTCGGGCCTGAGCCCGAGCCCGACGAGCCCTTTGAGGCGCCCGACGAGCCCTTTGAGGCGCCCGATGAGCCCTTTGATGAGCCCGACGAGCCCTTTGAGCAGCCCGATGAGCCTCTAGATGAGCCCGATGAGCCTCTAGATGAGCCCGATGAGCCCTTCGATGAGCCCGACGTGCCCTTTCAGCAGCCCGACAAGCCTCTAGATGAGCCCGATGAGCCCTTCGATGAGCCCTTCGATGAGCCCAGCGAGCCCTTTGAGGCGCCCGAGGAGGATGAGGCCGAGCGGATACGCGCCGCGCTGCGCGCCCTCCAAGGCGCCGCGCCTGAGCAACCCGCGTTGCCCCCCCTGACGGCGCCCCCCCTGGCGGCGCCTCCGTCGTCCACCACGCCCCCTCAGAGCCTGCGCGCCCTCCTCGACGCTGAGCCTGATCCCTACGCGGACTTTGATCCTTGGGGGGAGCTGAGCCTCGCCGCGCCCCCCCCCTCGCCTGGCCTCAGCGATCCCCCTGAGCATGAGGTCATCCGGGTGGAGTCTTGGATCACCACCCCTCATGGGCGCGTCTGTGTCTGTGTCAGCGACGAGGCGCCCGACGCCGCCGCCCTGCGCTTGACCCTGACGACCCAAGATCAAGCCCATCACGCGCTGATCCCATACGGCGATCAGCTTGAGCCACAGGGCGCCAAGCACCCTCAGCAGATCGCCGTGCGCGTCCACGCCCTCCACGGCGATCTCGTCACCGCCCTGCGGCACGGGGCGCCCGTCGCCCTCCTCCTGGGGCGCTATACGCCCAAGTGACGGGCGAGGAACGCGCGCTGATCGGCCCAGAAGCGCGCGGCCACCTCGCTCCAGATGAAGGCCTGAAAGGCGTGGACGCCGCCCTCATAGAAGAGGACCTCATATGTCGCCTCGCGGCGCGCGAGGGCCACGGCCAAGCGGCGCGTATCGTCCAGGATCGGATCACGCGTGCCCACCCCCGCGAAGATCGGCGGTAAGGGGTGGGCGAGCCGCGCATCGCTCTCCAAGATCAGCAGCGGATCGGCCAGATCGGCCGCCCGCGTTGAGCGGCCAAGGTAGCCCTCGGAGACTTGGAGCAGCCGATCGCTGATCCAGAACGGTATCCCCGGCTTGCGCCGCTGAAAGCGCGCCGTGTCGCTGGCTTGGAGCAGCCCGCAGGCGGGCAACACGGCGTCTGGGCGCGGCGCGCCGAAGAGGTGGGCGGCCCAAGGCTCCGGGCGCGGATCACAGAGCGCGAGGGTGAGCGCCAAGCTGAGGTTGGCCCCCGCCGACTCCCCCGCCAGGATAAAGGGGCGACGCGCCCCAAAGCCCGCCGCCGCGCCCTGGAGCCAGCGCCAGGCGTGGCTGAGATCCACCAGCCCCGCCGGGAAGGGGGCCAGCCGGTAGTTTATCGAGAAGACCGTGAAGCCTTGCTCGGCGAAGCGCAGCGCCAGCGGCCAGTGAGAGTCCTTGGAGAGAATGCGAAAGCCGCCGCCGTGGACATAGAGGACCGCCGGGCGCGGCCCCTCGCCCCGAGGGCGGTAGACGTCCAGCCGGTGCGCGGGCAGCGGCCCATAGGCGACATCGCGGGTGATGTCGATCTCCGCCAACGCGCGGCGCGCCTTGGGGGCGTGGCGGTTGATCCGTGAGAGGGTGTCGAGCGTGTGATGGACGATAAGGCCGCTGGCGCGTTGGCGCGCGGCGCGGATGATGGACATCTGCTGACTCCTTAGAAGGCTTGATCAAAGACGATGTACATCCCAAAGGCGCCCTGTGAGCGGATCGCGCCGTCATCGTCGGTGTAGCGCTCCTCGCCATAGGCGAAGTCGGCGCGGATCACGAAGCTGTGGTTATAGATGAGCCGCGCCCCCAGCCCCGCCCCTGGGTGCAGCGGCCCAAGCCAGCCGTCATGCTCGCCAACATCGCCCGTGTCGAAGACGAGCCCCGCGTCGAGGAAGGGCGCGATTTGAAGATCGGCGGGGTTGCTCAAGAGCGCGCCGCTCAACACCCGCAGTCGCCCTTCGAGGTTGAGGATGGCCTTGCCCGGCCCACGCCAACGCCCGAAGCTGATCCCACGCAGCGTCTCGGCGCCGCCAAAGCCCGCCACGGGGATCGCCCCGCCCCAATGGACCAGCTCGTAGAAGGGCACGCGCCCAAAGAGCCACTCGGCCATCACCCGCCCCGCCAGCGTCAGGCGCTTGAGCGGGGTGGTGAAGCCACGCGCCGAGGCGAAGACGCCGCCAAAGTGTCCCGCCGCCGGGGGGGCATAGCGCCCGCTCAGCTCAAGGAGGAGGCCGCGTCGGCTGTCGATCTCAGGCGCGCGGCTGTCATAGAGCAGCCCGCCGTGCAGCTCCCCCGTAAAGCCACCGCCGATCCCAAAGGGGCGCGCCTCGGCTAAGAGGCTGCCTTGATAAAGCTCAAGCTCGCTGTAGCGCAGCGCCAGCGCCGTGAAGCCGCGCCAAGGGCCACGCAGCTTGAAGCGCAGCGTGGTGTGAGCGAAGGGCTGGTAGAGGGCGTAGCGATAGCGCTTATCGTGGCTCGGGCTGGGATCGATGGCGGCGGCGTTGCCCATCCCATAGAAGCCGTCGTTCTGCCACTGCCGCCAGGCGAGGTGGACCGTCAGCCGCAGCGGCCCCAGCCCCAGCCGATCGTAGCGGAGCCGGTGATGCTGATAGCCCCGCGTGCTGGCGTAGGCCTGGACGACATAGGCCTCTTTATAGGGCTTGAGATCACCCTCAAGGCGGTTAACCTCGACGCGCGCGCCGAAGCCCAAGCCGTCGTCGGTGTCATAAGCGAGGTTGGGCAGCATAAACAGGCGCGTCGCGGTCGCCGGCGCGGTCGCCGGCGCGGTCGCCGGCGCGGTCATTGGGGAGAGCAGCAGGGTGAGCATGAGCGTGGCGAGCATATTGAGCGTCGTCTCTTTGGGGTGGGTGCGGCTGGTGGCGAGGAATCTATCATAAGCGGGGCTGGCGCGAATCAACGGCGCGGCGCCAAGCCGCCTTGTGGGCGCGGTGTGGGCTGATTAACCTAGCCATCATCTCATCTCAGTGGAGCCCCCTTTGATCAGGCTTATCTCCCTCTGCGCGTGTTCACTCCTCGGCGGCTGCCTCTCATCTTCACCCAGCGGCCTTTATTACTGTGAGGCGGATGAGGCATGCGCGGCGGGCTTTGTCTGTGATCTGGCGCGGCGTGTCTGCGCTCGCCCTGAAGCCTCAGGCGACGCGGCGCGCGACGCCGTGGGCGGCGCTCAAGACCAAGGGGGGGGCGATGCCAAGCCGCCGCTTGACGCAGCAGAGATCGGGGGCGACGACGCCGCGCCGCGCCATGACCTCGGCAGCGACGACGCCGCGCCGCTTGATGCAGCAGACGTGGGCGGCGACGACGCCGCGCCGCGCCATGACCTCGGGGGCGATGACGCCAGGGCGCCGCTTGACGCCAGGGCGCCGCTTGACGCAGGAGACGCGAGCGATGACGACGCCGAGGCGCGCCATGACCTTGGCGGCGACGACGCCGCGCCGAGAGACTCAGGCGTGGCGGACGGCGCGCCACTCGACGCGGGGGACGTGGCCTCGCCTGACGCCGCGCCGCCGCCTGGAGATCTCTTGATCATCGCCCCACGAGGCGGCGCGACGGTACGCCCAGGCGCGCGCCTCTTCGTGGACATCTTGGCGCGCGGTGAAGAGGACATCACCTTAGAGATCAGCGGCCTAACGCCCGCCCCAACACGCCGCGCCCTGTCCGGCCCCCCCTATACCTCAACGGTGGAGATCCCCGCCGATGCCGCCGATGGGCTCATGATCGATCTTCATGTCTGGCGCGGTGCGCTTGAGGACACGGTCAGCGTCCGCGTGATCAACCGCCCCCCCATCGCCGAATTCTTTATTGTTCCCGATCGAGAGTCCTACGAAAATTTACATCTTAACGCATCAATCTCGCGTGATGAGGCATATTTAGAGCTGGAATATCGCTGGGATTACCAGTCCGACGGGGTATGGGATACAATTTGGTCAAGAAACCCTAGTGTTGATACTCTTTTGCCGGACTTGTCAGAAATCACACTTGAAGTGAAGGACTCTTCAGGATTAACCTCACTTATTACAAAAACGGTTAGTTTTAATCAGATTACGGTTGTTGAGTCTGCGAATATGGACGTTTTAAACGGTAATTTATCCGGAATTTTCTTAATTACTGAAGCAATTACTTTGAGCCATCCAGTTTATTTTCAACCCGGCGCTCAAGTTATATTTGCGAATGGTGCGAGTATAACGAGTAATTTTTCATTTGAAGCAGGCGCATCAAATTCTTCTTCAGTGATCTTTGCGCCAATTCTCTCAAATGATTCATTGAATATTTCTTGGAATGGGATTCATTTGCAATCGAGTCAAGCCATTTTTATGCAAAACTGTATTTTCTTCCAATCACTTAATGCATTAACTGTTAACAATGTATTTTCCCCTGTTTTTAGGGATTTGTTTTTTGATAAAACAACTGAAAGCTCAATTCAAATTTCGAATAGTGGCAATGTTCTTATGGATAATGTTGATATTCGCCGTAACAGCGGTGAATCAATTATTCTAATGAGTTCCGACCAGGGGCAATATGAAAGAATAAATATATATGATAGTCGGACAGGTTTTAGGCTTGAGCAAGACAGTGACATATCACTAGAAAATGCAAGTATAAGGAAATTGTCTGATTTTGGCATTATTACTGGCGCTCAATCAGGTGAAATTATGATTTCAAACTCTATTTTTAATCATAATCGAATCGCTGTACACTCATTTAAAAATTTAATTATCGAAAACAGTATATTTATCGATCAAATTGAAGATGGTGTAGTTACACACAGCGAAGCTTCTCTTTCTGTTAATCAGTCTTTATTTAGCCACAACAAGAAAAATGGTATTAGATTTTCATCAAGTGGTGATTTGGATATCAATCGATCAAATTTTATATTAAATGGTGGCCCTGGGTTTTACTCCGAGTTTTTTATGGATCTTTTTCCACAAAATATGATGCTATCAGACCAAAACTTTATCCAAAACTCAAATTTTATTTTTAATGGTTTTGATTCTTTTGAGATCAAAATGTTTCGCCCAATAAATACGACAGTTGATGCTTTAATGCCCAATAAAAACTGGACATTTGTAGATCTCGAGGATTTGTATGAGAATATCAATGAAAACGGAGCAATTGATGTCGCTCTTGTTGAATTTGATGCATATCAGCCCGCATCATTGATGTATATAACACTCCCCGAGCACGAGGCTTCATTAAGAGGCGTATTTACTGGAGAAGATCAAATATGCACTATGTTAAGAGATGGATTTATTACTTGTCGTTATATTTCTTCTGGAGATTTCCTGCCTAATACGCCATCAGGGCCAGTTTATGGCCTTGAAGTGGACATCGGCAATGATTATGTTTGTGCATTGTTTCGTGAAGATCGAACACCAATCTGTTGGGGTGGAACAGCTAATTTAAATGGAGAACTTAATGCACCGCCACTAAATTCACTTTCTTATATTACATCGCAGGGACATACGACGTGCGCTATAGATGCACAAGCTCGTTCTCATTGTTGGGGGGCAGACAGTGAAAGCTTTATGTTCTCTGAGGATGTACAACTAAAAGATCTTGCGATTGGTGATGAATTTATATGTGGTATAAACCTCATCACTGATCAAGTAATTTGTGAAGGTTTATTCGACTTTGAAAATACACCACGAGATCTATTCATTGACATCGATTGTGGACGTAGTCATTGCTGCGGAATTGATTTTAATCAAAAAGTGATTTGTTGGGGCGACCAATCAAGGAATCAGTACAATTTTGAAGGAAATTTAATGGTTGATAATTTATTAGTAGAGCTTGAATCAATTGATCTAGGGGATTTTCATGGATGTGGTCTTGATCTTAATCAAAAGCCCGTATGTTGGGGCAATGATGAGTCATTTCAGACAAGTAGTGTCGTAAATGATCAATTTAAGCAGATTTCTGCGGGTAAAGATGTAACCTGCGGCGCTAGAGTTGATGGCACTGGTGTATGTTGGGGTATGAATAATCAAAACTCATATGTACTATTTAGCTCAAACCAAAATTATTTTCAAAGATCCTCAAATATGATCGAATTTATACCTCTGCTCGGGCAAAAGAAATTATTTCTAAGCGCCGATAATGGTTCAGTTACCCTAGTTGGTTTTGTTCAAACAACAACGATTGATCGCGAATTTTCAAGTATAAATGGTTTAGATGTGATTATAAATACCAGTAAACCAGCGAACTTTAGACTTATTTCAAACTATTGGTTTAATGATACACCTCATTTCTATGAGACATATCCAAACACGTCAGCCATTGAGATGAACGCCACCGAGTGGCTTGAATCCTCTGGGCGGCTCTAGCGCAGCTCGTCGATCAGCGCCTTGAGGCCCACCTTGAGGCTCTCAACCCGCTCACCATCGGCCTTGAGCGCCTCCGCTTCGGTGAGGGTCTGGCGGGCGATCTTGAGGGCCTCGGCGCGCCGAGGCTGAGGGGTCGCGCGCAGGAGGCGGGCGTGACGCAGCCCCGCCACCGCCGCGCGCAGCTGAATCTGCGCGTCATCAGGATGCGCCACCCGCAGAGCTTGGCCTAAAGCGTAGGCGGCCTCCGCGCGCTGCTTGGCCGCCTTCATCTGATCATGCTTGCCCAGCAGCTGCGCGAGGTTGCCGAGGATAAACAGCCGCAAGCCCTGGACTTCAATGTCCTCATGGCCTTCGCTGAGGCTTATGGCCTCCTCATAGTGGGCGCGGGCCACCTCAAAGCGCCCCGCGCGGCCATGAAAGACCGCCACGCGGTTGAGCAGCCGCAGCAGATCCGCGCGGGTCGTGGGGTCCAGCTCCAAGAGCGCTCGACGCAGCTCAAGGGCCTCGGCGTAGGTCGCCGCCCTGGCCTCATCCGCCTCAGCGTGATCAGCGGCGATCCCCGTCCAATAGGCCAAGGCGGACAGGGCGGCCTTGTCCCCCTGGAGCTTGCGCTTGAGCTTGAGCAGCCCCAGCAGCTCTTGGAGCAGCTCAGGGAAGATCGCCAACGCCATCGCTTCGGCGATCTGGGTCGCCGAGGAGAGCAGGCTGTGCTGGGTCCGCAGCCCCGAGACCGGATCGTCGCCCTCCGCCAAGGCCGCGCCGTGACGCCGCACCTGCGCCAAGGCCGCGCTCGTCGCCGCCTTGTCCCCCGCCGCTTGGCTCAGCTCCGCCAGCTTCAGCCAGCCCGAGCCCAGCCCAACACGCACCGCGTCTGAGGGCCGCAGCCCTTGGATCGTGGCCTCAACGGCCTCTAACCCGCCGCGCAGGGCGCGGGCCGCCGCCGCTCGATCTGCCCCCTCGCCGCGCTCTAAGGCGATCTCCAGCCGGGCGCGCCGCGCGGCCTCATCGGCGGGGAAGGCGTCGAGCAGCGCGGCGCTGAGGCGCTCAATCTCTTCGATCTCGCCATCCCCCTTGAGCCCCGCCCGCTCCATCAGCTTGAGCCGCCGCCGCGCGAGGGCCAGGCGCGCGGTGAGGAGCTTGATGTCCCTCGGCGCCTCAGCGATGGCCTCGTCGATGATCCCCCGCGCCGCCTTGAGGTGACCAATGGCCTCGCTCAGCCGCCCGTTGAGCGCCGCCAGCCGCGCGTCATCGGTGGCCCGACGCAGCCGCACCTCGGGGCGGTTGGCCTCAAGCTCGGCGCGCCGCGAGGTGAGGTGGCGCTTGAGCAAGGTGGTGCTCAGCAAGACCACGCCGATGGCGATAAAGAGGAGCGTCTTGATCTGCTTGGATCTGTTGGACATGGCTTTGGGTGCGCTGCTTTTGGCCTGGCGCGGCTCAAGATCGAATCGCGGGTAAAAAAAAAGCCAGGATCAATCAAGATCCTGGCTTTTGTCGGGGTGAGAGGATTTGAACCTCCGACCACTTGCACCCCATGCAAGTGCGCTACCAGACTGCGCTACACCCCGTAACGTGGGTGCGGAATCTACCCGCATTAAGGGGTGATGTCAATCGAATTTTCAGAGGTCGCGTATTTTTTTGGAGGCGACTCAGCCGTTGATGGCGTTCTTGAGCACCTGGCTGGGCTTGAAGGTGAGCACGCGGCGAGGGGCGATGGTGATCTCTTCGCCCGTCTGGGGGTTTCGGCCCGTCCGCTCTTTCTTTTGGCGCACGACGAAGTTGCCAAACCCGCTGATCTTGATCTTCTCCCCTTGCTCTAGGGTCTCCTTGATGGTCTCGAAGACCATTTCGACGATCTCCGCCGACTCCTTCTTCGAGAATCCACCAAGGCTCTCATAAACGGCTTCGACGATATCCGCCTTGGTCATGGTCTTACGCGCTGACACTTCCACTCCTATGATCTCAAGCCCACCCCGAAGGTGGCCTTGAGGTGCTCAATGACCCGCTCATGGGCCTGGGTGACGGCGGCCTCGGTGAGCGTCTGCGCCGCGTCTCGGTAGCGCACGCTCACCCCCAAGCTGCGCTCGCTTGGGGCCAAATCGCCGCCCTCGTATACGTCGAAGATCTCCACTTTGTCAATCACCGAGATCGATAATTCCTCAATCGCAATCAGGACTTGTGCCGCCGTGATGCGCTTGGGCACGATGAGCGCGAGGTCGCGCGTCGAGGCGGGAAAGCGCGTAAAGTCCTGGAAGCGAATCGGCGCGGGCGCGGCCAGCAAGGGCGCCAGCTCAAGCTCCGCGAGGTAGATCGGCTTCTTGAGCTTGAGCTTGCGCTGGAGCTGAGGGTGCAGCGCCCCAATGACCCCCACGCGCTCGCCGCCCAGCCAGACCTCGGCGGCCACGCCCGGGTGTAGCCAGCTCACCGACTCGGCGGCGGTGAAGGTCACCTCGCCCAATTCCAGCGCCTCAAAGAGCCCCTCGACGGCCCCCTTGAGATCGTAGAAGTCGTAGTCGCGCCGCCCCGACCAGTGCCGCGCCGCCTCGCCCGACAGCAAGATCCCCAGCCGCTCATGCTCCAGCGGCTGCTGGCCTTCGGCGCTCGGGTGAAAGACCCGCCCCAGCTCAAAGAGCCGCACGTTCATCTCCGCGTGGCGCTGGTTATGCCGCGCGTTGCCGACGAGGCTGACGGCGAGGAGCCGTCGCAGCGCGCGGTGATCCTCGGTCAGCGGGTTGAGCAGCTCCAGCGCAGGCTCGTCGGTGAAGAGCGCCTGCGTCTGGGGCGAGAGGAAGCTGTAGTTAAGCGCTTGGTTGACGCCCAGCCCGTTGAGGTAGGCGCGGATCTGTCGCCGCCGCTGCTCCTTGCGGTGCCCCTTGTTCTCCCCGTGGCCGATCGGCGCTGGGGGCGTGGGGATCTTCTCATAGCCGATCAGCCGGGCGATCTCCTCGACGAGATCCGCCCCCTCTTTGATGTCGCTGCGCCAGCTCGGCGCCTTGACCTGGCCGTCGCCGACCTCAAAGCCCAGCCGGGTCAGGGCGTCGCGCTGGATCTCGTGGGACCACACCACCCCCAAGCGCTTGTCCGTCTCGGCGAAGCTGAAGGGGATGGCCGCCCGCGTCACCGGCGCGGGGTGGGCGTCGCGATAGGCCTCAATGACCACAGGCGCGCCCTCTGAGAGCGCGGCGAAGAGGGACAGCGCGCGGTTGGCCGCCTCCAGCGTCCGCGCCGCGTCCACCCCACGCTCAAAGCGGCGGCTGGACTCTGAGCTGAGCCCCGTCCGCCGCGCGGTCATGCGCACGCCGCTGGGTTGAAAGTAGGCCGACTCCAAGAGCACGTCGGTGGTGTCGCCCTTGACCTCGCTGTTGAGCCCGCCCATCACGCCCGCCAACGCCACGGGGCGCGCCGCGTCGCAGATGAGCAGATCCTCGGCGGTCAGCGCGCGGACCTCGCCATCGAGCGTGGTCAGCGCCTCCCCCTCCTCCGCGAGCCGCACCTCGATGGCCGGGCCGCTGATGTCGCGCAGATCAAAGGCGTGGAGGGGCTGGCCGTACTCAAAGAGCACGAAGTTGGTCACGTCCACGAGGTTGTTGATCGGGCGCACCCCCACCGCCGTTAAGAGCCGCTGCATCCAGATCGGGCTGGGCCCAACCTTGAGGCCCTTGATCACCCGCCCGACGTAGCGGCCACACCGCTGCGGCGCCTTGATCGTGACGGGGATGGCCTCGCCCTTGATCTGCTCGGGCAACTTGATCTCGGGGTATTTGACGCTGACGCCCGCCAACGCGGCGACCTCTCGGGCGATCCCGAGGTGGCTGAGGCAGTCACCCCGGTTGGGGGTGACGCCGATGTCGAGCACGTCATCGCTGATCGGCCAGTAGTCCTCCAAGGCGGCGCCGATGGGCGCGTCCTCGGCCAGCTCGATGATCCCCGGCGCCGCGTCGGCCAGCCCCAGCTCCTCTTCGCTGCAGAGCATCCCCAGGCTGGTGACGCCCCGGATCTTGGCCTTCTTGATCTTGAGCGGCGCCGTCGGGGCGCCCTCCTTGGGCAGCCCCGGATGCAGCACGGCGCCGAGCCCCGCGTAGGCCACCTTGAGCCCCGCGCGGCAGTTGGCGGCGCCGCAGACGACCTCCTCGACTTCGCCGCCGCCCAACTCGACCTGGGCCAGCTGGAGCTTGTCGGCGTTGGGATGCGGCTTGACGGCCTTGACGTAGCCGACGCGCACATTCGTAAAGCTGGGGCGGATGCGCTCAATCCCCTCCACCTCGGAGCCGGAGAGCGTAAGCCGCCGCGCCAACGTCTCGGTGTCCCAGTCGAAGTCCACATACCGGCGCAGCCAGTTGACGCTGATCTTCATGGTCGTACTCCTCGCGGCTCAGAACTGGCTGAGGAAGCGCTGGTCGTTGGTAAAGAGGTGGGCGATGTGGGTGATCCCGTAGCGGGTCATCGCCAGCCGATCCACGCCCAGGCCAAAGGCGAAGCCCTGAACCTTGTTGGGGTCCCAGCCAACATTGCGCAGCACCTGGGGGTGGACCATGCCCGCGCCGAGCACCTCCATCCACTTGCCCTCCGCGCCGCTCTCATCCCAGATGTCCACCTCCACGCTGGGCTCGGTGAAGGGGAAGAAGCTGGGGCGAAAGCGGACCTTCTTGTCCGGGCCAAAGAGCCGGTGGAGGAAGTCGGTGAGCACGGCCTTGAGGTGGACGATGGTCACGTCCTCGTCGATCCAAAGCCCCTCGATCTGGTGAAAGGTGGGGCTGTGCGTGGGGTCTGAGTCGGCGCGAAAGACCTTGCCCGGCGCGATGATCCGAATCGGCGGCTGCTGCGCCTCCATGGCCCGAATCTGCATCGGGCTCGTCTGCGTGCGCAGCAAAAGCCCCCCGCTGAGGTAGAAGGTGTCCTGCATATCCCGCGCGGGGTGATCCGCGGGCATGTTGAGCAGATCGAAGTTGTAGGCCTCGGTCTCCACCTCTGGCCCCTCCGCCAGATCAAAGCCCATCTGACCAAAGAGATCGATCAGCTCATCCATGACCCGCTGGATGGGGTGGATCGCGCCGCGCGCCACCCGGCGGCCTGGCAAGGTCACGTCCAGGCGCCCCGCCTCGATGGCCGCGTCGAGCGCCTCGGCCTCCAGCCGCGCCTTGGCCGCCTCAAAGAGCGCCTCGACGGCCAGCTTGCTGTCGTTGATGAGCTGACCCGCCTCGGGGCGCGCCTCGCGGCTGAGCTTGCCCAGCTCGCTCATGATCGGGTTAAAGGCGCCCTTCTTGCGCCCAAAGAACTCGGCGCGCGCCTCAGGTAAGTCCGCCTCGCGCGTCACCGCAGCGGCGATCTCCGCGGCGCGTGCCTGGATCGCGGCGAGCCCCTCTCGGAGCCCTTGGAGGGGGTCTGACATGATCTCTCCCTGAGCCTGTGTCGCCTTATATTGGCGCAAATCTTTGTATTTAAAGGCTTTAGGAGGGGGGTTATCGTTCTAAACGGGGCGGAGATCAAGCCCTGTTTGTTCAGGGCGTAATTTTCTAGGGGGCTGAGGAGGCGGGTTACAGGGCGGCCTTGGCGACGCCGACGATGGCGCTGAAGCCAGCGGGATCGTTGATGGCGACCTCGGCCATCACCCGGCGATCAAGCTCGACGCCCGCGCGCTTGAGCCCCGAGACGAGCTTGCTGTAGCTCATGCCGTTGTTGCGGGCGGCGGCGTTGATGCGCACGATCCACAGCCGACGGAAGAAGCGCTTGCGCTGCTTGCGATCCCGGTAGGCGTAGGCGAGGCCGCGCTCGACGGCCTCCACGGCGCTGCGGTACAGGCGGCTGTGGCTGCCGCGGTAACCCTTCGCCAGCTTCAGGACGCGGTTATGGCGCCGGCGGGCTTTAAAACCTCTTTTTACGCGAGGCATCTTCTAGCTCCTCAAGGGGTCGCACGCCTCCATCTGGATGTTCTCTGCGCGCGCCCCGCCTGGGGTTAATGGAATTTCGGCTTAGCCGTACGGGAGAAGGCGCCGGACGAGCTGGACATCACCTGGGGTGAGGTACTCGCCGCCACGCAGCTGACGCTTGCGCTTGGTGCTCATCTTCGTAAGGATGTGCCGCTTGTAGGCCCGATGGCGCTTGATCTTGCCGCTCTTGAGCGACTTAAAGCGCTTCTGCGCCCCGCGGTGGGTCTTCATCTTGGGCATGAAGGGCTCCCGGACGAAGTGGGTGGATAAAAAAACGCCCGCCGGCGTGTACCGACGGGCGTTGTAGGGACGGGCGGATTTGAACCGCCGACCACCTCCACGTCAAGGAGGTGCTCTCCCCCTGAGCTACGCCCCTATAGAGGATGAGCATGTTGACTCATGCGAGCGAGCTTTTATCAGGCCGCGTGGGGTCGGTCAATCAAAAAGATCGCCCCCTTCTGAAAAATATCAACCACCGCCCCACGCCGCCGCAGATGCGCTAAGCTCAGGCCCGTCACGGCGCGAGGAGCACAGATGAGTCAACGCAATGATGGGCGCGTAGGCGAGGTCGTCAGCTTGGGCTCGATGCTCGATGGCTTGATCGATGGCGTCGAGGCGCGCGTTCAGGCGCGCAATGCGCGCTTGCAGGCGCTGTGGGAGCAGGTCTGCGGCGCGCGGCTGGCGAGGCAGAGCCGCGTGGTGGGCGTCGAGGATGATCTGCTGCTGGTCGAGGTCGAAGACGATCTGCGCCAAGTGCTGTTTGAGGCCCGCCTTGAGCTGAGCGCTGGCCTACGCCGCCGCTCAACCCTGCGCGGCCTGCGGCTGGTGGAGCCCCGATGATGCTCACCGCGATGTTGGCCCTCGTCACCCTGATCGCCCCCGATATGATCAGCCAAGCGACGCACCTGAGCCTCATCAAGCTGGAGGGGCCCTCGACGCCTGGCAAGATCGGCTTCCTCACCCCCGCCCGTCGCCTCAAGGATCTCGGCGCGCCCACCGAGGCGCGCTTCACCCTCGCCCACCTCCAGCCCCTTGAGCCAAGCGCGCCGTATCTCTTGGCGCCGCTGGTGCCCGAGCAGGCGGGGCGCTGGCGCCTCCACGCCGCCCACCCCCCATGCCCCGTGCGGCGCGGCGCCCTGCGCGCCGTCGAGCCTTGGGTCCGGCAGTGGCGCGTCGTGGCGGGTCAAGCGGATCTCAACGCCGCGGCGATCTATTGGATCTCAACGGTCAACCACCCCCTCGCCTGCGCGCGGCGCTTGGCCTCGGAGGCCCTCTTGGCGCGGGCCGACGCGCTGCGCCCCCACCTCTCCACGGCGACCCTGCGCCCCCTCGCCGATGCCCTGCTGCGCCCCGGCGTCCCGGAGCCTGAGAAGCTCCAGGCCCTTGAGCTCTTGCGCCGCCTCGGCGGCGGGGCGCTCGTCGTCGATGTCTATGATCAGCTCTCCTCAACGCGGCTCAAGATGGCCGCGGTGGGGATCTTGGCCGAGCGCGATGAGATCCGCGCCCGTCGCCTCCTCCTGCGCTGCGCGGAGGTGGAGAAGAGCCCCCTGAAGTGGCGCTGCGCCCGCCTCCTGGCTCGGATCAGCGGGGAGTGAGGCGCCACGAGCATTGACACTCGCCCCGCATCCTTCTAAACCAAGCCTGTTTAATCATGATCTGATCCGCTGGGGAGGCGCGCGGGAGATCACGTCAGGGCGTTATCGAGAGGTGAGCCAGAGGCCATTGAGCGACGTCGCCACCCTCAGACCCCACGTGGCCCCCGCCGACCAAGATCGCGCGGCTTCGCCCCGCCCCCAGATCGCTGAATCGACCCCAAGCACTCTTTCTTATCCGGTGCCCCCTGAAATGACCCATCTCAGCTTCTCTGACTTGCCCCTCTCTGAGAAAGTGCTTAGCGCCATCTCGGAGATGGGCTTTAGTACACCCACGCCCGTTCAATCCGCGGCTATCCCCCTGGCCTTCACCGGTCAGGATTTGATGGTGCAGTCGCAGACCGGGACGGGCAAGACGGCCGCCTTTGGCCTCCCCCTCATCGAGCAGATCGCCGCGCAGAAGGGCCTCAAGGGCGTGCGCGCCTTGATCCTCTGCCCCATCCGCGAGCTGGCCCGCCAGGTGGCCGAGGAGCTGGGGCGGCTGGCTCAGAACGTAGGCGTGCAGACGGTGGCGGTCTACGGCGGCGCCTCGATGGAGAAGCAGATCGCCGAGATGCGCTTTGCGCAGATCGTCGTCGGCACACCGGGTCGCATCCTCGATCACCTCAAGCGCAAGAGCCTCAACCTCAAGTCCATCGACTACCTCGTGCTCGATGAGGCCGATGAGATGCTCTCCATGGGCTTCGCCCAAGAGCTGTCGATGATCATGCGCTACATCCCCACCAACCGGCAGACCTTGCTGTTCTCGGCGACGATCCCCGAGGACATCAAGCGCATCGCCAGCCGCTATATGCGTGAGCCTGAGTTCCTCAGCTTGATCGAGGAGAACGTCGGCGCCGATGACGTCACCCATCGCTATTACATGGTCAGCGGCGTGGGCCGCACCCGCGATCTTGTCCAGGTCATCGAGTACGAGGATCCAGACAGCGCGCTGATCTTCACCAACACACGCAAGGACTCTGAGATCGTCGCCCGCGCGCTCAAGCGCCAGGGCTATAACGCGGAGTTCCTCAACAGCGATCTCCCGCAGCGCGCGCGCGAGACGATCTTGCAGCAGATCAAGGACAAGGAGCTGCGCTTCCTGGTGGCGACGGACATCGCCGCGCGTGGGATCGACATCTCTGAGCTGAGCCACGTCATCAACTATGTCCTGCCCGAGTCCCCTGAGGTCTACATCCACCGCACGGGCCGCACGGGTCGCGCGGGCCACTCTGGCGCCGCCATCAGCCTGATCGGCCCGCGCGAGATCGGCGTCTACTACTACCTCAAGCGCGTCTACAACGTGGCCCTCCAAGAGCGGATGGTCCCGACCCAAGCGGAGATCGAGTTGAGACGGGAAGAACGGCGAACGGAGGCGCTCATCACCGAGATCATGGCGGTGGCGCCTGCCTCTCAAGGGCAGGTGGCGCTGCGCCCCCAGGTGATGCGGCTGCTTGAGCGCGATGATGCCCCTGAGATCGTCAGCGCCCTCTTGGACTACTTCCACGCCAGCAAGGACGCGCCGCGCGTCGCCGCCGCGGGTGGGCTCCTCAATGACATCCCTCAGCCTGAGCGCATCATGCCTGGCGCGCGCGCTCAGACGGTCAGCAGCGTCGAGCGCCGCGTGGCCATCGTCCAAGGTGAGTTCCGTGGTCGCCCCGCCAAGCGCGCTGAGATCGCCGCGCCAGCGAAGGTCGTTGAGCCCGAGATCATCGAGCCTGAGATCACCGAGCCTGAGATCATCGAGCCTGAGATCACCGAGCCTGAGATCACCGAGCCTGAGATCACCGAGCCTGAGATCACCGAGCCTGAGATCACCGAGCCTGAGATCACCGAGCTTGAGGTGGACGAGCTTGAGGTGGACGAGCTTGAGGTGGACGAGCTTGAGGTCAACGACGACGACGACGACGACGACGACGACGACGACGACGACGACGATGACGACGACGACGACGATGACGATGACGACGACGATGACGCGCAGCTCGATCAGATCGACGGCGATGGCATCGTCTGGGCGCGCCTCTTCCTCAACGTGGGGCGGCGTGATGGGGTAAAGGCCGAGACGATCATCGACCGCCTCGCGCACCTCGGCGGCCTCTTGCCAGAGGACTTTACGGATCTCTCGGTGCGGAGCCGTCACACGTTCGTCAGGGTGGATAAGGACTACGCAGAGGATCTCATCGAGGCGGTTAACGGTGAGACGCTGGGGCGCAGGTCGCTGCGCATCGAGCTGGCCCATGAAGACTAAGCCACGCGCCGTCACGCTCGGGCTGATCCTCCTCGCGCTGGGCTGCACGGCGCCTGAGCAGGCGCCAGAGATCACCTCAGAGACCCAGCAAGTGGGCCCACCTGCCCGCGTGGACTTGCCCCCCAACCTGGATCTTGAGGCCCTGCTGCCCCCCGAGACGCACCCTGATAACACGCTGCGCATCGACGGGCTGTTGGCGCGCAAGAACAAGCACCTTGAGCAGAAGATCATCGTCCGAGGCTACCTGGTGGAGAAGTACGTCCGGCCCAAGGGCGCCAAGCGCTTTGAGCGCCCGCACGCTTGGCTGGCGGACACGCCTGCGGGCGGGGACAAGCGCCTGATGTTGGTGGGCATCACTGAAGACATCGTGGATGCCTTAAAGGTGGGCGAGCAATACACCATCACGGGCAACTACAGCATGCTCTCCTCTGATAACTTCGTCAGCTCCAATGGCTTGCTGATCTACGAGCAGATTGAGGGCCTGGAGCTGCCCACGGAGGAAGAGAAGAAGAAGAATAAGCGCCGGAGGCGCTAGGCTCAGCCCTTCGCCTTCTTGGCGGTGATGATCAAGCTCTCAGAGCTGGGGCCAAAGAACGCACCCGGGGTGTGGAAGCTGCCGGTTACGTTTAATATCTCAAAGCCCACCATCTCAAACATCCGACAAAGCTCATGGTAGCTATAGAGTCGGATGCGCACATCATAGACACGCTCTCCGCCGTCAGAGAAGACCACATAGCGTTTGATATGTAGCTGGCTCTTGGCGTGATCAAACTCGACGTCCTCTTGAACCAAGCAGCCTTTGCCCTCCCACCAGCCGCGCTTGGGCAGCTCTTGGATGGCGTGATCACGGTTGCTGACCTCAAGGATAAAGCGCCCCCCGCGCTTAAGGCTCTTATGGACATGGGAGAGGATGGCGAGGTTCTCCATATCGGAGAAGTAGCCAAAGCTCGTCCCCACGCAGAAGGCGCCATCAAAGACCTTCTCAAAGTTCAGATCGCGCATATCACCATGCACGAACTGAATCTCTAGGCCCTCTTTCTCTGCTTGTTTGACGCCAATCTTGAGCAGATCGAGGCTGAGATCGATGCCAACCATGGCATAGCCGCGCCGCGCCAGCGGGGTGGTGTGTCGCCCATAGCCTGAGGCCAAGTCCAGCACACGCGCGCCCTCGATGACCTTGAGGTTCTCTTCGATGAAGCGCACCTCCAGCTTGGTGAAGGTCTGGGAGCGGACGGGGTGGGCGAAGACATACTCTTTGCGGAAGAGATCCTTAAACCAGGGGCGGCGTGGATCTTTGCGTTGGGCGGCGCGGATGCGCGAGAGGGATAAGACCTGCTCGGCGACCCAGATGGGATCGGCGTCATCGGGCATCAGGCTCGCCAGCTGCTGCTCAAGGGCGCCGCTGAGCGAAGGCAGCGGGCCGGTGGGGGCGTCTGGCTGCGCCTCCTCGTCGGCGGGGCTGGGCGCTGAGGCGGGCGGATGAGCTGAGGCGGGCGGATGAGAAGCCTTGAAGGCAGCCTCAGCCTCAGCCTCGGCCTTAATCTCGGCCTCCTCAAGCAGATCATCGAGCTTGAAGTCATCCTCCTGCTGGACCATATCGACGGTGTTGTCGAAGTCGGAGAAGAGGCCATCCTCCTCTGGCGCGGGCTCGTGATCTTCACCCAAGAGGTGCGCCTCTGAGAGTGGCCCCGGATCATCCTCCAGGTCCAGCGCCTCTCCGCCCTCATCGGCCGCGATCATCGCCTCTTCTCGTCTTACCCGCCCGTGCCGTGTGCGGAAGATCGCGGAGAGTGGGATCTCGCGGTGGGCAGCATTCTCAGACATCGCTCCTCCGGTTCATGCTTCAGGGTCAGCGCCGCGCGGTGGGCTTCGCGGGGGGGCTGAGTATGTGTCAATCTCTGCTGCTTTTAAAGCCTGGGGGGCAGAATAAAATCACGCCGTGTGGTGGGCGTTAACGTTAAAACCGCAGCAGCATCACGCCTGCCTGGGCGTCGGCGGGCGGCACCCATAGCCCCCAGCCCAAGGCGGCCAGGCTCAAGCCGCCCGCGATCCAGCCTCCCCAGGCGAAGCGACGCGCGGCGGCGTCGTGCTCATCCCAGACCGCCAAGCGCCCGGCCTCATCGCGGGCGCGCACCTCTTGGTTCATCTGATACAGCAGCGCCGCCGAGGTCAGGGCGGCGGCGGCGCTGAGGCCCAAAGCACCCCAGCGCGGGGCGGCGGTGGGGCTGGCGGTGAGCGGCGGGGGTTGATCGGCGGGCTTGGCCTCGGGCTCAAGGCGCGCCTCCACCACGCCGGGCGCGCCCTTGTGGACCTCGAAGGTGGCCCGCGCGGGCTTAAACCCAGGCTTACGCAGCTCGGCGTAGTGCGCCCCGACCAAGATCGCCACATGACAAGGCGTCAGCCCCACGGCGGCCTTGGCCCCATCGACGAAGATCGAGGCCCCAGGCGGATCGCTGGTAAAGAGGATCTTGGGCTTGAGGCGCTCGATGTTCAGGCTCGCCAGCTCACGCTTCTCCGGCGCGGTCGTCAGCGACAGGTAGCGCTCAAACCGCTCGACGGCGCGCGCGTACTGCCCCAGCTGCTCCAAGACCAGCCCTTGATTGGCGATGTAGCGCGGATCGGGGTCGAGCTGATAGGCGGCGTTGAGCGCCGCCAGGGCCGCCAGGGGATCGCCCCCACGCAAGAGCGCGTCGGCCTCATCGACGAGCCGGGCGGCCTCCGTCGCGGGGCTCGCCAGGGCAAAAAAGATCGCGAAGAGGAGAAACATCGGGCTCCGAAGGTGATAGTCTCAGCGTCCAATCGAGGAGCACGCTGAGGCCAAAATGAAGCAAAAAACAACCGAACGCAATGCCACGCGCTGAGGATCTCATCGCCTCGCGCTATCGCTTGGTCCGCCCGCTTGGCCAGGGCCAGATGGGCGCCGTCTACCTCGCCCACGACACCCGCCTGATGGATCGCGCCTGCGCCATCAAGCTGCTCCACCCGGGGCGCCTTGATGCGCCGCATCGCCAGCGCTTTGAGCGAGAGTCGCGCATCATGGCGCGGCTCAACAGCCCTCATATTGTGCAGCTGCTCGACGTGGGCCTCACCCCAGACGGCCAGCCGTTCTTGGCCTTGGAGTACCTGGAGGGGCGCCCGCTCTCCGCCGCGTTCTCGCCCGAGGCCCCGCTGCCCCTCGCCTCGGCGCTGCGGATCACCCGCCAGATATTGCGCGGGCTCTCCGCCGCCCACGCGGCGGGGATCATCCACCGAGACTTAAGCCTCAACAACGTCTTCCTGGTGCGCACGGAGGGCGGGGCTGAGCACGTCAAGATCTTTGACTTCGGGCTCGCCAAGGACAGCACGGGCCTCAGCGGCGAGGCGCTGACCCAGCGCGGCACGGCCTTGGGCACGCCAACACACATGTCACCTGAGCAGTTTCAGGGCCTCGCCATCGATCACCGCGCGGATCTCTACGCGGTGGGTGTCATCCTCTATCGCATGATCTCAGGGCAGCCGCCTTTTCAAGCCACCGCCGAGCTGCCGGAGTCGATCGGCCGCCTCGATCCCATCTTGCGGATCGGCTGGCAGCACATTAAGCGGCGGCCGCCGCTCATCGAGGGGCTCCACCCGTGGCTCTGGGCGTACATTGAGCGGCTGCTGGCCAAGGACCCTGAGCGGCGCTTTCAGGGCGCCGAGGCGGCGCTCGTGGCCTTGGATGAGGCGGAGCGCGCCTTGGCCTCGCCGCAGCCCGCCAGTGGGCCTTCTCAGCCGGTCGATGAGGCACCTCCGCTCGGCGCCGAGGCGCTGGACACCACGCGCCCCACCTCAACGATCCCGCCCGCGCTGACGCGCCGACGCGCTGCGCTGATCATCGCGCTCCTGGCCTTGAGCGCCCTCACCATCGGGATCCTCCAGCTGTGGTAAAGAGCCGCTACGCCAAAGGGCAAGAGCCCCCTCGCACCTTCCAAGGCTACGCCCCCGCCTCGGGCCAAGACCCGCTGCTGGGCCAAGAGATCGGGGGCCGCTATCGCCTAGAGGCGCAGATCGGCCGGGGGGGGATGGGCGTCGTCTACCGCGCCCTCGACGAGCGCCTCCATGGGCGGCGCTGCGCCGTCAAGATCCTCACCATCAGCTACGGCGAGCAGGACATTGAGCGCTTTCAGCGCGAGAGCCGCCTCATCGCGCGCCTGACGAGCCCACACACCGTGCGCATCTACGACGTGGGGGAGCTGCCTGATCATCGGCCCTACATCGTCATGGAGTTGCTGGAGGGCCGCCCCCTCTCGGCGCTCACGGAGGTGGGCGCGGCGCTGCCGGCGCGGGACGTGGTGGCCTTAGCCAAGGGCATCCTCAGCGCGCTCGTCGAGGCCCACGGCCTGGGCATCATCCATCGAGATCTCAAGCCCGCCAACGTCTTCTTGCTCGACGCCCCGGCGGGGCTGGGCTACCCCAAGATCCTCGACTTTGGCATCGCCAAGGAGCTGGAGCCAGAGGGGCCCAGCCACGCCACCACCGTGCTGGTGGGCACGCCCGCGTACATGAGCCCTGAGCAGTTCGCGCGCGCGCCGCTGGATGGCCGAGCGGATCTCTACGCGCTGGGGGTGCTGCTCTACGAGCTGTGCGCGGGGCATGGGCTCTTTGATGAGACGGGCCAAGTCCCCGAGGCCCTGCAAGGGCTCCCGCCGGAGTTCCAGCTTGGCTGGCAGCACCTCAACCAGGCGCCGGCGCCGATCCCGGGGCTCCCTGACGCGCTATGGGTGATCCTCTCGCGCCTGCTGGCCAAGGCCCCTGAGCGCCGCTTCAGCGACGCCCAAGCCGCCCTCCAAGCCTTATCGGAGATCAACCTTGACGAGAGCGCCCATGACATCGAGCTGGACGCGCTAAAGCCGCGCACGTCTAACGGCGCGGGTTGGCTGGGGCTGGGCGTGGGCTTGGCGCTCCTCATTGGGGGGGGGCTGTGGTGGGCACTGACCCGCGAGCCCCCGCCTGACGCGCCGCGCTCGCCGCCTGCCAAGGAGATCATCTCCATCGGCGCCGCTCAACCCGGCGCCGCTCAACCCGACGCCGCTCAACCCGACGCCGCTCAACCCGACGCCGCTCAACCCGACGCCGCCCGCCCCCCAGCCGCCATCAAGCCCCCCAGGCGCGCGCCGCCAAAGCGCGTCCAGCACAAGGCCCCCGAGCCCAAGGCCCCCAAGGCCCCCGAGCACAAGGCCCCCGAGCCCAAGCGCAAGCTCTACTTCTAGCGACGGATCTTAACCGCCTGCTCAAAGGCCAAGCGCACGTTGGGATCGCGCAGCAGGTGCTCGATCTCCCCTCGGGGGATGTGCTGCACCTCGGTGGGCTCTGTGGCGCGCGCCTCAGCGCCTCGGAGGGGGATCTTCAGGGCCGAGCGCAGGCCCACACAGTCACCGGACTTAAAGTTCGCCAAGACCCCATCCTCATCGCTCAGCTCCACGCGCCCGCGCACGACGAGGTAGAGCCCGCCGAGACCGTCCTCATCAAAGAGGGCCTCACCGGTGCCAAAGACGCGGGGGTTACAGCGGGCGGCGAGGGCGGACATGGCGTGGGCGTTCAAGCTGCGAAAGAGGGTGCTCTTGGCCAGGAGGGAGATCAGCTGCCGCCGCTCCGCCTCCTCACGCAGGCTGCGCTCCAGGCGAGGGAACTGCCTTAAGATCTGCTCAAAGCGCCGCTTTGGGATCTGAAACAGCTCTGAGGGGTAGTCCGTGATCAGCCGCTGGCTCCAAGGGCCGCCGAAGAAGGTCTCCAGGAGGCCAAAGATGGCCCCGGCGGCGAAGGTCGGCCCGTTGATCCCGTTAAATTGAACGCGGACGAGGCCCTCCATCAGCAGATAAACGCCGTCGAAGGGCTGCCCGTTATCCACGATCGTCTCACCGGCCATAAAGCGGGTCACCCGCGCGCTGTTCAGGGTCGCCTCCAACTCGCGCTTGGGCAGGCCATCCAACAAGGGGAAGCGCAGCTCGATCCGAGAGGACACCGAGGGGGACAACGCCCCCTGTTCGGACGAGCCCTCCTGGTTCGCCCTCACCACGCCCTGCAATCGCTTCGCGCTTGCATTCCACGCGGGGGCCAAAGCCCCCTGTTCGGACGAGCCCTCCTGGTTCGCCCTCACCACGCCCTGCGATCGCTTCGCGCTTGCATTCCCTGCGGAGGACAAAGCTCCCTGTTCGGACGAACCCTCCAGGTTCGCCCTCACCGCGCCCTGCAATCGCTTCGCGCTTGCATTCCACGCGGGGGGGCTCTCCAAGAAGGCGCCGAAGGCATCCTCCCACTCGCGCTCCTCCACGCTGGAGTCGATGGTGCGCACCTCATTGGTGCGTGGATCGATGGCCATCTCCGCCTCGATCTGCTCCGGCTGAACGCTCAGGGCGCGTGGACGAGCGCGCAGGGCGCCCTGCTCGGAGGAGAGGCTGGGCAGCGCCTGATAGAGCTGCGTCTCATCATCGAGATCAGCGCCGATGAGGGCGTCATCCGTGGAGAACGAGCCGGTGGAGTAGCTCAAGATCGAGCCGCGCGAGGTGGCCGCAAAGGCCGAGGGGTTCGAGGTGGGGCGCGGGCCGCTGGGGGCGGGGGTGGGGCGAGGGGCCACGCTGGCGCCGCTGGGCGTCTTAAAGCGTGGCCGAGGCCGCTCGGGGACGGGGATCGAGGAGGCGGGCGTGGGGCGGCGGCGGCCCAGCGGCGGCGCCGTGATCTGGGTCATCTCCACTTGGGAGGCGTCGAAGACAGGCACATCGAACAAGGACGAGCCCGTCACGGGCGGGGGGAGCGCGCCGACCCGTGGCGGCGGGGAGAAGTCCGCCGCGCCGTCGAAGAAGGGCGCCTCCGCCGCCGAGGGGGGGCGTGTTGGGGGCTCCAGATCGATGGATTGCAGCGTCATGATCCCCTCATCAAGGGAGTCGAAGCCGCGATCAATGGAGTCCTGCAAGGCCCGCCGCTCCATGGAAGCCTCCAAGCGAGACTGGGCCTCCAGCTGCGCCATCTCAGCCTCAAGGGAGGCCTCGATGGAGCGCCGCTCCATCTCGATCGAGCCCTCCTTGCTGCGCGCCTGCGCCTCGACCTTACGCGTGGCCGCGGCGGGCGTCTCCATGCGGGTCAGCTCTGCGGGATCATCCGCCCAGAGAGGCCGCTGCTCAAAGCCCAGGGTGCGGATCATCACCTCGGAGGGGGGCGCCTGCAAGGTGGCGCGATCCTCAAAGCCCAGGGTGCGCGTGGCGGGGGCGGGCAGGGCGCGGGGCGAGGCGTGGACGTGCGCCTCCTCTTGATTGATCGACTCAAGCAAGCTCTGCCCGCCGCGCACGGCCAGCAGCTCCGAGGCGTCATAGACGCGATCGCTCGGCGCCAAGGGCGCGGGCGCCTGGGGCGAAGCGGGGGCCAGGAGGGTTGGCGCTTGAGGGGTCGAGGGGGGGCGAGGCTTGGCGCGGGCCACCAGCAGCTCGGAGGCGTCCACCACGCGCTCACCGGGGCGTGGCCCTTGAGGCAGCGAGGTGACGCGGAGGCTCTGCGTGACGTATGGCCCTTGGGCGCCGTACATGCTGCCGCCCTGGGCGCCCAGGGCCTGCATCCGCTGCTGGGTCGCCAGCGCTTGGGCCTGGGCCGCAGCCTCGCGCCGCAGCCGCAGCTGCTCCAGCTCATCGCTGAGGGCCTTACCGCCGCGCACGCGCCGATGCAGGGCCAGGGCGCTGCGACAATCCTCCACGGCGGCGGCGTGGGCGCCCAGCTCAGCCAGGACACGGGCGCGGGTCACCAGATAAACGGCGGCGTCCTTGGGCTTACCCGCCTCAACCAAGAGCCGAGAGATCTGCTGCAAGTGCTCCAGGTGGCGTGGCTCCAGGGCGAGCTGCCGCTTGTAATGCTTGATCGCCTGCCGGAGCTGGGCGCGCTCGCTCATCCTTATCCTCCTCGCCGCCTTTAATATCACATCCTTGGAGGAACCAAGAGTTTGATCCCGTCTTGACAGCCCGACAGGCGGTTGCTACCCAACTGCGCTTAAACCGCCTCGCCGAAGGCGCTCATTGAGAGGAGCCTCAATTGCGTTCATTCCTCAGCCTCACCCTCCTTTTGGCGGCCTCGGGCCTCGCCGCCGCGCAGGTCCGCCCCTTCAGCGGGGAGCTGGAGCTGTACGCGGGCGCTTGGGAGGGCGATGACGTGCTCGATAACGCCACGCTCCTGGGCGCCCGTGGGCTCTTCAACCTCAACCGCGTCCTCGCCGTCGAGGCCACCTACGGGGCCGTCTTGACCGCCCAAGAGGGCGCCGACAAGACCCTCAACCAGTTTGGGCTTGGCGCCTTACTGCACCTGGGCTGGGGTGCGTTTAGCCCCTTCATCGTGGGTGGGATCGGCGCGGTGGACAAAGACTTGGCCTACAACGCGGGTCTGGGGGGGATCTACTACATCAACGACATGATCGGCCTGCGTGGCGACGCGCGCGGCTGGTTCAGCCCCGACGCCCCCGCCGCCGACACCTACGCCCACCTCGCCGTCAGCCTTGGCGTCCAGATCCAGCTTGGGGGAGAGCGTGACATCGACAAGGACGGCGTAGAGAACGGCGTGGACAAGTGCCCTGTGGAGGCCGAGGACAAGGACCAGTTTGAGGACGGCGACGGCTGCCCGGATGAGGACAACGACGCCGACGGCCTCAAGGACGGCGAGGACAAGTGCCCCAACGAGGCCGAGGACAAGGACGGCGACCGTGACGACGACGGCTGCCCGGATCTCGACGACGACAACGACGGCGTGCAGAACGAGCAGGACAAGTGCCCCAACGAGGCCGAGGACAAGGACGGCTTCCAAGACGAAGACGGCTGCCCGGATCTGGACAACGACAACGACGGCATCCCAGACACCCAGGACACCTGCCCCACCGCCGCCGAGTCCAAGAACGGCTTTGAGGATGAGGACGGCTGCCCTGAGATCGACACTGACGGTGACAAGATCTACGACAGCCAGGACAAGTGTAAGACCGACGCCGAGACGCGCAACGGCTTCCAGGACCAGGACGGCTGCCCGGACGCCTACCCAGAGCAGCTTCAAAGCGCCTTAGGGTTCAACCGCGCCTACAACTTCGCCAAGGGCCGTGACAAGCTGCCGCCCACGGCGCGCAAGCTGCTGCTGGGGCTGGCCGAGGTGCTCAAGCTTGATCCCACGTTAAAGATCAAGATCATCGGCGGGGCGCAGAAGGGCAAGGACGCCGAGGCGCTGGGGCTCAAGCGCGCGGAGGCCGCCAAGGCGCTCCTCGTCGAGCAGGGGGCCAAGGCCGAGCAGATCCAAGCCACCTCCATCGGCGACGCGCCGCTGAGCGCCGACGCGCCCAAGGAGGTCCGCGCCGACCGCCTTGAGATCAGCGTGGAGACGCCCGAGGGGTGAGTGCCTCTCGTCCCCCGCGCCGCCCACGGCGCCCCACCGCATGGACCCCCACCGTATGGACCCGCCTCGCGCGCGCTGGCGCGCTGCTCTTGACCCTCCTCAGCGCCTTGACGATCTTGGCCTGGGTCCTCTACGGCCCGCTGACGGAGCGCCTGGCGCGAGACAAGCTCCAGGGCCTCGCCGCGCGCCTTGGCTATGGGCTGGCCTTGGGCCGCTTTGTCCCTGAGGATCTGCGGGGGCGGCATCTGCGCCTCGAAGACCTGCGCCTCCACGACGCCGACGAGCTGCTCATCGCCGAGATCCCGCAGATCCGCGTCACGCTCAAGCCCCACGGCTTCAACCTTGGCGCGATCCGACCGCAGCGCGTCGCCATCGACAAGCCGACGCTGCACATCCAAGGGGACGGCACGCTCAAGGGGGCGCTGCGGGCGCTTGAGGCGCTCAAGCCCGCGCCGCGCGCCACGGCCACGGACCCGGAGGCGCCGCGCCGTGAGATCCCGGAGATCCACATCCGGGGGGGGCGGCTCATCGACCACGCGGGCGGGCTCCAGCTGCGCGAGGGTGATCTCACCTACAAGGCGGGGCGGATCGAGGGATCGGTGCAGATCACCCAGCCCAAGCTGGGCCGCTGCCGCTTTGAGGGGGATCTCTCGGGGCTGGCCATCGCCTGCGACGAGGCCCTGCGCTACCCGCTGCCGGGGGGGGCCATCGCCGTCGCCCGCGCCTTAGAGATCCAGCGCCGCCCGGTCTTCAGCGCGCGGCTGAGGGATCTACACATCGAGGTGGGCGCCAAGGCGCGTGGCCTATTGGCCTTACTCTCGGGGCTCAGCGCCGACATCGCCGCGCGGCGAGGGGCCGAGGAGGGCGAGCCTTGGGTCATCGACCTCAGCCTCAAGCTGCCGGCGGGGGGCGAAGTCGAAGCCCACGGCACGGCGGATCGGCGGCGGGTCGCGCTCAGCGCCGAGATCGTCGGCTTCCCCCTCAGCGCCGCCTACGCGGGCGCGGAGGGCGAGGCCAACACCACGCTCAGCCTAGAGCTTGATCTCCCCCAGCGGCGCGCGCGGCTGGAGGGCGTGACGCGGCTGAGCCAAGCGACGATCACGCACCCGAGCCTCGCCGAGGGGCCGGTGGGGCCGCTGGATCTGCGGCTGGGCGGGCGTGTTGAGGCCCAGATCAGCCAAGGGGGCGGGGTGCGCGTGACGATCAGCGAGGGGATGCTCAAGGCGGGCGATCTGCCACTGCACTTTGAGGGGCGGTTTGAGAAGGGCGCTCACGTCGAGGTGGAGGCCAAGCTCAGGGCGGACGGCGACGTCCCCGCCGCGACGCTCCTCAGCGCCTTACCGCCCGGCCTACTGCCGCATCTCCAGCCAATCACCGCGCGGGGCAAGCTGCGGATCGCGGGGCACGTCAAGATCGACATGTCCAACCTCAAGGACACGATCCTCGACGTGGATCTCAACCTCAGGCGGCTGGAGATCCAGCGGATCAACGAGGCCATCGACCTTGAAGCCCTGCGTCACGAGTTCACCACCACCTTTGAGATGCCGGGGGAGGACGAACCCCCCTTGACCCGCGTCACGGGTCCAGAAACAGAGCGTTGGGTCCCCTTGGAGGAGATCCCGCCGCTGCTCCAAGAGGCCATCATCGCCCAAGAAGACGGCGGCTTCTACAAACACAAGGGGGTCAGCCTCTTCCACCTACGCGGCTCATTGATCCGCAACCTGGAGCGGGGCCACTTCGTGCGTGGCGGCTCAACGCTGACGATGCAGCTGGCCAAGAACCTCTTCCTCACGCGCACCAAGACCCTCTCGCGCAAGCTTGAGGAGCTGATCTTGACGTGGCTGCTGGAGGAGGCGTTTGAGAAGGACGAGCTGATGGCGCTCTACGTCAACGTCGTCGAGTTTGGCCCTGACGTCTTTGGGATCAAAGAGGCGGCGGCCTACTACTTCAATAAGCTCCCTCACGATCTAACGCCCACGGAGATCGCCTTCTTGGTGCGGCTCCTGCCGGGGCCGAGGGCCTTCCACAAAGAGTTTGAGCGCAAGCAGCTAAGCAAAGGCTGGATCAAGCGCGTGGATCGGCTGCTCAAGCTCCTCGTCAAGCGTGGCCACCTCTCCGAAGAGGAGTACGCCGAGGCCGATCCCGGCGCGCTGTGGGCAGATCAGCGTTGATTGGCGCCAGACACGCCCCAGGAGCCCCTCCAAATGAGAGCCTTAATCGCCCCTGACGCCTTCAAGGGCGCCGCCAGCGCTGTTGCCGTCGCCGACGCGCTCGCCGAGGGGCTGCGCGACGCCTGGCCGGGGGTGGAGATCGACGCTCGACCGCTCTCCGATGGGGGTGAGGGGCTGCTCGCCGTCGTCGCCGCCGCGCGGCGGGGCGAAGAGCGCGTCACGCCCACCACAGGCCCCCACGGCGAGCCGCTCTTCGCGGGCTACTGGCGGGCCGAAAGCGAGCCGATCGCGGTGGTGGAGGTGGCCCGCGCGGCGGGGCTCAGCGTCACGGCGCGGCGCGACCCGCTCAAGGCCACCAGCGCGGGGGTGGCGCCGCTGATCCTGGCCGCCGTCGAGGGCGGCGCGCGGCGGATCGAGCTGGGGGCGGGCGGCTCCGCCACCGTAGACGGCGGGGCGGGGCTCTTGATGGGCCTTGGCTACGCGCTACGCGACGCGCGAGGGCGAGAAATCCCATTTGGTGGCGAAGGGTTAAGACAGCTGACCTCGATCACGCCGCCTGCTCAAGATCCGCTCAAAGGCGCCACGCTGCGGCTGCTCAGCGACGTCACCAACCCGCTCCTTGGCCCCCTCGGCGCCGCCGCCGTCTATGGCCCGCAGAAGGGCGCCGACGTCGCGGCGATTGCCGCCCTTGAAGCGGGCCTGGAGCGCCTGGCTGCGGTGCTTTTTGACACCTTTGGGCGCGATCCCAGTGGGCTGGCGGGGGGCGGCGCGGCGGGCGGGCTCGTCGGCGGGCTCTGGGCCGTGTTGGGCGCCGAGGTCACGCCGGGATTTGAGGCCATCGCCGAGCTGGTGGGGCTCGACGAGGCGCTTATGAGCGCCGATCTGGTGTTGACGGGCGAGGGCCGTGTGGACGAACAGACCTGCCACGGCAAGACCGTGGGGCGGCTGCTGTCGCGGACGGGGGATCGCCCGACCTGGATCTTCGCGGGTGAGATCACGGCGGCGGGCTCGGCGGCCTTTGGGGGGCGCGCGGCGCTGATCCCCATCGTGGACGCGCCGATGAGCTTAGCGGCGGCCATGGCGGCGACGCGCCCGCTGCTGCGTCGCGCGGCCTCGCGGGCGGCCCGGCGATGGGGTGGGGGCCAAACACGGGCTTAGGCGCGAGGGCCTCTGAGTCAAGGGGCCATCCAATCGCGATTTTTTTTGCTTTCAGGATTGAAGAGACGCGCCGCTCGGTTTATGCGCCCCTTGCTGGAACACCCATCACACGAGGATCGCGTATGTTCACGCTGCTGCTGCTGCTCAGCCCTGCCCTCTTCGCCCCCGCCAGCGCGCCCGCCGCGCCCACCGCGCCCGCCGCGCCTGCCCAGGTCTTTGGCGCGGGCGTCCACGCCGAGACGCCCCTTGTCCAGATCTCCGACGCCCTGGCGAGCCCTGAGAAGTGGATCAACCAAAAGATCCGGGTTGAGGGCCTGGTCGTCGGCGTCTGCGCGCGGCGCGGCTGCTGGCTGACCTTGGCGGGGGACAAGGAGTTTGAGACGCTGCGGGTCAAGGTCACCGACGGCGAGATCGTCTTCCCCATGAGCCTCAAGGGCAAGCGGCTGACCGCTGAGGGCATCTGGACACAGATCGTGATTGGCGGCGAGGCCAAGACCTGCGGCGGCGGCCACGGCGCCTGTGGCGGCGCCCATGCTGACGGCAAGCCTTGCGGGGGCGGCGCCACCTGTGGGCAGGCGCTTGTGCAGCCCAAGCAGGTCTTCTACCAGCTGCGTGGCCTCGGCGCTCAGACCCTCTGATGCGCGCGCGCCGCCCCTCCAAGCTGCCCTGGCGGCGCTGGAACCACGCGCTCCACCGGGATCTAGGCTACCTGGTCGCGGCGTTGACCCTGATCTACGCCATCTCGGGCGTGGCCGTGAACCACACCCACCAATGGAACCCCAACTATCGCTTTGAGCGCCAAGAGTGGCGCTTTGAGCCCATGCCCTTGATGGACAAGGAGGCGCTGACCGCCGCGCTCATCGCGCGCCTTGAGTTGCCGCCGCCTCAGAGCGCGTTTCGGGCCACGCCGCATCAGATTGAGCTCTTCTACGAGGGCTACAGCGTCAAGGCGGACACCCGCGAGGGTCGCGCGGAGATGGAGCGGCCCAGGCCGCGCCCGCTGCTCTCCCGGCTCAACGCGCTGCACCTGAATCACCCGAAGGGCGCCTGGACTTGGTTCGCCGACGCCTACGCCGTGTGCTTAGCCTTCTTAGCGATCTCTGGGCTGCTGATGGCGCGGGGGCGGCGCGGCTTTATGGGGCGGGGCAAGTACTTCTTCGCGGCGGGGCTGGCGGTGCCGATTGTGTTTATGCTCCTCTGAGCGCGCCTTAATCGGCGGAGATCACCGCGTCTGTGCCGACATCGAGCCCCCGATCAAGGGCGCTCACCGCGTCGCGCCCCTGATCCATGAGGGGCGAACGCGCGTCCAAGGCGCCATCCTCCGCGCGCGCGTCTAAATCCGCAGCATCAGCGCCTCCATCCGCAGCGTCCGTACCCCCATCCGCAGCGTCCGTACCCCCATCGGCGGCGTCCGCGCCCCCATCCGCAGTGTCCGTACCCCCATCGGCGGCGTCCGTACCCCCATCGGCGGCGTCCGCGCCCCCATCGGCGGCGTCCGCGCCCCCATCTGTGGCGGCATCCACGAGCGCATCGGGCAACAGGACAGGCAGATCAGGCGCGCAGAGCCCAGAAGGGCAGGGCTGACAGACCCCCTCAAGGCAGCGCCCCTCGGCGCAGGGGCGCGCGTCATCACATGAGGCGAGGCAGGCCCCCTGAAAGCAGCGCTGTTGAGCGGGGCAATCGCTATGGAGCAGGCAGCCCTCATCGCAGCCCAAGAGGGCGATAAATATCAAAAAAACGGTCCTTTTCACGCGCACTCTTTTCTTAAAATCTCGATCTCAAAAATCTCGTTCTCAAATTCCCGAGAAATTCGATTTTCTTTCACGCGCCCATCTTGCCGCCCATCATTTCCGTCGTTAGAGTCAGGAGAATGCTCAACCGCCGGGAAATCAAGGCCAGGATGCACCGCCCCGCTCAACCCCTCGCACACGCAGGCGCCCGCTCTTGACTCAAGCCTCCGCGTCACCGCGCCGCCTCAGCGCCCTGATCGCCAGCCTCATCAGCCTGACCAGCGCCGCCCAAGCCGCCCCGCCGGCGATCTTCGCCGACGCGCAGGCGGGCGTCGGGCTAGAGCTGGGCAGCGGGGGCAACCAGACGCGCGCGCGGCGAGGCCCGGCCTTCATCTCCCTTGAAGCGGGGTACACCTTCGACCCTCTCTATGACGCCCAGTTTGATCTTGAGGGCGTCATTTACTTAGACACCGCGCGCGTGGGGCTCGCCCCAGGCGTGCGCCTCACCCGAGGGGCGCATTGGCGCTACTTTATCGGCCTCAAGGCCCCTTGGATCATTCGGCCAGCCTCCCTCTTTGGCGCGCGCCTGCTGGCGGGGCTCATCGCCCCCCTTGGCTGGGTGTCGATCACCAGCCAGGTGCAAGCGGACGCCTTTGTGGCGGGCTCGGATTTACCCGAAGACGGGGCGTTCATCGCCCTCAACTGGAGCGTCGGCGGTCGCTTGGACTTCTAGACGCTCGCTCAAGGATGGAGGGCGCGCGCCCTCCCAGAAGGAGTCGTGGATGAACATCGAACTCGTGGCGAAGAACCTGCCCGCTTCCGACATGCTCAAGTCCCGCATTGAGCAGAAGCTCAGCAAGATCGAGTCACGCCTGGGCCAGAAGCTCTTCGTGAGGGTCCGGCTCAGCGACGAGGGCAACGAGCAATACGGCTGCTCCATCCACTTCAGCGCCGGTCGGGAGTTCACCGCCGTGACGGTCAGCCCCACCCTGACGCAAGCCGCCGACGAGAGCATCGCCAAGATCGAGCGCATGATCCGCAAGACCAGCCGCTCCCCCCGCGATGGAGCCCCTGTCGAGTGAGGCGCCCGATCCAAACGCCCGCCGCGCCTGCCGCCATCGGCCCGTATAGCCAAGCCATCGAGGCCCAAGGCGTCGTCTACCTCAGCGGCCAGATCCCCCTCGATCCGGCCACCATGACCCTCGTCGGAGAGACGGCGGCGGAGCAAACACATCAGGTGATGAACAACCTGAGCGCCGTGCTCAAGGCGGCGGGCTGCGGCTTCGAGCATGTGGTCCGCTGCACCATCTACCTCGCGGACATGGGCGACTTCGCCGCCGTCAATGAGGTCTACGGCGGCTATATGCCCACGCCGCCGCCCGCCCGCGCCACCATCCAGGTGGCCCGCTTGCCCAAAGACGCCCTCGTCGAGATCGACGCCATCGCCGTCAAAAGCTGAGCCCTTGACAGCCCCGCGCTGATCTCCTCTCCTGAGCGCAGCCCCGCTGCCCTATGGAGAAGATGAGATGTCGCTTCGGCTTACGCCCCTGGCGCTGCTGCCCGCCCTCTGCCTCGCCCAGCCCATCGCCCAGCCGCCCACGACCGCGCCTGTCATCGCGCCCGCGCCTATCGCCGCGCCCGCGCCTGTCGCCCTCAACGCCGAGGGGATCTGGCGCGCCTTGGGGCAGACACATAACACCTGCAAGGATGAATATGACTACTTCCCCCACGGCGGCCCTCGGATCTTTGGCTGCCACCTCCGCGCGCTGATCTCGCTGCCGCAGCTCAGCGCCCTGGCGGGCACGCCCATCTTTATCGCGGGGCCGCACACACCGAGCGCGCTCAACCTCGCCCATGCCAGCGAATTTGGCCAATATCACCCCGCCTTCGCCCGCTGGGTCGCCGATCAGCTTATCCCGCGCCTCACCACCCCCGAGATGCGGATGCAGGCCCAGCCGATCTACGATCAATATGTAAAATCCCTAGCGACCTCATTCTATATCACCTACCGCAAGATCCAAAAAGAGCCAGACTGTTTCCACGCGGAGATCGCCCGATACAAGCGTTTCTTACAGGGCAGCCAGGAGCAAGATATGCCCACAGAGCGTTACTTCTTCTTTATGAACCCTAAATTCTGCTCAAACCCGGATGGGAACTTTGACTTTTTCTATAAAAACGGCTTCGACGTCGATTCAAACGGCAACGTAATTAAGAGCTGCTTCTCTTGGTGGGTGCGCCGCACATTAGATGGGACCGCGCCTGACTTCTGGAGGGGGCTGACGAAGCTGATCAAAGCCTACGATCCTGCACTGATCAACAAAATCCATTAATTACCATCAAACCCGCCGCCAGACTCCGCCGTCACCTCCATATCGACGCGAATCTGATAAACAAAGAGATTCACTGGATCATTATACATCGCGGTGATCTCAATATCCTTATTCTCGAAATCGAGCACACCGATGTGAAACTCAAGCTCCTCAACGTCGATATTGCTGCCGATCATACGCTGCTCAATCGCGTCGATCAGCCCCTCCTCGGAGGTGTTCATGCGCAGCGCTTCGAGGACCTGATCCTCCATAATCTGCTTAATCTGCATCCGCTGAATGATGACGAGCGAGAACTGGAGCGCGGTCCAAATACCAACGACGAGGAGGGCGATTTTGAGGGCGAGCTTAAAGTTCATGTGAGCGCCTTAAAGAAATGGGTTGGCCTAAGATGCCAGCTCTGCCCGGATTTTTAAAGGATAACTGTATTCACTACGCGCCTTCCCATCCCGCGCCACATTCAGACGGCGCGTCAGGTGGGCGACAAGTTTGCGCCCGAAGGCACCTCAGCCTCACGCCGCCGCTGATAGATCAGCGCGATCCGGGCGGGGATATCACCGACGAGCACGGTAGAAGCCGCCGCGAGGCTGACACGGCCAGGGGCGGCCCCCTTAATCGCGCGGACGTGCTTACGCTGGGTATAGCTCACCTCGACCAGCGGCTCACCCTTGAGCTTGCTGTGATGCGCGGCGAGGGCCGCCGCGTCGAGGAGCGTCTCGCGATCCACCTCAGCGCGGCCGGTGGGGATGATGACGTGGCTACCCGCCGCATCACGAACGTGGAGCCATAGATCATGGCCTCGGGCGAGCTGAAAGGTCAGCGTATGGTTATCCTGACCGCCGCGCCCCACCCAGATGGGGGTGAGAGAGGGCCCATAAAACAGCTGATAAGGCAGGCGTGGTGCCTCGGTATGCCGCCCGCCGCCGCTGTTGCTGCGCGGCTTTGAGGCGATCCCCTCGGCGTAGAGGCGAGCCGCCAGCGTCGGGGTATCAGCGATCTCCTCAGCGTAGATCTCCAGCTTGAGCAAGGCCTCCTCCGCCGCCTCCAAGCGTGCTTTACGCTGGACCTCACCGGCCTTGGCCTTCTTATAGCGAGCGAAGAGCTTATCGAGGTTCTCGGGGCCGCTGAGCTTGGGATCAAGGGGGATCTCGATAAAGGGAGCGCCGGGGGCGTACCAATCTTGAACCCGCGCCACAGACGCGCCACGGCGGATCTGATGCGCTTGCCCCTTGAGCAGCTCGCCCCAGCGCAGATCTTGGGCGGCGCGCGCGCTGTGCTCGACCTCACGAGAGAGCTTATCGATAAGCCGCTCTAGGCGTTGACGTGTTTGTCGCAGGAGGCGGGCTCTGACGGCTGCGGCGGTGGTCGTGGCGGCCTCATCTAAGAGGCGGTGTGCGGCGCGCTCCACCTCCAAGGGATCAACAAGCTGAGGTGGGCGTGGCGGCGGCCCTGGCGGCATCGGCGGGGGCGGTGTATAGGGCGCGCCCAGGCTCAGGCCCGCCCTCAGCGGCGCGGCGCTGGCGCGCAGGATACCTCTTGGATCAAGACCATAGAGATTGGGTGAGCGCCCGCCGATCTCACAGACCAGGCGCCCGGCTTCAAAGGTGAGGGTGACGATCCGATCCTGCGGATCGAGCGCCCAGCCCTCGACGCGGCGCCCAGACAGCGTGGCGCGCAGCCAGGTGTTGATCGCGGTGGGGGTGAGCAGCGTCTCGCCGCCGGCCTCGGCCTCAGCGACGCGGGGGGCTTTGGGCGTCGCCGAGAGCACGACATGCGTGCTTTGACCTGGCCGCCGCGCGCGCAAGATCAGCGTAAGTGGATCGGGCTGTCGGATCTTTTGAACCTGCGCGCCGAGCAGCTTAGGCCGCAGGGCCTCGACGACATGTTGAAGCTCGGGGTGTGTGAGCATTCGACGCCTCCCTTGTAGCCGACGAACATCAGATGCTGCGCTGTCGGTGTGGCGCGTCAGTATCGAAGACTGGGCGTTTGATCCGCAAAGTGAATCTGAGATGGTGGTCGAGGGGCTGCTCACTTGCTCAGAGGCGTGGTTTGGCCCTGGGTGGTTTGGCCCTGAGTGGTTTGTCCAGACAGGATTTTTGGTCTTTAAATGTGCCCTTATTTGATCCATTTCAGCCCTGAACGCCGCTCTAAACCTCCATCTCGCTCCTCAGCGCACAGATTAGATTTCACGCGCGGATCTCCGCCCACCGAAATCGCGCGCCCAGGCCCGCTAAGAGAGATACGATGCACCGCGCCCCCCTCGCCGACCTGCTCGCCCTTGATCTCGACCCCCTCAGCCAAGCCTTGCCCTCGCGCCCACTCGATGAGGTCGCTTGCCTCACCCTCCTCCACGATCCCGATCCACACCGCGCCCACGCCGCGCTGCGCTGGATCGAAGCTCAGGCGCCTCAGTGGGATGATCCCGCGCGGCTGCGCTGGGCCGCGACACAGCTCCCCCCATCTCTGGCGCGCTGGTCCGATGGCGCGCGGCGGCTCATCATCGAGCTGGTCGGCGCCCTGGCCCGCTTCGGCGCGCGCCTGCCCCCGCTGCCCTCTGATGCCCCCCGCGTGGAATGCAAGCGCGCAGCGATTGCAGGGCGTGGTGAGGGCGAACTTGAAGAGTTCGTCCGAACAGGGGGCTTTGCCCCCCCCGCGCTGGAGATCGCCTGGTTGCAGGTGGCCCTTCTTGTTGAGCCGAATCAGATCGGCCCCTGGCGCCCCCTCCTGGCGCGGGCGATCTGTGGGCTCAAGGGCGCGGCGTGGGGACGCGCGCTCGATCCCTTCGCCACAGGGGCGGCGCTGGAGGCCCTGGATCAGCCCGAGGCCGACACCCAGGCTGTCGCCGTCTATCACGCCGCCTGGACCGACGGGCGCTGCGCCACGGCGTCGCTGCGGGCGCCGCTAAGGCGCCTCCTCGCTCGACGATGCCGCGCCGCCCTGGAGGCGCTCCTCACGCCACTGCTGAGGCCCCTCGCCCTCGATCCGCTACGCCAAGCGGATGATCCGCCCTCTTGGACCTCGGCCTTGATCGATCTTTGGGCGGCGCGCGGGGATGAGGCGCCCCTTTGGGCGGTCGTGGCTGAGGGCGGCGCGCTCGGGCGGCGCGCTCTGGCCGCCTTGGGGGGCTGC
The DNA here is from genome assembly GCA_018813065.1 of Myxococcota bacterium. Taxonomy (GTDB): domain Bacteria; phylum Myxococcota_A; class Bradymonadia; order UBA7976; family UBA1532; genus JAHJCH01. Next base: position 44,270 of record JAHJCH010000116.1, read on the forward strand.
GCGCAGGCCGCCGCGCCGCTGATCGAGGCCGCGACGCAGCTCCAAGCCGAGGATCTCCCCCCCTCGACGGTCGCTGAGGCCCTCAAGGCGGCCCTCTCGGCGGCGCATCGCCGAGGGATCTTCGCCCGCCCCCCCGATTTGGCCGCCTTGGTGGCGATCTGGATCGAGGATCCGGCGTGGTCGGGGCGCGATCTCGCGGATCTGTGCTTCACCGCGCGCGCGGCGCTGCCCGAGGCCCTGTCTGCGGCGTTGGCGCGGCGGCCTTTGGCGACGCCAAGGGTTTTGGAGGCCCTGATCGCCTGCCCCGGAGACGCGGCGGAGGCCGCCTTGGAGGCGTTGGCGGCGGCGACGCTGGCCGATGCCGTGGCTGAGGCCATGATCCCGCCCACTTCGGCGACCACGACGGCCTCTCGCGCGCTGATTTTGGCGGCCCTGGCGACGCGGCGCACGCCCCACGCCGAGGCGTTGCTGCTTGAGGGGCTCTCGATCTGCCCCGAGGCCTGCCTGGAGGGCCTGGCGCGGGTGGGTGGAGCCGCCGCGCAGGCGGTGATCGAGGCGCGCCTTGACGCCCTGCCCACGGCGGAGGCCCTGGCGGCGCTGTGGGCGCTCATCCCCAGCGAGGATCACGCCCGCCGCGAGGCGCTCTTGGCCCGCCTCAACCCCCTCAAGCTGCCCCCGCGCCTCGTCGCCGATCTCTCCGAGGCCCGCGCGCCGGCGTTTATCCAGATGCGGCGGCGCGTGGCGGCGACGCAGCGCCCCGATAAGGCGCTGATCACCCTGTCGGCGTTGGGTGAGGAGGCCGATCTGGCGCGGATCTCGGCGCTGCTGGTGGAGGTCTGCTTGGGTTTGGACTCTGGGGCGGTCCCGCCCGACGTGGGCGGCCCTCAGCTGGTCATCCCTGAGCGGGTTATCGCCGCCCTCGCGGGGTATGCGCGGCGCTTGGCCGGTCGTGGGCGGGTGGGGATCGCCGCGATCCAGCTCGGTGATGATCCTGAGGCGAGCTTTATGAGCTGGATCGGCCTTGGGGCGCTCGAAGATCCGCGCATCAGCGTGGGCGCGCGCCGGGCGCTGGTGGAGGTCGTCGCTGCGGACGGCTGTCCTTGGGCGCGCCGGGCCTTGGCGCGCTTGCTGCGGGATAAGGAGCCGGTGGTGCAGGCGGCGGCAGCGCGTGGTTTGGTGGCCCTGGAGGCTCACGCGCTGGGCTTTAGCTTGGCGCGGCTGTTGGCGCACCCGGCCAGCGGCGTGGTCACCGCCGCCTTGGAGGCCGTCGGCGCCTTTCATTTGTCTACCCCCGCCGTCGCCGCGCTGCTGCGCCACCCAAAGATGAACGTCAAGAAGGCCGCCGCAGAGGCGCTGGCGCGGCTGTCGCCCGCTCACGCCCTGCCCGAGATCGTGGCGGCGCTGGCGCGCTGGGAGAACCCCGGCCTGCGCGCGGCGCTGTTGGCCGCCTATGACGCCTCGGGCGCAGGCGTGGGGCCGCTGCTGGCGGCGCTGTATGAGGCCGATCCAGAGGATGAGGGCGCGCATACGCGCTTGATCGCGGCCCTGGATAAGCGCCTGCGGCCCGAGGGGGTGGAGGCGCTGGCCCTGGCGGAGGGGGCGCCCGCTTGGGCCGTGGAGGCGATCTTGGCCGCCATCGATGAGGGCCGCCTCTCGCTGGCCGAGGGCGACGGCTTGGGCTTGCGGGCACGCCTGCGCCGCGCGGGGCGCCCTCAGCCCTCGGCGCCCACCCTGTCGCCTTCGGCGCGTCTGCTCCGCTGGGGTTGGGATGAGGCCGACGCCTTGGCCGCGCTGGCGGAGGCGCCGCCGTGGGATCTCCTGGCGCGCTTCACCCCCGAGCTGCTGGCCCTGATGCCGCGCTTGGAGGGGGCGGCCCTGGCTCACCTGGCCCTGGCCTTGGCCCGCGTGGCGCGGCTGGATGAGGCGGCGGCCGCGCTGCCTCATCTCGTCGAGGCGCTGCGGCGGCTCCAGCCTCAGCCCGCCGCTGAGGGGCTCTTGGTCTTGATGGCGCGGCTGGCGCCACGGCTGGCGCCACCAACGGCGATGTGGCTCTTGGCGGTCATCCGCGCCCTGCCGCCGAGCCCCGGCGGCGGGCTGGCGCGGTGGCGCGCGGTGGCGGCGCTGACCGATCAGCTGTCCTTGGCGGATCTGCGCGCGGCGCTGGCGGATTGTGATCTTCAGGCGACGCCTGCGGCGCGTCGCGCCCTGCTGGCGGTGGCCTTCAATGTTGAGATCAAGGCCGCGCCGGTTGATCCACGCTGGCTTGAGCGCCTGGATGATGTGGGTGAGGGGCAGCTCAGCGCTTTGCTGGCGGCGACCGAGCACGCGGCGGCAGATCGCGCCGTGGCGGCCCTGGCGCACGCCGCTACGCTGCGCCCCTTGGGCCTCGCCCCCCTCAAGGCGCGCGCGGTCAAGGCGGTCAAGCCCCCTCGTCCCCTCGCCGCTTGGCTGGCGGCCTTGGCGTCGCCCAGCGAGGCAGGCGCAGCGGCGATGTGGCTCTTGACACACAGCGAGGAGGATCAGATCCGCCGCGCGGTGATGGCTGCTTATCTGGATGGTTTGGCGCTTGATGGCTTGGCGCTTGATGGGGCGGCGCTGCGCCGCTTGGCGTGGAGCCTCTCAGTTGAGGATCTCCACGCGCCGCGCGGCTTGGCCCTGGCGCCTTATCTGTCCTCCGATGCCCTGCGCGGGCTGGCGCGGGCCGATCTGCCCCCCGATGCCTGGGGGCTGCTCCCCCTTGACGCGCTCTTGGCTGAGGTGGTTCGCCGCCTGGAGGGCGGGGATCGCGGGCTCGTCGGCGCCCTGGCTCAGCGCGCCCTGCCTGACTCGCCGCTGCTTCAGCGCGCCCTGGCTCTGGCCGCCACGCGCGGCGCCGATGTGGCGGCGTGGGAGGTGACGCCCGGCGCCTTCAGCCCAGCGGCGCCCTATGCCCCCCCCGTGCCGCCACGCCCCCCCGTGGCCCGTGATCCAGCC
>JAHJCH010000117.1 GCA_018813065.1 Myxococcota bacterium
CCGCGCGCGTGCAGGCGCTCGACCCAGGTCAAGGCGCGGGCCACGGCGGCGGGGTGGCGCGAGGCGAAGCCCTCGGGCAGCGCGTCCAAATCCCCCACCAGATCGCGCGCGGCGCGGTCGAGGACGTCCTGGATCATGCCGTCGAGGCCCAAGCGCCGCCCATCCTCCACGGAGTAGATCGCCTCGACGCCGCGCGCCTGGAGCGTGGCGATCTCCTTGTCGGTGATGGTGCCGCCGCCGCCGCCGAAGATCGGCAAATCGGGGCGCCCCGCCGCCTTGAGCCGGTCCAGCATAAAGGTGAAGAACTCCATGTGCCCGCCTTGGTAGGAGGAGACGGCGATGCCGTGGGCGTCCTCCTGCACCGCCGCGTCAACGATCACCTGCGCGGCGCGATCATGGCCGAGGTGGATGACCTCGGCGCCCTTGGCTTGGAGGACGCGGCGCATGATGTTGATGGCGGCGTCGTGCCCATCAAAGAGGCTGGCGGCGGTGATAAAGCGGAGGGGTTCTTGGGCCATAAGGCGCTCCCAAGGCGGCTTGCGGTTTGAGCAAATGACACGCGTCCCCGCGATGACGGGGCGCGGTGAGGGGGGAGGTTTGTATAGATGCACGCGCGGCGGAGATCAATACGGTGGTGAGGGGGCGCGCGTAAAGGCAGGCGCGCGGCGTATTCGCGGTTTATTTCTTGGTTTTGACGACGTTGAGTTCAATGTGCGTGAAGTTGAGCATAAAATCTTCGACGTTCATCTCAAAGATCCCGTCATCTTGACCATCCTCGGGGCCATTGCCATCGATATTGGGCTCGTTTTTTTTATGCGGATTGATTATCCGTACTGTTGATTTTTGTGGGTCAATCCTGTTGATTAAATCCTGGCCTGGGTTTGCGTTTTGATTTATTCTTTGACCATTTTGATCGTATAGGTTAACCGCTACAATTGAGTATGAGTGCGCTTGCATGATATTATATTGACCATTTTGTTCTACTATGTTTGCTGAGAGCTGAATCAGCGGTTTAAATAGATCATTACTGTGTAAAATCGGCCAACTTCCTTTATCTGTTAGATTTTTGATCAATTTGATCAATCGTTTCTTTATATTTTGATCATTTACAGGATTTGTTAAAAATCTGACAATCCGATCTGAGACTAATTTCATCTGCGTTTTTAAATTTTTATGTTTGATATTAGGTAATAAATTTTGAATTACTTGGTTAATTCTTTCCAAAGTTAACGTACTGGATGATGATGCTTCAATATATTCGTGATGATTTTGATCTATTTTTCCTTTTTCTCCATATTTTAAAAGCGCTTTAAGCACTGTTTGATTATTAATTCCGATAAAATTAAAATTTTTCGTTTCAATGTCGGATGTATGCGTTATTTTTTTACCATAAAACATAAAATGTGCATCAGAGCTATGTCCACCATCGATTATTTGATATCCACTCTGATTTAATACCCCATTTTTTAATTTTTGCTGTCTTGGCTGACCATGCTTTTCGGCATAACGTGCATATGCTTTTTCTAATAAAGCCGGCCATAGCGCCATATCATAGTAATCATTTCGATGAAAACGAAGTAAGTCATCCCCTGAGACTGAAGCATGAAACTCTGAATAAGATGGTTTTTCAGCAGCTCTAATCTGAGAGCCAAAAATTCTATCCTCTCCATCATTAAATAAAATCGTTTTATCTAAAATAATTCTTTCTAAAAAGATATTATTCGCTGAATCATAAAAATAAAATGATACTTCGACATTTTCACCGGATTTTTTGATTCGATCCGTAATTGCTTTTGGATTTTGTCCGGCGATGTTGATCAATGCCGCTTGAAAATAGCAATCTCCGATGCTGCCTTGCTTTATATCATCAGGGCTGATTTTATTTTCAATAAATATCTCGTCGGTTTCATATAATCTAACAAATGGGTGTTCAACGGAGTTTTCTTTGCCGGAAACAATAAATTTACCGTTTAGATCAACTTGTTCAAGCGGATTAGCCAAGTTTATCACGTTTTTGTGGTATGAAATAAGATCTTGCTCTGTCACCTGCTCAGCTTTCAGCGGGTTACTCTGATTATGCAGCAGTGTCACGAACTCTTTGTATTTAAAGCGCTGAGCTGGGGTCTCTGCCTCTTCCAAGGCGTCCTTGGGCGCGTTGAAGGCGTCGGTGGGCTGCGGGGGGGTGTGCGAGAATGGCCCGTTGGGGAGCGCTGGCAGCTGAGGATCGCCCTTGAGCAGATGTTGAATGCGTGGCGGCGCGCCGCCTCCGATCAAGGCGTCGAGCAGAGGGGCGGCGTCACCGCCACGCACCACGCGGGCCGCCACCGCCTCGGCGTGGGCCTCAAGCTCGCCTCGCCCCCCGCGCGCGCCGAGGCGCTGCTGAATCACATGGGCGGCTTCATGGGCGACGACGCGGAGATCCTGGCGGGCCAAGGCCACGCGCTCTTGGTGCGCGAAGCCCACGGCGCCGAGGTGGGCCATCAGGCCCTCGACCCTCGGGCCGGTGTAGGCCCGCACCTGGCTCAAGCTGTGGCGGCCAAAGGCGCGTTGGAGGGCGTCGAGGTGGGGCAGCGGCGCGCCTGGACCGCTGAGGGCTTGGGTGATCTCATCGGACTGGCCCGAGGCGGCCTCGCCGCGCGTGGCCTTGTCGAGCGTGGCTTCATCGAGCGTCGGCGCGGGGCGCACCTCACCCCCGGCGGCCTGTGTCTCCGCGTGTGTCTGCATCGGGGCTCCTTGTGTCGCCCCCCCTCTCGGGCGCGCCCCGCGCGCGTCACGCAGAAAAGATCGACCCCGATAAAAAACACAGACAAGCGCGGATCAGCCGGCTTGGCCTCGGATGATCTCCACGGCCTGGGCCATGGCCGCCGCCAACCGCGAGGCCTCGCCGCCTCCCTGGGCGAAGTCGGGGCGGCCACCACCACGCCCCCCCATCAAGCCCGTGATGGCCTGGACGATCTGACCAGCGTGGAAGCGCTTATCGGCCTTGAGCGCAGGCCCCTTGGCGGCGATCACCGCGCCCTTGCCCTCCAGCACCGCGCCGAGGACCACCACGGCGTTGGTGTGCTTGTCGCGGACCCGATCCACCAGCGCCGAGAGCGTCTCGCGTGAGTCCACCTCTACCTTGGCCGCCACCACCAAGCCGCCGCCGATCTCCACGGCGGCGGCGAGCAGCGCGTCGAGATCCACGCCGCCGCCCTTCTGGCGCAGCGCGGTGAGCGCCTTGCTCAGCTCACGGCTCTCCTCCAAGACCGCCCCCAGCCGCTCCAGCAGCCGCGCAGGGGCCGTCTTGAGCAGGGCCGCCGCCTCGGCCAACATGGCCCGCTCTTGATTTAAGAGCGCCTCCGCCGCGTGCCCCACCACCGCCTCGATGCGGCGCACGCCCGCAGCGACGCCGCTCTCGGAGGTGATCACGACGTAGCTGATGTCCCCCGTGCGCCGGGCGTGGTTGCCGCCGCATAGCTCGAAGGACTGGCCGCCAGCGCGGACCGTGCGCACGGCCTCGCCGTACTTCTCGCCGAAGAGCGCCACGACGCCCCTCGCGCGCGCCTCGTCGATGGGCACGCCCTCCTCGATGATCACCGCCTCATTCTCGCGGATGCGCGCGTTGGCCCAGGCCTGCACCGCCGCCAGCTCATCGGCGCTCAACGGCTTGCCGTGGCTGAAGTCAAAGCGCAGGCGATCCGGCTCGACCACCGAGCCCTTCTGCTCGACGTGCGGGCCGACGATGGCCTTGAGCGCCGCGTGGAGGAGGTGCGTCGCCGTGTGGTGGATGCGCTTCTGATCGCGGCGCGTGGTGTCCACGGTGACGGTCACGGTGTCCTCGGCGCGGAGGTCGATGGCGCCTGCGGTGAGCGCGCCGTGGTGGAAGAAGACGCCGTTGACCTTCTGCACGTCGTGGACGGCGAGGGTGAAGCCTGGCCCTTTGATCGTGCCGTGATCGGCGATCTCTCCGCCGCTCTCGGCGTAGAGCGGCGTCTCGGCCAAGACCATCTCCACGGCGCCCCCCTCGCGGGCGCGCCACCGCAGCGGGCGCGTCTCCAGCGCGTCGAGGTTGTAGTCGGCGAAGCCCCGCCCGCCGCCCTCGCCCAGCACCGTCCACTCGGCGCCGTCGTCGTAGAACTTGGCCTTGCTGCGCGCCTCCTCGCGGACCCGCTCCATCTCCGCCTCAAACCCGGCCTCATCGACGCTGAAGCCGTGCTCAGCGGCCTCGATGCGGGTCAGATCCGGCGGGAAGCCGTAGGTGTCATAGAGCTTGAACATCTCCTCGCCCGAGATCAGCCGCGCGCCGCCCGCCTTGTCCTCCATCAGCTGGGTCATCAAGGCCATCCCGCGATCAATGGTGCGGAAGAACCGCGCCTCCTCGGCTTCGAGGGTCGCGGCGGTGTTGGCCAGGATATGAGGGGGCAGCGCATAGACGCCCTTGAACTGCTCGGCGACGACGTTGACCAGCTTGTGGAGGAAGGGGCCTTCAAAGCCCAGGCGGCGGCCATGGCGCACGGCGCGGCGCAGGATGCGGCGCAGCACATAGCCGCGCCCTTCGTTGCTGAACTGCCCGCCCTCGCTGATGACGAAGGTCACCGAGCGCAGGTGATCGGCGATGATCTGGAGATCGATCTTCTGAACCGGGTCGGCCTTGTCCGCGCCGCAGAGCCCCGCGATGGCGTCGATGATCGGCTGGAACAGGTCTGTGTCAAACACGCTGGTGTGGCCTTGCAGGATCATCGTGATCCGCTCCATGCCCATCCCCGTGTCCACCGATTGCAGCGCCAGCGGCGTGAGTTTGCCGTCGGCGTCGCGGTTGAACTCCATAAAGACGTTGTTCCAAAACTCCATGTAGCGGTCGCCCTCGCCGCCCATGACGTCCTCGGGGCCATCGCCCGCCTCGGGGCCAAGATCATAGAACAGCTCGGTGCAGGGGCCACATGGCCCCGTCGGCCCCATCGACCAGAAGTTCTCCTCGTCACCGTTCTCCACGTCGCCGAAGCGATAGATGCGCGCTTCTGGGACGCCGATCTCATCGCGCCAGATGGCGTAGCTTTCATCATCGTCTTTGTATACAGAGACGTAGATGCGCTCTTTATCCAGCTTGTAGACCTCGGTTGAGAGCTTCCAGGCCATCGTGATGGCTTCGCGCTTGTAATAGTCGCCAAATGACCAGTTTCCGAGCATCTCAAACCAGGTTAGATGGCGTCCATCCTTACCCACCGCGTCGAGGTCATTGTGCTTGCCAGAGACACGCATACATTTTTGAACAGAGCACGCGCGGGTGTAATCGCGCTTCTCTTCACCCAAAAGGAGCGACTTAAACTGGTTCATCCCGGCGTTGGTGAAGTAGAGCGTGGGATCATCACGCGGGATGATGGGCGAGGAGGAGACCTCTTGGTGGGGCAGCGTGGCGTGCGCGGCGAAGAAGTCGAGGAAGGCCCGGCGGATGGTGTGTTGCTCCCAGCTCATGTGTGCTCCTTGGTGTCAATCGTGGGGTGGATAATGGGGCGCCATCCTGGCGAAAAGGTGGAGGGTTGCCAAGAGAGAATGAGCAAGGGCGCGCCCCGCGCCGATCCTGCTTGCGGGGCTCAAGCGCCAGTGAAACACTCGCTGAATCATTCACCCCGATCATGAGGCGCCTATGCGCTCAGCGCCCCACATCCCCCCCACGCGGCGCGCCCTCCTCCTCTGCGCGCTGGCCCTGTCCGCCTGTGACGGTGAGGGCGCGGCGACGGGCGCCGATCTGGGCGCGCTGGACGCGGTGGCGCTGGCGCGCCTCGACGCGGCCCTCGAC
>JAHJCH010000001.1 GCA_018813065.1 Myxococcota bacterium
CTCGACGCCCTGCTTCACCGCCGCTTAGGCCGCGCCATCAACGCCACGGGGGTGCTCTTGCACACCAACCTGGGCCGGGCGCCGCTGGGCGAGGGCGCGCGCGCCGCCTTGGCCGAGGCCGCAGGCTGGACGCCCATCGAGATCGACCTCGACACGGGCCTGCGAGGGCACCGCGCGGCCACCGTCGAGGCCCGGCTCTGTGCGCTGACCGGCGCCGAGGCGGCGCTCGTGGTCAATAACTGCGCGGCGGCGGTGCTCTTGACCTTGACGGCGCTCACCCAAGGCCGCGAGGTGCTCGTCAGCCGAGGCGAGCTGGTGGAGATCGGCGGGGGCTTTCGCGTCCCGGCGGTCTTGGCCCAGTCCGGCGCGCGGCTGGTGGAGGTGGGCACCACCAACCGCACGCACCTGCGCGACTACCAGGCGGCCATCACCCCGCAGACCGCCGCGATCCTCAAGGTCCACAGCAGCAACTTCAAGCAGATCGGCTTCGTGACCGCGCCGCCGCTGGTCGCGCTGGCCGGGCTTGGCCTGCCCTTGATCGTCGATCTGGGCTCAGGCGCCACCGAGGACGAGGGCGATGAGCCGACGATCCACGCGGCGCTCAGCGCGGGCGCCGTGGCGGTCTGCGTCAGCGGCGACAAGCTCCTCGGCGGCCCTCAAGCGGGGATCATCCTCGGCGCGGCGGCGACGCTGGCGCCCCTGCGTCGCCACCCCCTGATGCGCGCGCTGCGCCCCGGCAAGCTGGCGATGGCCGCCCTGGAGGGCACCCTCCACGATCGCCTCACGGGCCGGACCTTGCCCCTCGACGCCATGCGCCGCGCCCCGCTCGCCGCCCTGCGCGCCGCCGCCGAGGGTTGGCGCGCCGCGCTGGCCGAGGTCATCGACGCCGAGGTCATCGACGCTGAGGTCATCGAGGTCGAGGGCGCCGTCGGCGGCGGCAGCCTCCCCGGCGCGCGCCTGCCCTCCATCGCCCTGGCCCTCCGCCCCCCCGATCCCGAGGCGCTGCGTCGCGCGCTCTTGGGCCGACGCCCCCCCGTCATCGGGCGCCTGCTCAACGGCGCCCTCCTGCTCGACGCGCGCACGATCGCCCCGCTGGGCGACGGCCCCGCACTGCTCCAGGCCTTGAGAGAGGCCCTTGATGAGATAAATCAGCCCCGATGAAACAGCAGCCCGCCATCACGGCAGGGCGCCTCGATGGCGCCGTAAAAGCCCTCTTTGATCTCAGCAACCAGCGCGCGCGCGGCTTCATCCGCACGGGCAAGATCTTCGTCGATGAGGCCCGCGTCCTCGATCCCGCCCACCTCATCGCGCCCGGGCAGGTGATCCGCCTGGAGATGAGCGCGCCGAGGCCCGGCACATATACGCCGCTGGGGCTTGAGCTGATCTACCGCGACGATCACCTGATCGTGGTCAACAAGCCCGCGGGGCTCCTCAGCGCGCCGGTGGGGGGGCACGTCGCCTTGGTCAGCGAGCCTGAGGAGCCCAGCGCGCTCTTGGGCGCGGGGCGGCTGTGCAAGGGGCCGCGCCGCCCTCGGGTGGTCCATCGCCTCGACAAGGACACCTCGGGCCTGCTCATGTTCGCGCGCACCAACCAAGCGGCGCGTGTGCTGCGCCGCGCCCTCGATGAGCACGCCGTTCAGCGTGTCTATCACTGCGTCGTCCAGGGCCAGCCAGAGCAAGCGCGTGGGCTGATCAGCAGCATGCTCATCCGCGACACGGGCAAGGGCTACCGAGGCTCGCGCAAGGGCAGCTTGCGGCTGCGGTCCTTCGACGCGCCCGATCCTGGCCCGATGCCTGGGCATGGGCAGCTGGCGATCACGCGCTATCAGCGGGTGGCGGTGGAGGGGGATCGCGCGGCCTTGGAGGTGCGCCTCTCGACGGGGCGCACGCATCAAATCCGTATCCACCTCTCGGAGCTGGGCTGCCCCGTGGTTGGGGATCGGGTCTACGGCAGCGCCCCGAGCCGCTTCGAGGGGCCGCGCCACGCCCTCCACGCCGCGCGGCTGATCTTGAGCCACCCCGCCACGGGCGAGCAGCTGATCCTCAACGCCCCTTGGCCCGAGGATCTCGCGGGCTTGAGCCCCTTGGGCAAGGACTGGGGCGCGCGTTGAGGGTCGGGTTAAAGGGCGCTCAGCCGACGCCGCCGCCGAGGTAGAGGCGCCCGTCATCGTGGCGGATAAGCATCATCTCCAGCTTGAGGACGACCCCCGAGGTCAAGATGATGCGCCCTGAGATGTCCGCCCCTGCGTCGCTGGGGTGTCGATGATCAAAGTGAATGGACTTGATCTGGTTGAGGTGCACCTCTGTATAGGGCGCGCCGCCCCGGTCGATGTCATTGTCAACCATATGCAGGCCGATCTGCTCGGCGATGTACTGCGCTTGGTCGATGCCCATCTCATCCATCTGCGTGCGCCGCTGCTCAGGATCACAGCGCGCGATAAAGCCCGCCCAGTCATGCCCCTCAATGACACGCTTGAGATCGGCGAGGAAGACATCCACTGGATCAGCGAGGGGCTGCGCTGTGGGCTGCGTCGCGGGCTGCGTCGCGGGCTGCGTCGCGGGCTGCGTCGCGGGCTGCGCCCAAGCTAAGGTGGGCAGCAACACAAGCAAGGATAAAGATGATCGCATACGACCTCGCGTAGAGCGCTGGCGCCTCACGCCAGCGGGGCGTGGTAAAGGCGAACCGCCAGGGATCGCCCGAATGGGGGTGCCAAGCATCCCCGAGATGGGCGACGATGCGCCCAAACCATGGCTGCTTTCAAGGCGCGTCAAGCACGCCGCCTTGATGAGCTCAAGGAGCGAGGGATGCTGAGCTGGCTGATCGTGATGTTGAGCTGGGCGATGCCCGAGGGGGATTGGCGTGGGGCGCCCGAGGCCACCTTCGCGCGGCTGCGCGTCGGCCCTGGGCTGCGGCTGGAGATCACCAACCGCGCGGGGGCCATCGCCGAGGGCCCCTACGCTTCGACGATGACGAAGTTCGCGGATTGGCATGTGCGGTTCACACCCCAGGGCAGCGCGGCGCCCTTCGAGGCGGGGCAGGTGTATCGCCTGAGCTTGCACTTTGAGTGCGCCCGTGGTCGTGAGCAGGTGCAGCTGTGCTTGCACGCGGCGCGGGTGACGTGCGAGGTCCTCGTCGGCGAGGCCCGCTGCGCGCCGCCGTCGTCGCCGGGCCCGCCGGGTGAGGCGATCAACGCGCCGATCACCCTCACACCGCCGTAGGGCATCTCGCCATGTCCACCTTGCCCAGATGTGAAGCGCGACGCAGCCTTGACGTTCGCGTAAGAGATCGACAAGCTCACGCAACACAGACAAAATCACACCAGGTCGAGATGCAGAGATCCGCAGATGAGCGACACGCTTGATTCGGCCTTCGATGTCTTCCCTTGGAGCGTTAACTTCGAGACGGGGCTGCCCCTCATCGACGCCCAGCACCGCCAGCTCGTCGCCCTCCTCAACGCGCTGGCGCGTGGGCTGGGCCACGACATGGACGCGGCGCAGATCGAGGAGGTCTTTGACGCCCTGGCGGCCTACGCGGACTATCACTTCGCCACCGAGGAGGCCGTCTGGGCGCGCCGCTTCTCCGATGAGCCTTGGCTCAAGGCGCATCAAGCGACGCACCGCAGTTTCCTCGGCCAAGTCTTTGAAATCAAAAAGAATAAAGACAATCATCCGCGCGATAAGCTCATCGAGGATCTGCTGAGGTTCCTCACGCACTGGCTGGCGTTTCATATCCTCGACGCGGATAAGCGCATGGCCAAGGTGATCCTGGCCATGGAGCAAGGGCTCCAGCTCGACGAGGCCAAGCGCCGCGCCGATGAGGAGATGAGCGGCTCGATGCAGGTGCTCATCGAGACCGTCTTGGGCATGTACGACACCCTCACCTCGCGGACGCTGAGCTTGATGCGTGAGCGCAGCCAGCGGATCAAGCTTGAGGCGGAGCTGCGGCGGCGAGAGCAGCATGAGCGGCGCTTCTCCGACGCCATCATCGCCTCTGTCCCTGGGCTGATCTATCTCCTCGATGAGCGCGGTGGGCTGGTGCGCTGGAATCAACGCTTGGAGGCCTGGACGGGGCTGACGCCGGAGGCCTTGGCGGGGCGCCCGCTCGTGGACTTGATCTCAGAGGCGGATCGCCCACGCCTCCAAGCGCTGCTCTCGGCGCCCACGGCGGTCTACCGCGAGCTTGAGGCCTCGCTGTGCGGGCCAGAGGGCCCCCGCCCCCTCCTCTTGACGATGGTGCCCCTTCAAGGCGAGGGCGCGCGCTACCTCTCAGGCGTCGCCCTTGATCTCAGCCGCCGCGCCCGCGCCGAGAGCGCGCTGCGGCGCCTCAACGCCGCCATCGAGCACGCGGCGGAGTCGATCGTGATCACCGACAGGGCGGGCCACATCGAGTACGTCAACCCTGCCTTTGAGCGTGTCTCGGGCTATCTACGCCGCGAGGTGATTGGGCGCACCCCCAGCATCCTCAAGTCCGGGGTCCAAGAGCGCGAGGTCTACGTCCAGCTCTGGCGCACGATCAGCGGCGGGGCGATCTGGCGTGGGCACTTCGTCAACAAGCACAAAAACGGCACGGCCTATCGTGAGGACGTGACCATCTCACCGATCTGGGATGTGCGCGGGATCATCGACGGCTACGTCGCCGTCAAGCGGGACGTCACCCAGGAGCGGCGCCTGGAGCGTCAAGTTCGCGAGAGCCAGAAGATCAACGCCATCGGCGCGCTGGCGGGGGGGGTCGCCCATGATCTCAACAACATCCTTCAGCCGATCTTGAGCTACGCGGCGCTGGCGCAGCTGGAGGAGGGGCTCCCCGACGGCGCGCGTGATCTTTTAGGTGAGATCCACCGCGCGGGGACACGCGCCCGTGGCCTCGTGGAGCGGATCTTGAGCTTCTCGCGGCGCGGCGACGAGGTCCACAGCCCCCTCCAGCTCGCTGAGATCGTCCGAGAGGTCTTGAGCCTGCTGCGCGCCACCCTCCCTTGCGGGGTCCGCGTTCAGACACAGCTTAATGTCGAGGTGGGGGCGGTCTTGGGCGAGGCCAACCAGCTCCACCAGGTCGTCCTCAACCTCTGCACCAACGCCATCTACGCCATCGAGGGGCAGGGCACGCTGACGATCACCCTCAGCCCGCAGCGCCGCGCGGGGCGGCCCTGGGTGCGCCTCAGCGTCATGGACACAGGGCACGGCATCGCCCCGGATTGCCTGGAGCGCATCTTTGAGCCCCTCTACACCACCAAGCCGCAGGGCGAGGGCACCGGCCTGGGCCTGTCTGTCATCCACGACATCCTCAAAGGGCACGGCGGTGAGATTCACGTCGAGTCAGCGCTGGGGGTGGGCACGACTTTCCACGTCGATCTCCCCTGCGCGTGATCGCCTCGCGCCAAGCAACACCTTGAAATCGAGCGCGGTTTATGGACAGACTCGCCCACCCCATCACCCATCCGAGGTCTAAGGCATGAAGCTTCACACCGTTGGCTTGTCGGCGCTCGTCGTCGTCGGCCTCACCGCTTGGCAAGCCGCCCAGCTCTCCGCGCAGCCCTCCACGGCGCTGCCCGTCGTCGCCCAGCTGACCCTCCATGGCAACACACCCACCCTGGCCTGGTCGCCTGACAGCAAGAAAATCGTCACAAACGAGGCTTGGGATTACATGGTCACCCCCAAGACGCCCACCAGCGTCAAGGTCTTGGAGGTCGAGAGCGTCAAGGTCACGCAGCTGAGCAAGGTCCAGGGCTACCACCCCTTCTTTATCGATGATGACACCGTCGTCTGGGGTCACTCCCAGTATGAGGAGCCCGGCGAGCCGGGCCTCTTTAAGTCCAAGGTCAGCGCGCCCAGCGTCGAGCGGATCACCGCGCTGAAGGGCGTCAACCACACCTTGCCGGCCAAAAACGGGCAGATCCTCCTCTTCAGCGGCTGGCCGGACAACAATGACTGGATCTTCGTCAACCCTCAGACCTACGCCATCACCCCACACCCCATCCCCGTCGCCAAGGGAGAGTGGATCAAGAGCTGGGATTACCCAAAGGAGCTGGTCAAGGACATCTGCATCCAAAAAGTGGGCGATGTTTCAGTCAAGACGGACCTCAACGCCATCAGCGTCACCTTGGCGGGCAAGGAGATCAAGCTGGCGGGCAAGCCATATCGATATGAGTACGACGGCGCAGATGCGCACCACAAAGGCCCGGTGAAGGCCTGCCTCTCCCCTGATGGGCGCCATGTGGCTTACTTCGCCGACGGTCCACGTGGAGATCAATCCGAATACACCCTCAAGGTCGTCAAGCTCCGCTGAGCGATGCGCCTTGCCCCGCCACACGGCGCGCCTCTCGCCGTGGCCCTCCTCTGCCTGTTCACCACCCCGCTCATCGACCGCCTAGACCTTCAAAAGCTGCTCATCGGCGTCGCCTCGGTGGCGGCGCTGTCGCTGCTGGCGTTGGGGCGTCGCCTCCCGCCGCTGCCGGGCTTGGCCCTGCTGATCCCGCTGAGCCTGGGCGCGCTGATCGCCCCCGAGGCGACATGGGCGCGCGTGGAGGGCTGGTCGCTGCTGGTCTTGGGGCTGGGCATCTTTATCTTCGCCGCCACCCGCCCAGGGGCGGCGACGCGGCGTGGGATCGCGCGCTTGGCGGCGATCTTGAGCCTCATCGCCGTGGCCCAAGCGCTGGGCGCGCCCTTCTTCAATGAGCGGCTCAGCTTTCAAGGGCGCGGGGTGGTGGCCACGCTGGGCAACCCAGGCCACCTCGGCGCGGCGCTGGCGATGGCGCTGCCCTTCACCGCGCCAGATCCCCGAGGGCGACCAGGGCGAGGGCGCCTCTTCGGCCTGACCCTCGCCGCGCTGATCCTCACCGGCAGCCGTACGGCCTGGGTGATGGCGGCGCCGGGGCTGTGGTGCTTTTGGCGGGGCGCGGGGCAGGGGCGAGCGAGGGTGGCGCTGCGCGCGGCGCTGCTCGTCGCCGGGCTCGTCGCCCTGGGCGGCGCGGCGCTGCCTCAAAGGGCGGCTTCAGCGCCAGGGGCGGCGGCGGGGCGCCTCTATCTTTGGCGGGTCCACCTCTCGGGCTTGGCCGAGCTGAGCCCCTTTGGCTATGGGCCTGAGGCGTTTCAGCGGCGCTGGCCGGCGCGTCAACGCGCGTACTTGGCGGCGCAGCCCCAAGGCACCCCTCGCTACACCGATCTGCGCCACGCCCACGCGGATCTCATTGAGCTGCTGGATGAGGTGGGCTTGATGGGGCTCTTGGGCTTGGGTTGGCTGGCGTGGCGCCTGGAGCGGCGGGCCAAGGCGGGGCGAACGGCGAGGATGGCAGGGGCGGCGCTGGCGGCGGGGCTCATCGGCGGGCTGGCGATGCCTGTGCTTTGGACGCCCAGCGGCCTGGCCCTCTTGGCGCTGGCGGCGGGGGCGCGCTGGCCGATCTCCA